>JAIPDD010000118.1 GCA_021737875.1 Sulfuritalea sp.
CTTACCAACCCTCCAAAATTCGTCGCGCCCGCACCCACGGCTTCTTGGTTCGCATGAAAACCCGCGGTGGCCGCGCTGTGATCAACGCACGCCGCGCCAAAGGCCGCAAGCGCCTGGCTGTCTAATTTCCCTCGGTAAAGCCCTGGCTTGACCGTGCAACGGCTGCAAACACGACCCCAATTTCAGGCCGTGTTGGCAGGAAAAATCAGGGCGCGTACCGCGCACTTTGCTTTGCACAGTTGCGCAATAGAAATGCCTAACGCCCTTACAGAAACAACCGCTGCTCCAGCGGTTTTTCCGTTTTCTGGGCTGTGGATGGGCGCCATGGTGCCCAAACGTTGGGCCAAACGCGCCGTCACCCGCAATGCCATCAAGCGACAAATCTATAACGTGAGCCCCCAATTCCAACATTCGCTGCCCGCACATGCGCATTTGGTGCGCTTGCGAACAGCCTTTGACCGCACGCACTTTGTCAGTGCGTCGTCCTTGGCATTGAAAGCGGCTGTGCGGGCGGAGTTACTCGACTTGTTCACCCAAGCCAGTGTTGCCCATTCAAAGCAGGCTTTGCCATGATGCAAGCGCTTTTGCTCGGACTGGTCAAAGCCTATCGGCTGTTGCTGAGCCCTTGGTTGGGTTCGTCCTGCCGTTTTGAGCCCACCTGTTCTGTGTATGCTCTGGGGGCATTGCAAAACCATGGTGCGGCAGCAGGCAGCTATTTGGTACTGTCTCGGCTGGCGCGCTGTCACCCTTGGTGTGCTGGTGGGCTTGATCCCGTCCCAGCGCAAAAACCCCGGCTGTTTAGCCGCTTTATTCCTCCCTCTTCCGAAAAGAAATCTTCATGAACGATATTCGCCGCACCGTCTTGTGGGTGATCTTTGGCTTCTCTATGGTCCTGCTTTGGGACCAATGGCAAATCTCGCACGGCCACAAGGCCACGTTTTTCCAAGGCCAACCCGCGCAGGTAGGCGCCTCGAGCGCCAAGCCAGCGCAAGCCGCGCCCGACACCAGCATTCCCGCAGGCACCGTACCGGTTGCTGCGGCAGCGCCTGCCACAGTTCCAGCCGATGCCGCCCCAGCCAAAACCGGCGAACGCTTTACTGTCAGCACCGACGTTCTCAAACTGCGCTTTGATACCCAAGGCGGCACGTTGGTAGGAAGCGAATTTATGCGTTACGCCGACAACGCCGACAAGTCCAAGAGCTTTGTCTTGCTCGATGACAGCAAAGACCGCGTGTATTTGGCGCAGTCGGGCGTGGTCTCGGGCACCGTGCCCGGCGCCTTTCCCACCCACAAAACGCCGATGACCGCAAGCGGTGCGCGTGAACTCAAAGACGGCGCTGACGAACTCCAGCTGACATTCGCCTCTGCCGACGTAGGTGGCATCACGCTTGTTAAAACCTACACGCTCAAGCGTGGGTCTTACGCTGTGGCTGTCAAACACGCCTTGACCAACACGACTGGTGCGCCGATTTCGCCGCAGTTGTATTTGCAGCTTGTGCGTGATGGCAACAAGCCCGCCGGGGAATCGTCTTTTTATTCCACCTTCACGGGGCCTGCGGTGTACACCGATGCCTTGAAATACCAAAAAATTGAATTTTCGGACATCAAAAAGAAAAATGCCGAGTACCAAAAACAATCGCCCAACGGCTACATCGCCATGGTGCAGCATTACTTTGCCAGCGCCTGGGTTTTGCCTGAAGGCATGGAGCGCACCATTTCATTAGACGCCGTTGACATTGGCTCCACCCTTCCCGATTGCTGCTACCGCGCGGCGATGGTGGCTCCCCTTGCAGCGATTGCGCCTGGCGCCACCGAGACCATTAACGCCACGTTCTTTGTAGGCCCCCAAGAAGAAAAAATACTTGAAGCCCTCACGCCAGGCTTAGAGCTCGTCAAGGACTACGGCTGGCTCACGATTTTGGCCAAGCCTTTGTACTGGTTGCTCGACCAACTGCATGGCGTGATTCAAAACTGGGGCTGGTCGATTGTGGCTTTGGTGCTCTTGCTGAAAATAGCGTTTTACTGGCTCAATGCCAAGGCGTACGCCAGCATGGCCAAGATGAAGGCGGTCAACCCCAAGATCATGGAAATGCGTGAGCGCCTCAAAGACAACCCGCAGCAAATGCAGCAAGAGATGATGCGCATTTACCGCGAAGAAAAAGTCAACCCCATGGGCGGATGCTTCCCCATCATGGTGCAAATCCCCGTCTTCATTGCTTTGTACTGGGTATTGCTCTCTAGCGTAGAGATGCGCAACGCGCCTTGGATGGGCTGGATCCACGACCTCTCTGCGCCGGATCCTTATTACATCTTGCCGGTGATCATGACGCTCACCACCATGCTGCAAACCGCCTTGAATCCCGCGCCGCCGGATCCCTTGCAGGCCAAGATGATGTGGTTTATGCCGCTCGCCTTTAGCGTGATGTTCTTCTTTTTCCCCTCGGGCTTGGTGGTGTACTGGATTACCAATAACATCTTGTCCATCGCGCAACAGTGGCTGATCAACGTCCGCATGGGCGTACCGCCACAGTTCAACCTGCCCTCTTTTAAGTAAGCGCTATTCGCCGCAACGACGACCCTATCATCGCCATCGCCACCGCGCCCGGGCGCGGGTCGGTGGGCATCGTTCGCCTCAGTGGCAAGGGCTTGGATGGTTTGGTGCAGTCGTGGTTGGGGCGCACGCTGCACCCGAGAGAGGCGACCTACTTGCCATTTCCCGATGCGCACGGAGCGCCCATTGACCAAGGCTTGGCGCTGTTCTTTCCCGCCCCCCATTCGTTTACGGGCGAAAATGTTCTAGAAATTCAGGCCCACGGCGGCCCGGTAGTTTTGCAGTTGCTGCTGGCGCGTTGCCTGGCAGTCGCCCAGCAAGGCGATAGCGTCAACGAACCGTGCCTACCCCATTTGCGATTGGCGCGGCCAGGTGAATTTACCGAACGCGCTTTCCTTAATGGCAAAATTGACCTGGCCCAAGCCGAGGCGATCGCCGACCTGATCGAGGCCAGCACCGAAGCCGCTGCGCGAAGCGCCACAGCGTCCTTGTCTGGCGCATTTTCCAAAGAAATTCACACCCTACGCGATGCGCTGATTCGCTTACGCATGCTGGTGGAAGCCACCTTGGATTTTCCAGAAGAAGAAATCGACTTTCTACAAAAGGCCGACGCCCAAGGCCAACTCGATAGGCTGCAAGCGGCTTTGCGTTCGGTCCAGCACAAAGCCACGCAGGGCGCCCTGTTGCGCGAAGGCATGAAGGTGGTGATTGCGGGGCAACCCAATGCGGGCAAGTCTTCGCTGCTCAACGCCTTAGCGGGCGCAGAACTTGCCATCGTCACGCCCATTGCTGGAACCACCCGCGACAAAGTAGAACAAACCATTCAGATCGAAGGCGTGCCGGTGCATGTGGTAGATACTGCCGGTCTGCGTGAGAGCGATGACGCGGTTGAAAAAATAGGTATTGAACGCGCATGGCAAGCCATTGAAGGGGCCGATGCCGTTGTCTTTTTGCACGACCTCACGCGCACTGCAACGCCAGCCTACCAAGCCGCAGACGCACACATTGCATCGCTCTTGTTAAAAAAATTGTCCAAGGCGGTGGTGGTTTTGCACATTTGGAACAAGGCCGATGCGGTTGCACCGGACGCACCCGCGCTGGCGGCTGGCGAAGGCATCCGTTTGTCTGCCAAAACCGGCGCGGGGCTTGATACGCTGCGCTCGGCCCTGTTGCAGGCTGCAGGCTGGCAAGCGCAAGCCGGCGGCATCTTTATGGCCCGCGAGCGCCATGTGCAAGCGCTGGTTTCGGTTGACAAACATTTATCAGAAGCGGCCACCCACCTTGCGCTTCGCGCCCAGTCACTGGATTTGTTGGCCGAAGAATTGCGTTTGGCGCAAAACGCATTGAATGAAATCACCGGAGAGTTCAGTTCCGATGATTTGCTGGGTGTGATTTTTTCCAGCTTTTGTATTGGCAAGTAAAGCCTAGTGGCCGGAGAAATCTAGCAGGGTAAACAGTGGCATGCCGGTGGCGCGTAATTTGTTGGAGCCGCCAAGTTCGGGTAAATCCACAATGGCCGCACCTTCCATGACATGCGCACCCAAACGTTCCAAGAGTTTTTTGCCTGCCATCATCGTGCCGCCCGTAGCGATCAAGTCATCGATGAGTAAGACCCGGTGGCCGGGTTGCACCGCATCGGTGTGGAGCTCGACGGTTGCGCTTCCGTATTCCAACTCATAGGTTTCTTCCACGGTCGTGAACGGCAACTTACCTTTTTTACGAATCGGAACAAAACCAATATTGAGTTCATAGGCCACCACCGCGCCCAAAATAAATCCCCGTGCATCCAATCCTGCGACCACATCCGGTCGGCGGGCTGCATCCATGTAGCGGTGAACAAAGGCGTCGATCAAAACCCGAAATACTTTGGCGTCTTGGAGCAAGGGGGTGATATCTCGAAACTGCACGCCGGGCGTGGGCCAATCGGGGACGGTGCGAATATGGGCGCGAAGGTAATCAGTGACGCTGGTGTTTTGCATAGGGGCTTATTGTGACTCGGCGCCAGACAGCGCCGCCAGGTGTTGCTCAGCCAGCGCAAGATCTTCCCCGTGGCCCGACAGCACCACGGTGTCACCGTCCAAGAAAAGCGTTGTGTTGTCTACGTGAACCGTTTCGCCGCTGGAGCGGCGAAGGGTGATCAAGCGAACGGAAAATGCATCCAAGCGCGCATCGTGCACCCGTATGCCTTCGCCCTTGTTTTGCATGGCCAAGGTCACCACGCGCAAACTTTCTTGCTCCATGGCGTCTGCGGACGTGTCATCTGCACCGTGAAAATAACCCCGCAACAGGTGGTAACGCGCCTCACGCTGCTCTTGCGCCACGCGGATCACCCTGCGCATGGGCACGCCCACCAAAGCCAAGGCATGGCTGGCCAACATGAGTGAGCCCTCGATCGCTTCGGGCACCACTTCGGCCGCACCTGCTTGGGTGAGCCGCTCTAAGTCGTGGTCGTCGCGGGTACGCACAATTACCGGCACTTGGGGCGCGTGAGCGCGGCTGTGTGCCAACACCTTGAACGCAGCAGCCACTTCAAGGTAAGTCACCACGACCGCACTGGCGCGGGCCAAACCCGCTGCCATCAAAGCGGGCAATCGGGTAGCGTCGCCAAACACCACCGAGTCGCCCGCAGCAGCGGCTTGTCTTACGCGATCGGGGTCCAGGTCCAGCGCCAAATAAGCGATTCCTTCGCTCTCTAACATTCTGGCTAAATTTTGACCGCATCGGCCATAGCCACAAATAATGACGTGCTGGTTGGCGTTGATAGATTTGGTTGCCAGCTGGGTCATTTGCAGCGACTGCATGAGCCACTCGCTGGAAACGAGCTTGAGCACAATGCGGTTGCTGTACATCAAGATAAAGGGCGTGGCTAACATGGACAACACCATGCTTGCCAAAATCGGGTGAAGCAAGTGCGCCGGTACCAGTTTATTTTCTTGGGCCAGGGTGAGCAGCACAAAACCAAACTCACCGGCCTGCGCCAAATACAAACCGGTTCGCACCGCCACCCCAGACGTTGCCCCCAACAGGCGGGCCAAAGACGCCACCAAGACCGCTTTCAATAGCAGCGGGACAACCAGCAGCAACAACACCAAAGGCCACTGCGCCATGATCATGCGCCAGTCCAGCATCATGCCGATGCTGATAAAGAAGATGCCCAAGAGCACATCGTGAAAGGGCCGAATATCGGTTTCCACTTGCTGTTTGAATTCGGTCTCAGAAATCAACATGCCTGCAATAAACGCCCCCAACGCCAGGCTTAAGCCCGCAAGCTCAGTGAGCCAGGCCAGGCCCAAGGTAACGAGCAGCAGATTCAAAACAAAAAGCTCTTCGCTTTTGCGCCGCGCAACCAAGGTCAGCCAGCGGCGCATCACATGTTGCCCGCCAATGAGCAAGACCGTCACCAACACAACGGCCTTGAACGCGGCAAGCATGAGCGCAGTCCAGAGGCTTTCACCCGTGGCCCCCAAAGCCGGAATCAACACCAACAGGGGAACCACGGCCAAGTCTTGGAACAGCAAAACGCCCATGACGCGTTTGCCGTGTTCCGACTCCACCTCCAAGCGCTCCACCATCAGCTTGACCACAATGGCCGTGCTGCTCATGGCCAATGCGCCGGAGAGCGCCAGCGCGGTTTTCCAGTCCATGCCCCACAGCGAAGGCGAAACCGTGGCCAATGCCACCATCGCTAAGGTGGCCCCCACCATGGTGAGTGAAACCTGAAGCAAACCTAGGCCAAACACATGTTTGCGCATGGCATGGAGCTTAGGTAAGTTGAATTCCAGCCCAATGACAAACATCAGGAATACCACCCCGTATTCACCCAAGTGCCCCACAGCGACGCCGTCTTTTGACAGCGCCAAAGCATGCGGCCCCAAGGCCACGCCCACCGCCAAATAACCCAGCATGGGTGGCAACTTCAGGGTGCGGCACAGCACCACGCCTGACACTGCAGCCAAGAGGTAAAGCAAAGTAATATCAAGAGCACCCATGGCTCGATACTAACAAGACCTGCGCGCTCTATAAAATAACACGATGACAACCACACCCATCCAGGCAGATTCAGCGTCCACCGCGGCAGCGGCCAACCGGGCAAGCGCCTTGGCCCACGCCACTTTTGACATTGAAGCG
>JAIPDD010000119.1 GCA_021737875.1 Sulfuritalea sp.
CTGCGCATGCAGCGGTGCCGCAAGACACTGCGATGATTTCACTGGCGTGGCCTTTTTCTTTGAGGCGCACGGCCTCTTCGATCGCGATTTCGTCAAAGGGGTTCATGCTCATCTTGACATTGGCGATGTCTACCCCGCTGAAATCACTCTTGACTCGCACTTTGACGTTGTAGTCCACCACGCGTTTGACTGCTACCAATACTTTCATACGGATCCTCGGGAATAGAAAAAAACAAAAAAATGGGGTGCATCGCATTGACGTGCACGTCAACCTGAGATTCTATGCGTCCATGCCTTGGTGCAAATAGAACGATCGTGCTTTTTTATTATAGCGAAGGCGATCCGTCTTGGACAAAGATGCGTGCCAAGCGCCCCATGGAACACCAATACAGGTCGCGTGACCAGCCTACGCTGGGGAAGACCACGCCTTGGGTGATACCCCCGCTGCGCACTCGGCCTTTCTCTTGGCCCGTTTCTATCTGCAAAACCACCACCTCTTCGCCCATGCGGCGGTAATCATTGACGACCAACTCGCCGGTGTCGGCGTACAAAACCATATGGCTTGCCGCACCAAAATTTTGTTTTTGCCACAGGGGCTGCAAGGCGCTTTGGTCCGGTGCAAACCGCCAGGCTTTTAAAACTTTATTGGCAGAGTCAAAAGCCACTACGATGCGCCGTGCGGTATCAAACAGCGGTGGGTTGGTGATGCTGCCTGCGGGCAGGCCGCTCACTTCAATGCATTCATGGTTGCTTGCGTCGGAAAGCGACACGCGGATCAAGCGGTTGGGCGTGGGGCTGACCCCAGCACCCAGCATATTGATGCGGTAGCGGTGTTTGCCGTTGTCCATGAACCACGCGTGGGCACCATCGATCACCACGTCCCAGCCGTAACTTTGGGAGCCCTGGCCGACGTAATCAAAACGCCAATCGGCGTCAAAGACCAATCGCTGCAGCACGTCGTTCCAGTGGTAACGAAAAATAGAACGCACGCCCACCACATAGACCGTATTGCCCAAGGCGCTCAAGCGCGCCACCGAAGGCTCTGGGCACAGCGTGGCTGGCGTGATCTCTTGCAAAGACTCTGGGTCGATCATGCTCAAGGCCGCAGGAACGGTGTCCGACAAATTCTTGGTCACGATCAAGCCGTTGTCCAAAATGACAAAGGAGTTGTAGGCTTGTTCTTGGGGCAAACGCAATGTGGCTTTGCGTTGGCAATCGCGGTCTAAGCGGTGCGCATAGCGGCCGTACACCACATAGATGTCACCGTTGCGGTGAATCGCCATGCCGCCAGGCCACATGGGCCCACCGGACAAACGGGGCGAGCGCGAGAGGGTTTTCAAAGTGAGGGGGTCAATGCGTTCCACACACGCCGTGGTAGGCAAACCGATATGCGCGCGCAGCGCCGAGTGGCTTAGCAAATACACCTCGCCAGGGTCACCCAACACCGTCATCGTCGAGAGCAAGGTATTGCGCGTTACGCAACCCAGGGTTTCACCAGCTTGGAGCGCGAGACCGGTACCTGCCAGTGGCACTTGCAAACGCGCTGGGCCGGCGTCTTCCGCGGGCCAAGGGCTTGCAAAGTACCCAGCGCTCATGACAACACTTTGCGCCTGCGCCGCATCCACCACCAGAGCGCCCCGGCAAGCACAACAAGCAAGGCATACGGTCCGTACGTGGGCAAGAAATAGCGCAGCAAAGCATTGATGAACACTTGGCGTTGCGGCGTATAGCCCTCGGGCATGGTCAATACATTGTTGGCTTTTACATACGCGGCGTAATCGGCCTGCATGGCGGCAAACTCGGCTGGCAATGTGAGGCTCAGGTCTTGCGTTTCACCGGGGTCTTTTTCCAAGTCATACAAATGCCACTGGCCATCGCCCACAGGCAAAGAATTTTTAGTGAGTTTGAGTGTGCCTTTGAACAGTGCAGCGTTACCCGAGAGCTCGTAGCCCAACACGTCGGTCGCAGAACGCACCGCCGTGGCATTGCCTAAAAGCAAAGGCGCCAGGCTGCGCCCGATCATGGGCTCTACCGCAAGGCCTTTGTATTGGGTTCCAGCGGGTTTGATTTGCGCGAGTTCGAGCAGCGTGGGCGCGATATCGGTAACGTGGGTGAGTGCGTTTTCAATGTGATTTTGGCGAGGACTGCCGGGAACCGTTACCAACATCGGAACCCGAATTCCACCCTCGCCTGCGTAAAACTTGTAGGTGGACAAAGGGGACGCCGACGCACTGCCCCAGCTCGGGCCGGGAATGCCATAGGCCCCTTTGGCACCGAGTTGGTCGGTGTCTTGGGTGTACTGGGTTTTCAGCCAAATTTGGGCTTCTTGGTAGTCCGAACCCTCGGGGCCGTTGTCAGACAGAAATACAAAAACGGTGTTGTCAAACTGGCCGGTCTTGCGCAAGTAATCCATCAAGCGCCCGACTTCAAAGTCCATCGACTCAGCCATAGCGGCGTACACCTCCATTTGCCGCTCCATATGCAAGCGCTCTTTTTCTTCCAAGGCCTCCCACTTCAGCGTGGTCCCCATGGTCACCATCGCTGTGCTCTTGGGCACCAGCCCTAACTCGATCGCTTTGCGCAGCCGCTCTTCGCGCAACGCGGTCCATCCCGCGCGGTAGCGTCCTTTGTATTTGTCAACAAATTCCTTGGGCGCTTGGACAGGCACGTGGTTGGCTTGGAAACCCACATAGGCAAAAAACGGTTGGTCTTTGCGCGGATCGTCTTTGAGGTAGCCCAGCATGCGGTCTACAAAATAGGTCGATGAAAAAAACGTTTTGGGCATGACCGCTGTCGCCCCGTCCTCAAACCAATACACCTTGGGCAAGTGCGCCAAGTAGCGCTTCTCTGGCTCCCAATTGTCAGATCCGGTGTCGCCTTGCACGATGGATTTGTCAAACCCACGCTGGTTGGGTAAGTTGTAGGGTTCCGATCCCACATTCCATTTGCCAGTGACGTAGGTGCGGTAGCCGCTGTCTTGTAGCAAAGAGGCCACCGTGACCACGTTGGTACTCAGGGAGCCTTGGTAGCCAGGTTTGCCCACGTGTTCGCTGGGCATGGCTTCGCGCAGATTGCCAACCCCGTTGCGGTGGTTGTCCACACCTGTGAGCAGCATTGAGCGCGTAGGCGAACACGACGCTGCGCTATGGAAGTTGGAAAATCGAACTCCCTTTTTGGCGAGCGCGTCTAAATTGGGGGTGGCAATTTCACCGCCAAAGGCACCGACATCGGAGAAGCCCCAATCGTCAGCAACCAGCACCACAATATTAGGACGCTTGGCCGGGGCGGGGTTGGCAGCCCAAGCGCTTGCGACTACGCTGTAGCCCAGTGCAAGCCCCACAACCAAAGATATTGAATGCTGTTTCATGTCTCACTCTTTTTAATGGCACCATACACAAATGTATCGATAGAAATATAGCATGCTGGCTTGGGCGACAATAGCGCAAAAACAAGGATGTAGGAACGTATGGGACAGCCTCAAACACCACGTAAAAGCAAAGTCGCGCCGCGCCTAGGCCGTGATGACTGGCTAGACGCTGCCTTTGAAGCCGTGGTGGACCATGGGTTTGATGGCGTGCGGGTCTTGGTGTTGGCCGACACCTTGGGCGTGACACGGGGAAGTTTCTACTGGCACTTTAAAGACCACGCCGAACTGGTGCAGGCTTTGTTGCTGCGCTGGCGTGACCGTGAGCTGGCATTGAATCAAAGCATCCAAGGCCAAAGCCATGCCGACCCCGTGAAAGAACTGGAAGCCTTACTCGAAGCCGCCTTGGCCCATGCGGGCGAAGACCTTCAAAACATGCGCTTTGAGTTAGCGTTGCGCGGTTTGGGCCGGCGCGATGCGGCCGTTGCCGATATGTTGCTTGCAGTCGACCACATGCGCATGGCTTTGTTTGAAAACAAATTCAAACGCATTACGCCTGACCCCAAAGCCGCGACCGATTTAGCGTCTTTGTTTTATTTGGCGATTGTGGGCAGTTACCAAGCTTTAAGCCGCCCTCAAACGCCCAGTGCCACCAAGCAATATTTACAAAGCATCATTTCGCATTACTTGGTTCAGCAGCAACTCCAAACGCGTTGAAGCGCGTTCGGCCTTGCAGATGCGCAAGGCTTAAGGCCCTGGCGCCATCACGACCGTGCGAAACCCCACATGGCTGACAGCCAAATCGTCCTCTTGGCCCTGGCGCGAACCGGCGCGGTAGCGCATGCAGTAGTTGGGGGCGCATAAAAATGAGCCACCTTTGATGACATGTTGGGCCGCAGGTGCTGCAGCTTGCGACGGCGTTTTTACCAAGGTTTTGGCGCGCGCCTGCTCCGGCGTTGGCAAGCTTTCGCTGGCAAGGACGGCGTGGGACGGGGTGTAAGCATCACGCGTGAGTTCCCATGCATTTCCAATCATGTCAAACAAACCCAAGGCATTGGGCGTATAGCAAGCCGCGGGCGCAAGCCCCACAAAACCGTCTTCGCCCGAGTTGGCCACAGGAAACAAACCTTGCCAGGTGTTGGCGGCTTTGGGTTGTGCGTGCTCGTCAATGCGGGTATTGCTGGCGCCTCGAGCGGCCCACTCCCATTGGGCCTCGGATGGCACTACCGCCCCTTTCCATTGCGCGTAGGCGTGTGCGTCTTCAATCGTGACTGTGACGACGGGAAAAGCGCCGCGCCCAGCAATATCGGTACCCGGCCCACCGGGGTGGCGCCAATTCGCACCGGCCACATATCGCCACCATTGGGTGGCGCTGCCCTTACCAGACAAGCTATTGGGGCTGATAAAAACCACGGCTCCGGGCAAGCGCATCTCGGGCGGAAGTTGGGGGCGCAGCAAGGGGTCAACCGCGCGTTCAGCTACGGTTTTATAAGCCGTGGCCGCCACAAAAGCTGCGAAGTCGTCGTTGGTGACCTCGGTGCGGTCTATCCAAAACCCCGCCAACTTGACCTTGCGAATGGGCAACTCTTCGGGGTAGACCGTGTCGCCCAATTCCAACTCTCCGCCTGGAACCCACACCATTGCGGGTCGAGGCGAATTTGCCGCTGGCGCAGGAATCGCACATTGCAAAGACTCAAGATGGGCCAGCTGCTCGGTCGCTTTCGCAGACCACCCGAGCCAAACGATGGCCCCCAAGGCGCTGGCTGCTAACAGACTCCAAATAACGTGTGTACGGCGCAGGCTAGTTGCTCCAGTAGGTGTACTCATCGCCCGGGCCATCGAGTTGGTCCAGCGTCTTGTCAATGTTCACTGACATTTTGATAAAAGAGGCCCAACGCGGTGGCGGCATATTGGCGTGATGGGCTTGCAACTCTGCTTTGAGCTCAGCCAGTTTTGCAGGCTCTCGCATCGCCAAGTTCACTTGTTCGGTGGGATCGGTGCTTAAATTAAACAACCAATCTTTGGCGGGAATCTCGGAAGAAATTAACTTCCAATTTTTATGGCGCATGGCGCGGTAGGGACCATCGCGCCAGAACAAGGGGCGCTGGGCTTGGGCCGTGGGATTAGCGGTTAAAAACGGCAACAGGTTCACGCCATCGATGGGGCGGTCCATAGCCATTTTTCCGCCCGCAGCGGCTACCACAGTAGGCATGATGTCGATATTGCTGATCGGCTGCTGGTACTGGGTTCCGGCTTTTATATGTGCGGGCCATTTGGCCACATAAGGCACGCGAATACCGCCTTCAAAAAAGGTGAGTTTCCACCCGCGGTAAGGTTGGTTGACATCCGGAATACCGATGTAGCCAGGCGCGCCGTTGTCGCTCATGAAAACCACCATGGTGTTGTCATCGATACCTTCGTCTTTGAGCGTTTTCAACACCCTACCCACGCTGCGGTCCACAGAGCGCACCATGGCGGCATACACCCGGCGGCGGTGGTCAGGAATATGGGCCAAGGCGTCATAGTCTTCCTTGCTCGCTTGCAATGGTGTGTGCACGCCCCAGTGGGCCAAGAAAAGAAAGAACGGCTGGTTTTTATTGCGTTTGATGGCGTTGACGGCCTCGTCGGTAAAGTAGTCGGTCAGGTACTTATTGGGTTCAAACCATTTGCCATTGTTGTAGCTCACACCAAAGCGCATATTGGGCCACAGGAATTTGTCAATCGGGTCAAAGTCTTGTTTGGAGTTGACCACGCGCGCATCTTTTTGGGGGAGGTACAAACCGCTTTCCATGAACACGGTCTCGTCAAAGCCTTGGTTGTTGGGCCGCATTTCTGGGGTGCTTCCCAAATGCCATTTGCCGACATGCATGGTGTGGTAACCCCGGGCTTTGAGGGCTTCGGCCATGGTGATTTCGGTGTCTGGCATGCCTAAGTCATTGAAATCTATGGCGTCTTTAGCGGCCACTTTGTCAATCATGACGGGGTGCACACGCTTGGGGTCCGAGTACAACTCACCGGCTACCCGAGCCATTGCGCCCGGGGTAGGGGTGAACTCCACGCCAAACCGCCATGGGTAACGCCCTGTCATCAAGGCCGCCCGAGACACGGTACACACGGCGCTGCCAGCGTAGCCTTGGTCAAAGCGCACGCCATCGCGGGCAATCGAATCGATATGGGGTGTGGGCACGCCTTCGGACGTGTGGCCACCACCGTGGGTTGATACATCGTTGATGCCGAGATCATCGACCATGATGACGATGATGTTGGGCGGTCTTTGGGCCA
>JAIPDD010000144.1 GCA_021737875.1 Sulfuritalea sp.
CTCGACCTGTTTAAACAGTTCACGCCCGATGAGCATTTCGATGCCATCAAAATCGGCATGGCCTCGCCCGAGAAGATCCGTTCTTGGTCTTTTGGTGAAGTTAAAAAACCAGAAACCATCAACTACCGCACATTCAAGCCTGAGCGCGATGGTTTGTTTTGCGCCAAAATTTTCGGACCTATCAAAGATTACGAATGCCTGTGCGGTAAGTACAAGCGTTTGAAGCACCGTGGTGTGATCTGCGAGAAGTGTGGCGTTGAAGTCACCCAAACCAAAGTGCGCCGCGAACGCATGGGACACATTGATTTGGCCGCACCTTGCGCCCACATCTGGTTCTTGAAGTCTTTGCCAAGCCGTTTAGGTTTGGTGCTCGACATGACGCTGCGTGATATCGAGCGTGTCTTGTACTTTGAAGCCTATGTGGTAACGGATCCCGGCATGACGCCGTTGAAGAAATTCAGCATCATGACCGAAGACGACTTTGATGCAAAGTTCAAAGAGTACGGCGATGAGTTTCAAGCCAAGATGGGTGCCGAAGGCATCAAAGATTTGCTCAACAGCATTGACATCGAAGGATCGATTGAAAAGCTGCGCAATGACCTGACTGGCTCTGAGCTCAAGATCAAGAAAAACGCCAAGCGCCTCAAAGTGCTTGAAGCGTTCAAGAAGTCGGGCATCAAGCCCGAGTGGATGGTCTTGGAAGTGTTGCCTGTGTTGCCACCGGACTTGCGTCCCTTGGTGCCGCTGGACGGCGGTCGTTTTGCGACCTCGGACTTGAATGATTTGTACCGCCGCGTGATCAACCGCAACAGCCGTCTGCGCCGTTTGCTTGAACTCAAAGCGCCTGAGATCATTGCCCGCAATGAAAAGCGCATGTTGCAAGAGTCTGTGGACTCTTTGCTTGACAATGGTCGCCGTGGCAAGGCCATGACAGGTGCGAACAAACGCGCACTGAAATCCTTGGCTGACATGATCAAAGGCAAGAGCGGTCGTTTCCGCCAAAACTTGCTGGGCAAACGCGTCGACTACTCCGGTCGTTCTGTCATTACCGTGGGCCCAACCCTCAAGCTGCACCAATGCGGACTGCCTAAATTGATGGCTTTGGAATTGTTCAAGCCCTTCATCTTTGCGCGCTTGGAAGCCATGGGGATTGCTACCACCATCAAGGCGGCGAAGAAAGAAGTCGAATCCGGTACGCCCGTGGTGTGGGACATCTTGGAAGAGGTCATCAAAGAGCACCCCATCATGCTCAACCGTGCGCCTACCTTGCACCGTTTGGGTATCCAAGCGTTTGAGCCGATCTTGATTGAAGGCAAAGCCATCCAGTTGCACCCACTCGTTTGCTCGGCATTCAACGCCGACTTTGACGGTGACCAAATGGCGGTTCACGTGCCTTTGTCGGTCGAAGCGCAAATGGAAGCCCGCACCTTGATGCTGGCCTCTAACAATGTGCTGTTTCCTGCCAACGGCGAGCCATCGATTGTTCCATCACAAGACGTGGTTTTGGGCTTGTACTACACCACCCGGGAGCGTATCAACGGAAAAGGCGAGGGCCTGATCTTTGCTGACACCGGTGAAGTGCAGCGGGCGTTTGATGCGGGCGAGGTCGAACTCAACTCCAGCATCAACGTGCGTTTAACGGAGTACACCAAGGACAAAGAAACCGGCGAATTCATTCCTAGCACCAAGCTGTGGGAAACCACTGCAGGGCGCGCCTTGTTGTCAGAAATCTTGCCCAAGGGCTTGCCGTTCTCTAACATCAACAAGGCCTTGAAGAAGAAAGAAATCTCCAAGCTCATCAACGTGTCTTTCCGTAAATGCGGATTGAAAGAAACCGTGGTGTTCGCAGACAAGTTGCTGCAAGCAGGCTTCCGTTTGGCGACCCGCGCTGGTATTTCTATCTGTATCGATGACATGTTGGTGCCGCAAGAGAAGCACGAAATCATCAGCCGCGCGCAAAAAGAAGTCAAAGAAATTGAGCAGCAGTACGTGTCGGGCTTGGTTACTTCTGGTGAGCGCTATAACAAAGTGGTCGATATTTGGGGCAAGTCAGGCGACGAAGTCTCCAAAGTCATGATGGCCAAATTGTCCAAAGAAATGGTGACCGATCGCCATGGCAAGCAAGTGCAACAAGAGTCATTCAACTCCATCTACATGATGGCCGACTCTGGTGCGCGCGGATCTGCAGCGCAGATTCGCCAGGTTGCAGGTATGCGCGGTTTGATGGCCAAGCCCGATGGCTCGATCATTGAAACGCCTATCACTGCGAACTTCCGCGAAGGCTTGAACGTGTTGGAGTACTTCATCTCTACCCACGGTGCGCGTAAAGGCTTGGCTGACACGGCCTTGAAAACAGCGAACTCGGGTTACTTGACCCGCCGTTTGGTGGACGTGACCCAAGACTTGGTGGTGACCGAGCTGGACTGCGGAACCCACAACGGTTACTTGATGCGCGCTATCGTTGAAGGCGGTGAAGTGATTGAGTCTTTGCGTGACCGCATCTTGGGTCGTACCGCTGCTGAAGACGTGCTCCACCCCGAGACACGCGCAGTGGTAGCGCACTCCGGCGACATGCTCGATGAAGACCTGATTGACGAGCTCGAAGTGTGTGGCGTTGACGAAGTCAAAGTACGCACCGCACTCACCTGCGAAACCCGTTTTGGTATTTGCGCCAAGTGCTACGGACGCGATTTGGGCCGTGGCGGCTTGATCAACCACGGTGAAGCCGTCGGCGTGATTGCTGCCCAGTCCATTGGTGAGCCAGGAACGCAGCTGACGATGCGTACCTTCCACATCGGTGGTGCGGCCTCGCGTGCTGCTATCGCTTCCAGCGTAGAAGCCAAGTCCAACGGCAACATCGGCTTTAACGCCACGATGCGCTACGTGACCAATAGCAAAAAAGAGCTGGTTGTGATTGCCCGCTCGGGTGAGATCATCATTTCCGATGAACACGGACGTGAGCGTGAGCGCCATAAAGTGCCTTACGGTGCGGTGCTCAGTGTCAAAGCGGACCAAACGGTCAAAGCCGGTGCGATTTTGGCCAACTGGGATCCTTTAACCCGGCCCATCATTACCGAATTCGCTGGTAAAGCACACTTTGAAAACGTGGAAGAGGGCTTAACCGTTGCTCGCCAAGTGGACGAAGTGACAGGCTTGTCGACCTTGGTGGTTATTGATCCCAAGCGCCGTGGTTCTGCCAAGATTGTTCGTCCTCAGGTCAAACTGATCGACGCCTCAGGCAAAGAAGTCAAGATCCCTGGCACCGACCATGCGGTCACCATTGGTTTCCCTGTAGGCGCTTTGGTGCAAGTTCGGGACGGACAAGACGTGGGACCTGGCGAAGTGCTGGCCCGTATCCCGATCGAAGGCCAAAAAACCCGCGATATTACCGGTGGCTTGCCACGGGTTGCCGAGTTGTTCGAAGCGCGCTCACCCAAAGACAAGGGTGTGCTTGCTGAGGCAACCGGAACCATCTCGTTTGGTAAAGAGACCAAGGGCAAAGTGCGCTTGCAAATTACCGATCCTGAAGGCAAAGTCTGGGAAGAGCTCGTGCCCAAAGAGAAGAACATCTTGGTGCACGAAGGCCAGGTGGTCAACAAAGGCGAAAGCGTTGTGGACGGCCCCGCAGATCCACAAGACATCTTGCGTTTGCTCGGCTCGGAAGAGTTGGCGCGTTACATCGTGGACGAAGTCCAAGACGTGTACCGCTTGCAAGGCGTGAAGATCAATGACAAGCACATCGAGGTGATCGTTCGCCAAATGTTGCGCCGTGTTGTGGTCGAAGCGGCAGGAGACTCCAACTACATCAATGGCGAACAGGTGGAGCGCTCTGAAATGCTCAACACCAACGACGCGTTGCGTGCAGAGGGCAAAATCCCGGCCGTATTTACCAACCTGTTGTTGGGCATCACCAAGGCATCTTTGTCGACCGACAGCTTTATCAGCGCGGCTTCCTTCCAGGAAACCACCCGCGTTTTGACCGAAGCGGCCATCATGGGCAAGCGCGACGAGTTGCGGGGCTTGAAAGAGAACGTCATTGTGGGTCGACTGATTCCTGCGGGAACCGGTATGGCTTACCATGAAGCCCGCAAAGTGCGCGAGCAAATGGATGACTCCGAGCGCCGTGCCATTGCAGATGCTGAAGCTGCTGAGCTCGCTGGTGACGCCGGTGGCTCCGAAGTAGAGTCTGAGGAAGGCACCTCCGCCGAGTAATTCTGCGAAGGTTCAAGCGTCCTACCCCAGGCCCTCTTTGCGAAGGCTTGGGGTATTTTTTTGAATGAAGCAAAACACGGGGAGGCTGCACCATGGGTTTTACACTGCTGCTTTGGATTGCTTTGGCATTGGCCATATTTTGGGCGGTTGGCCTGCACAACCGCCTCATGCGTTTGCGTGCGGCGGCGGTAGAAGGCGCGGCTGCCTTTGACAAACAAGCCCAGTCTTTTATTGGGATGACCCAAGACTACGCATTGGATGCCCCGCTATTGGCAGAACTTGCTGAGGCGGCCGACCAGCTCGACATGGCGCTCAAAAGCCTGAAAAACAATCCTTCTGCCAGCAAAGCCTTGATCGAATGCCGAATGAAATATGAGCAACTGCAACAGTTATGGGTGTCCTTGCCTGAAATCAACGACGCCCCGCCAGAACAGCGCTCGCTCTGGGATGAGGCCAGCGCCTCGGTGCAATTTGCCCGTACCGCAATGAACAATGCCTCGACGGCCTATAACGAAGCCTTGGCGCAGCCACCGGCGCGTTGGGTGGCTGCGTCCATGGGTTTTCACGCCATCGGGCCTTTGTGATCTGACGATGCGCGTGCAAGAAAAATCCTTGCCGCTGTGGCAGTTATTGCAAGCCACTGCAGGGGTGATAGCCAGCGTACGGGCTGGAAAATCCGGTACCGCTGCCGTAGAGAGTGTGGCGTCAGTATTGCGACCCGGCGTACAAGCGCTGGCCTTTCAGGTTTGGCGTAATTTGGGGCGTGCCCAAGCTTTGCGAGCGCTTTTGGCACCCAAGCCTCCTGTGCCTGCAACCGATGCCTTGCTTTGCGTGGCATTGGCTTTGCTATGGAACGAAGACGATGCGCCTTATGACGCTTTCACGCTCGTGAATCAATCGGTTGAAGCATTGAAACGCAATCCGGCAACCCAAGCCCATACCAATTTTGTGAACGCCTGCCTGCGCCGTTTTTTGCGCGAGCGCCCTGCGTTGGTGGCGGCCAGTAGCAAGAACCCTGAGGCGCTTTGGAACCATCCTTTGTGGTGGATCCAGCGTGTGCAAAAAGACCATCCGCATGATTGGGAATCCATATTGCAAGCGGCCAACGCCCATCCCCCGATGACACTGCGCGTCAATGTGAGAAAAATATCGGCAGAGGCTTACCTAGAACACTTAAAAACGGCAGCGATTGCCGTTCGCTGGAGCCAAGGCACTGCCATCGCATTAAGTCAAGCCGTTTCTGTGGGGCAGCTGCCTGGGTTTAACGAAGGGTGGGTGTCCGTCCAAGACGGGGCTGCACAAATAGCTGCTCCTTTGCTCCTCAGTGGTCTACCCGAGCAAGCGCGAATTTTGGACGCATGCGCAGCCCCAGGGGGTAAAACTGCGCACCTCTTGGAGTTATCGAATGCCAGCGTTTCGGCCGTGGAGATGGATGGCGTTCGAGCGCAACGCATCACGCACAACCTAGACCGCTTGGGCTTGCAAGCGAATCTTCGGGTTGCCGATGCGGCGCGCCCTCCGTCTTGGTGGGATGGCGTTTTATTTGATGGTGTTTTGTTGGATGCCCCTTGTACGGCGTCAGGCATCGTGCGCCGCCACCCAGACGTGCGCTGGCTGCGCCGCGAAACCGACATTGCCCAACTGGCACAATTGCAAAAAGAATTGCTCAACGCCCTGTGGCCGGTCCTGAAAACCGGTGGACGCATGGTGTACTGCACGTGTTCCCTATTTTTGGCTGAAGGTCAGCAACAGTTGCAAACGTTTCTTGCAAGCCACAGCGACGCCATGGTGTTGCCCTCACCGGGCCATTTAATTCCAAAAAATCCAGCGAATACGAACAGTCTCCCGGACAATGGAGCCCATGATCAAGACGGTTTTTTCTATGCGCTCCTGGAAAAGCGCAGTGCTTAACAAAGCGGTGCTCTGGCTGCGCTTGGTCGTGTGCCTGGCATGGACGCCTTTGGCCTTTTCTCAAAGCGTGGCAGAGATCAACCAACTGCGTGCCGAGCGCAGCTCCAATGAGGTTTTTGTAGCAGCCAAAGTCGCCTTTGATTTGCCCAGCGCCGTAGAAGACGCCTTACTCAAAGGCATTCCGATGTTTTTTGTTGCAGAGGCAGACCTTTTGCAAGAGCGCTGGTATTGGTACGACCGAAAAATCAGCAGCGTACAACGGCAGTTTCGCTTGGCCTACCAGCCCTTAACCCGACGCTGGAGCACCAAGCTGAGCTCGGGGGTGGCTAGCGATAGCAGCCAAGGCTTGGCTTTGAGCCAAAGCTATGAGACCTTGGCGCAGGCCTTGGCATCTGTGAAGCAGCTTTCGCAGTGGAAAGTTGGCGACATCACCGAAGCCGACCCAAGCGTGAAATACAAGGTCGAGTTTCGTTTTCGCTTGGACTTAAGCCAATTGCCAAGGCCG
>JAIPDD010000120.1 GCA_021737875.1 Sulfuritalea sp.
GGTCGTCAAAGGCACCGAGCGAGCGATTCGGCAATTTACGATTCACTACGCTTGGCGAGGCGGCAAAAGCAACGCCCAAGGCCGCGCGCTGCAATGGTGGCTGGCCCAATTAGAAAGCCCTGCCACCCGAACCGCCCTGCTTGAGCGCCACCACAACAACTAAAGCGCTGCGCACGGGTGTACAGTCAGCCTCAGAAACACAACATCAGGAGAATAGACGCATGACAAAACCAAGCAAAAACATCGCCATCGTGGGCGCAGGCATGGCTGCTATTACCTGTGCCAGAACGCTTATGCAGGCAGGACACCGGGTGACCGTATTTGAGAAAAGCCGCGGGGTAGGCGGACGTATGTCCACCCGCCAGAGCCCTTACGGAACCTTTGACCACGGCGCCCAGTACTTCACGGTTCGCGATCGGCGCTTCGTTCAAGCGCTCCAAACCACACCCAAAGCCTGCAAACCCTGGAGCGCCAACATGGTTCGGGTTTTGGATGAGCACGGCCGCATCGCATCGGCTGCCTTGCCATCGCGCGAGCCCCATTGGGTTGCTACACCAAGCATGAACGCCTTAGTGAAGGCCTGGGCCGAGCCCTTGGGCGCCCACCTGGTTCACGAAACCCGGGTCACCCATTTAGAGACCGACGCGCTCCATGCAAAACAATGGCAACTGCGAACCACAGGCGCTGACGACAGCGTGCAGGTGATAGGTGGATTTGATGCCGTGGTTTTAGCCATTCCAAGCCCCCAAGCCCAGGTCTTGTTGCACACCGCTCCGGCTTCAAAAAACTTCAGTGCGCAAACGCTTGAAGACATTGAAGGCGTATCGGTCGCGCCCTGCTGGACGATGATGTTGGCTTTTCCACAAGCCGTGCAACCGGGGCTCACATCTTTGGGCCCCCAATGGAACGCAGCGCGCAGCACCCACCACCGCATCGCTTGGTTGGCCCGCGAGTCGAGCAAACCGGGTCGCGGCCTGATTGAGCGTTGGACGGTCCAAGCCAGTTCCGCATGGTCGCAAGAGCATTTGCAAGATGACAATGCCCGCGTAGAAGCCAAGCTGCTCAAAGCTTTTTCGGAGGTCACTGGAATTCGGGCCGTTCCCTCTTTTGTTGACTCCCACCGTTGGTTGTATGCCAAAACAGAAAAAGCCTTGGGTAAAAGTCACCTCTTCAATACCAAATCAGGCTTGGGCGTGTGTGGCGACTGGTGCTTAGGCCACCGGGTGGAAGACGCGTTTGTTTCCGGTTTGGAGTTGGCGCTGGCCATCGGCTAAATTTCGCCGCTACCGATCGTGAGCCGCTACGTCGGACGCTTTGCGCCTTCGCCTACGGGCCCTTTGCACGCGGGCTCCTTGGTTGCAGCACTGGCCAGTTGGCTTGACGCCCGTGCCCACGGCGGCGTGTGGTTGGTTCGCATAGAAGATGTGGACACCCCCCGCACCATTCCAGGCGCTGACCACACCATTCTTGACCAATTGACCCGCTGTGGATTGCTGCCCGATGCGCCGCCCACCTGGCAAAGCCAACGCCAAACCCTGTACCGCAACGCGCTCACCCAATTACAGGCCGCAGGCAGGGTCTACCCCTGTGTTTGTTCACGCAAAGACATTGCCGATGCGTGGGCTGCGCTGGGGGAACAACGCCTGCGCAACAGCGAGCTTGTATACCCCGGGACTTGCAGAAATGCCGCAGCGACCCATCGCCCAGCTGCCTGGCGCCTCCGATGCGCGCTGGTTCCGCACAGCGGGCAAATCGACTGGCTTGACAGGCGCTCAGGGCCCCAAAGCCAAGACCTGGCAACGGCGGTAGGTGACTTTGTGCTGCAACGCGCCGATGCCTGCTTTAGCTACCAACTCGCGGTGGTGGTTGACGACGCCGAACAAGGCATCAGCCATGTTGTGCGCGGGGAAGACCTCGCTGACAACACCGCGCGCCAAATAGGCTTGCAAGCATGCCTGAATCTCCCGACCCCACAGTACCTGCACACCCCTTTGGTTTTGGGCCCCAACGGTGAGAAGCTTTCCAAACAAAATGGCGCGCTTGCTATTGACACCACACAACCCTTGCAGGCCTTAAACCACGCGGCCCGCGTTTTAGGGTTAACGCCATGCGAAGGCAATGTTGCGGATGCCTTGCTGGCGTGGACGCGACAGTGGCCATTTTCAAAAGCCTAAAATCAGCCCACTCCCAACGCGCACCGTGCGCAGCTGTTTTTTTATGCCGCACCCCACCACCCACTCCCTTGCTCCTCACACTGCACCTGTTGACGCACCTACCGACAAGCCGTTCATGCGAACGATCAAAAGCTTTGTCAAACGCGCAGGCAGAACCACCACCGGGCAGGCCAAAGCGTTTGAAGACCTCGGGCCGCAATTTTTGATCCCCTACCAAACGCAGGCACTCGACATGGCTGCTGCGTTTTCCAGCGTGCAAGGTACCACCAACCTTGCCAATGCGCCTTTGGTTTTGGAAATTGGATTTGGCATGGGAGAAGCCACCGCCCATATCGCCGCTGTGATGCCAGAGACCCGATTTTTATGCTGCGAGGTCCATGAGCCGGGCGTGGGCGCCTTGCTTAAACGCATGGGGGAACAAAATTTACACAACATTCGAATCTGCGCGCACGACGCCGTCGAAGTCATTGAGCACATGATTCCCCTGCAATCCTTAGACGGCGCGCACATTTTTTTCCCCGATCCGTGGCACAAAACCAAACACAACAAGCGCCGGCTGATTCAGTCGCCCTTGATTGCCAAGCTCAGCCAACGGCTCAAAGTGGGCGCCTACTTGCACTGCGCAACCGATTGGCAGCCCTACGCGGAACAAATTTTGGAGGTGTTAAGCAGCGAGCCCTTGCTTGCAAACCGGGCGATGAAGAAGCATCCTGAATTACAAGGCTACGCGCCCAAGCCGCATTACCGCCCGCTCACCAAGTTTGAAAACCGCGGCATCAAACTCGGCCACGGGGTTTGGGACATCGTATTTGAACGCGTCTAAACGGCCACTGCACCGTGACGGCGTGGGGCCCAGCCACGTGGTCTTGCCCTTGGGCACTTGGCCGACGGTCCTCGAATTTTTAGCCGAACGCTTTGCGCACATTGGGCATGCAGAGTGGTTGATGCGCATGCAAAACGGCGATGTTTTGGATGACCATGGCAAGGCATTGGACGCGCAGGCCGATTACACCCCGCTGCAAACCATTTACTACTTCCGCGCCCTCCACCAAGAAGCGCCTATTCCCTTTCAAGAAACTGTTTTATTTCAAAACGCCCACTTGGTCGTGGTGGACAAGCCGCATTTTTTACCCGTCATGCCTTCGGGAAAATACCTGCAAGAAACAGTTTTGGTTCGGCTCAAAAAGAAACTCGGCTTGAACGACTTGGTTCCGATTCACCGCATTGACCGCGACACCGCTGGCTTGGTGCTTTTTTCCTCCAACCCCGATACCCGCGACGCCTACCACGCCCTGTTTCGCAACCGCGCGATCGAAAAAACCTACGAAGCCATTGCACCGTGGAACCCTGCTTTGGCTTGGCCCCTAAGGCGCGAAAGCCGCATCGGCGTTGCGTCGCATTTCATGCAACAAGCCGAAGTCTCTGGCCCACCCAACGCTTTAACCCACATCACGCCCATCGAAGTCGCAGGCGCATGGGCGCGGTACCAGTTGAAACCGGTAAGCGGCCAACGCCACCAACTGCGCGTGCACATGGCCGCTTTGGGGTTACCGCTGCTATGGGACGGCATGTACCCCACGCTCACGCCCGAGGGCTCGAGCGACTTCAGCAAGCCTTTGCAATTGTTAGCCCAATCCATTGCGTTTACCGATCCCGTGAGCAAAAAAGCCATGATTTTTGAAAGCCAGCAACGCCTCATAGGCTTGGCGGAAGTAAGCAAGCTATTTGTGGGAAGTCAAGGCCAGGTTATGTAGGCGCAATCGGGCTTGGCTTTGACTGTCTGCAGGCAACTGCTGTTTTGCGCGCAAGTAATGCTCAGAAAAGACATCCAGGTAGGCCTCAAGGATTTGGGCGGGATGCGCTTCATCGGCCAATGCCAAACACAGCGCTGCCACTTCACTGGTGCAAAAGTGGTCTTCTCGGTGCGATCGGCGCAATTGGTATCGCGAGCTCTGTTCTGGCGCGAGGCTCAAAACAGGAAAAGCATCAAGGTACGGACTTTTACGGAACATCTTGCGCGCCTCAGACCACGTGCCGTCAAGCAATACAAACAAGGGGCGCTTGGATGACTTGACTTCTGTACGTTGAAGCAAGCCATGCACCACCCGGCTTGGCGCAACAAACTCGCCTGGGAAGACCACATAGGGCTGCCATTGCGGGTCTGCCAACAAGGCTAACAGCTGCGGGGCGACTTCTGTTCGGGACCAAGAAAACGCAAATGTGTCGCTGACCACATCGGCCACCAACCAGCCCGTGTTGCTGGGTTTGAGCGGCTCAATATCTGCCATCAACAAGCACATTCCAGCGCGTGTCGCTATGAGGGGACGCAAAGCACACAGGCAGTGGCTCAAGACCAATCGACAGTCCACGCACCGCTGCCCTTTCACGCCCCCACGGGCGAGAAAGGGTTTGGAGCTGCGTTCTAAACGCTCGGCGCGAAGACGAGCAACCGCATGGGGAAAAGAGACCAAGGCGTTCTATGCTTTCTTGCTTGCGATTCTTGCTTTGCGCTGACTTGGTTTGAATGTACGCGCAAGTAGCATGGCATTCATGGCCGCATGCCTTGGCGCATTGAAATAAGTACCTAGAATCAGTTGCAACGCAACCAAACCGAGGATTTTGATATGGACAACGGTGCTTATGAAAAATACCGCCAGGAAAATCCGGTGGTCAATACGCTGCTGACAACCTATGAGCATCTGACCCTCTTCCCTGAAAAATTGACGATTACGGAAATTTCTCTCATCGCCATATTCGCGTTGCTTGCGCTCTATGCCCTGGTGAAGCTGGTTAAAAAATTGAAAAAAAGAGGCTCGTAGCTTGAGAACCCATCGGGTCATACGCATACGAAGCGTTCAAAGCGCACTGCCTTAGGGTAAACGGCTGAAGGTAACGACATGGTCCACCTCGGCGCGAATGCCGATCCATTCACCCACCGTATGGTCATGGTGGCTAGGGACGTGCGCTAAAACAGTTTCACCGGTTTTTAAGCGCAGGGTGTATAAAAATTCTGAGCCACGGAACGATTTGCGAATGATCTCGGCTTTGACCGGTGCATCGTCGTCGTGAACGATGTCATCGGCACGCAGCAGCACATCGCATTCCCCTAAGGCAAACGTGCTGGGCAGTGGGCATTCGGCCACATCGACCAAGTCACCCATGGGCGTATGCACCACCACTTGCTTGTTTTTTTCACTCAGAGTGGCATGTGTAAACACACCATGGCCAATGAACTCGGCCACAAAGCGCGTGGCGGGTCGGTGGTAGAGCGTGTAGGCATCGTCCCACTGGTGCAGGCGGCCTTCCGACATGACGCCGATCACATCCCCAATGGCAAAGGCTTCCATTTGGTCGTGCGTGACAAACAAGGCCGTAGTCTGTGATTCTTTCAAAATGCCGCGCACTTCCAAAGCCAAGCGCTCACGCAGTTCCACATCCAAGTTAGAAAACGGCTCGTCGAGCAGCAAGAGCTGCGGTTGGGGCGCCAAGGCGCGGGCCAAGGCCACCCGCTGCTGTTGGCCACCGGACAAGGCATGGGGAAAACGCTGTGCGCTGGAGCTCAAGCCAACCAAAGCCAAGACCTCACGCACACGCGCTTCGCGCTCGGCACGTGGCAGCTTGTGCAAGCCAAAGCCCACGTTGTCGTGCACGCTCAAATGGGGAAAGAGGGCGTAGTCTTGGAACACCATGCCGATGCGACGCGCTTCGGGTGCCACATGCACGGTGGCGTTGCTGACCACCGATTGGGCCAATCTAATCTCACCTGCGCTGGCATGCTCCAAGCCAGCCACCGCGCGTAACAGCGTCGTTTTACCGCAGCCCGAAGGGCCAATGAGTACGCCCATTTCCCCGGCGTGCAGGCCCAAGCTCACGCTTTCCACCGAGGGGTGGCTGCGTTCTGGGTAGCTCACAGAGAGCTGGGCAACATCTAAAAACATCAGGCCATTGTAGAGATGGCGGTGGAACACCGTGACCTGTGCGTCTACCTACAATGCTGCATGGTTTTGCGCTCCCGCTTCTTTTTACTCAGTGTGTTGGCCGTGCTGGCTTTGCTATTGGCACTGCCGGTGTTGACCGTGCTTTTTTCCTGGGCGCAGTGGAACACGGCTTCGGCCAACATCTTGGCGGAGATGGCCAACACGGTATTGCCCGACTATGTGGGCACCTCTTTGCTGCTGTGCGTTTTGGTGAGCGTGGGCGTGGTGATTCTTGGTACGGTGTCGGCGGCAGCGGTCACGCTGTTTGACTTTCCAATGCGCCGCAGTTTGGAGTGGGCACTGCTCCTGCCCCTGGCCATGCCCGCCTATGTGGTGGCCTATGCCTACACCGACTATCTGCAATTCAGCGGCCCACTGCAAACCGGTATTCGTGCAGCGTTTGGCCTGGAAGGACGCGTTTTCCCCGAGGTCCGC
>JAIPDD010000121.1 GCA_021737875.1 Sulfuritalea sp.
GATGGTTGGGTGGCGCCGACCCGCGCCGTGAAGGCGTGGTCTTAGGCGACTGAGCGACCGCCCTGTTTGCCCAGACTTCTACAATCCCGCCATGGCGATTCCACAAACCTTCATCCAAGAGCTCATTGCACGCGCTGACGTGGTGGACATCGTGGGAAGGTACGTCCAGCTTAAAAAGGGGGGCGCCAACTTTATGGGTCTGTGCCCCTTTCATGGCGAAAAGTCACCCTCGTTTTCTGTGAGCCCGACCAAGCAGTTCTACCATTGCTTTGGTTGCGGGAAAAACGGCAATGCGATCAGCTTTTTGATGGACCATGCCGGCATGACCTTTGTGGAAGCCGTGCACGACTTGGCCCAGCAATACGGCATGCAGGTGCCCGAAGACGAGGCCTCACCGCAGGACCGGGCCCGCGCCCAAGAGCAACGCGAGAAGCAACACACGCTCAACACGGTCTTGGAAAAAGCCGGTGACTCGTACCGGCGCCATTTGAAAGAATCCCCAGGCGCCATTGCCTACCTCAAGGGCCGCGGCCTCTCAGGCGACATTGCAAAACAATTTGGCTTGGGCTACGCCCCGGAAGGTTGGCGCTCACTCGCCAGCGCTTTCCCCCAGTACGATGACCCGCTTTTGGTCGAAAGCGGCCTGGTCATTAGCAACGCTGAAGAAAGCGCAGAAGAAAAACGCTACGACCGTTTTCGTGACCGGGTGATGTTTCCGATTCGCAATATCAAAGGGGAATGCATTGGCTTTGGCGGTCGGGTCTTGGGCGACGAAAAGCCAAAATATTTGAACTCCCCCGAGACGCCCGTCTTTAGCAAAGGGCGCGAACTCTATGGTTTGTTCGAGGCCCGCGCCCATTTGCGTGACATGGGCTACGCACTGGTCACGGAAGGCTATATGGATGTCGTGGCCTTGGCGCAGCTGGGGTTTCCCAACGCGGTGGCTACGCTAGGAACGGCTTGCACCAACGAACACGTGCAAAAACTCTTTCGCTTCACCGATGCGGTCGTTTTTAGTTTCGACGGTGACAGCGCCGGTCGCCGCGCGGCGCGCAAAGCGCTCGATGGTGCCCTGCCCTTTGCCACCGACGTGCGCAGCATCAAGTTTTTATTCTTACCGGCAGAGCACGACCCCGACAGTTTTATCCGCGCCCATGGCGCAGATGCTTTTGCCACTTACATCACGCAAGCCACCCCTTTGAGTCGTTTTTTGGTAGAAGCGGCCAGCGAGGGCTGCGACCTCAACACGGCTGAGGGGCGGGCGCATTTGTCTAGCAACGCCAAACCCTTGTGGATGCAGCTTCCCGAAGGCGCGCTCAAACTGCAGCTTCTCTCTGAGTTGGCCGATATGGTGCAACTGACCAGCCGCGAGCTCAGCGAACTGTGGATGCCTTCGAACCCCAGCACCCGCAAGCCCAGCAAAGACAGCACCAAACCCTACGCAAGCCGCACGACAAGCCCACGGCCCCGCATGGGGGTGCGGGCCCAGCCCGCCAGCCGTGCCGACCACGCCAGCCGAATTTTGCTCGGCCAAAGTCATTTGTGGGAAGCGCTCTCGGGCGAAGACCACAGTATGCTGTGCGAACTCCCCGCGCCCCACGGGCCATTCTTTGTTTGGTTTGAGAGCCAGTTGCATGACCATGGGCCACTGACCTGGAGCGCCTTGCGCGAAGAACTCACCGGCCAGTCTTTCGAGGCGCTCGCGCTGCGCTTGATGTCTGGCCCGACCCAACCTGGCGAAAACCAAGAAGAGGCGGCACCAGAATTGCGCGACCTCTTGGCCCGCATGTTGATTGAACGGTTGAAAGAGCAAGAAACCCAGGCCATTGCAGCCTCGGCGAGCGATCCCAGCGCCTTGCAACGCTACCGCGACCTGCAAACCAGAAGAAAAATACTAGAGCAGCAGCAATCTGCAGGTATAATCCAAGCTTAGTTCGGCAAGAGCGACAGCAACACCTCCGGTTTAGGCCACCCCGTGACACCGATCACCATGGCCACCACACCGCAAGGATTGCACCCCAAATGTTCGCCCCTACATCTTGCCTTTTTCGTCTCCTTTGCGTCTTAGTTCCCCACGTTCGTTTGCCGTCTTGCCCTAAGTTGCGCTTTGCTTGACTTAGCAGCTCGCTGTTCTTTCCTGTGTATTTTTGTTGTTTTGAGGTTTCCCTATGCCTTCTGCCAAATCTGCCAAGCCTGTTCAGTCCGCCAAGAAAACTGCTAAAAAACCAGCAGCCAAGCCTGCGGCAAAGAAAAAAGTAGTGGCGCCTAAAAAGGCCGCCCCTGCGCCCAAAAAGAAAGTTGCTCCTGTGCCCGTTTCGAAATCCAAAGTCGCCGCCAAAGTCAAAGCAATCGCTAAACCCGCTGCCAAGCCGGTCGCGAAGTCTTCCGCTAAACCCGCAACCAAGTCTGTCGTCAAACCGGCGGCTAAGCCTGCGGGCAAAGTAGCGGCCAAACCGGCCGTCAAATTAGCCGCCAAAGTCATTGCCAAGGCTGCTCCTAAAGCGGTCGCTAAACCCGCAGCAAAAGCAGCGTCCAAAGCTCCCGCAAAAGCCCCAGCAAAAACGCCGGTGAAAGTCGTCCCAAAAGCCGCACCTAAAGCTGCGCCAAAAGCCGCAGTCAAACCAGCCGCCAAGGCCAGTAAAAAAACCAAAAAAACAGCCGGTCTATTGAACGATCCGGACATGGCGGACATTGAAGCCGAACTCGAAGCCGAGCCCGTCGCCGTTGCACCCGGCGAAAAGGTCAAGCCTTTGCGCATGAAAATCAGCCAGGCCAAGGCCCGGGCGCTGATGAAAGAATTCGGACTCGAGCAAACCATTCTTTCTGAAGAAGAAAAGGTCAAGCGTGAAAGTGCCTTTATTGAGATGGTCAAGCTCGGGCGCACCCGCGGCTACCTGACCCACGGCGAAATTTCGGACCACTTGCCCGGAAAATTGGTAGAAGCGGAGATTCTTGAAGTTGTGATTGCCCAACTCAATGACATGGGCATTGCGGTGTATGAACAAACGCCAGACGCTGAAACGCTTCTGATCAACAACAATGTCGCTACGGCGGCAACGGAAGCCGAGGCTGAAGAAGAAGCGGTAGCGGCTTTGTCCACCGTGGACAGCGAATTTGGTCGAACCACCGATCCTGTGCGCATGTACATGCGCGAAATGGGAACCGTGGAGCTGCTCACGCGCGAAGGCGAAATTGAAATCGCCAAACGCATTGAAGGCGGTTTGATGGCAATGATGGAAGCCATCTCTGGCTCACCCGCAACCATTGCCGCTATTTTGAGCTTGGGTGAAGAGATCCGCGAAAACAAAGTGGTAATCACCACCATCGTGGACGGCTTCTTTAACCCCAACGAAGCCGACGATTATGTGGCCGAAGAAGACTTTGACGAATTCGACGCCGATGACGACGATGACGGCAAAGGCGGCTCCAAAGCACTGACCAAGAAGCTGGAAGAACTCAAACGCGAAGCCTTGATTCGTTTTGACAAATTGCGCGAGCTGTTTGAAAAAATGCACAAGATTTACGACAAAGAAGGCCACGGCTCACCCAGTTATGTGAAAGCGCAAAAAATGCTGAGCGAAGAGTTGATGACGATTCGCTTTACCGCCAAACAGATTGAAAAACTCTGTGACATGGTGCGCGGCCAGGTCGACGATATTCGCAAAAAAGAGCGCGAGCTGCGCCGCATCTTGGTGGACAAGTGCGGCTATAGCCAAGAAAACTTTATTGCTGATTTCAGCGGTCGCGATAAAAACGGCAACCGCATTGCCAGCCAACTGCTCAACCTCAAGTGGATTGAAAAACAAGCCGCTGCCAGCAAGCCTTGGAGCCCGGTGATGGCGCGCAATATTCCGCCAGTGCAAGACATCCAGCAGCGTTTGATTGATTTGCAAACCAATGTGGTGGTGCCTTTGGATCAACTCAAAGACATCAACAAACGCATGAACGCGGGCGAAGCGAACTCACGCGCTGCGAAAAAAGAAATGATCGAGGCCAATTTGCGTTTGGTCATTTCCATTGCCAAGAAATACACCAACCGGGGCTTGCAATTTTTGGACTTGATCCAAGAAGGCAATATCGGCTTGATGAAAGCGGTGGACAAATTTGAGTACCGCCGCGGCTACAAATTCTCGACCTACGCGACCTGGTGGATTCGCCAAGCTATTACGCGCTCGATTGCCGACCAGGCCCGCACCATCCGTATTCCGGTGCACATGATCGAGACCATCAACAAAATGAACCGCATCAGCCGCCAGCACTTGCAAGAGTTTGGTTTTGAGCCCGATGCCAGCGTCTTGGCCGAGCGCATGGAAATTCCGGAAGACAAGATCCGCAAGATCATGAAAATCGCCAAAGAGCCGATTTCCATGGAAACACCGATTGGCGATGACGATGACAGCCTCTTGGGTGACTTCATTGAAGATGGCGCCAACACCGCGCCTATGGAAGCTGCCATGCAAGCGGGCTTGCGTGATGTGGTGAAAGACATATTGGACAGCTTGACGCCCCGCGAAGCCAAAGTTTTGCGCATGCGCTTTGGTATCGAGATGGCCAGCGACCACACTTTAGAAGAAGTGGGCAAACAGTTTGACGTGACGCGCGAGCGGATTCGCCAAATTGAAGCCAAGGCCTTGCGCAAGCTCAAGCACCCCAGCCGCAGCGACAAGTTGCGCAGCTTCACGGACACCTTGTAAGGCCATGGCAGCGTCTGCGCCTTACGTCCTAGCAGGCGTCATGGGCTGGCCCGTGGCGCACTCGCGCTCGCCCCGCATGCATACGCACTGGATCAAGCAGTACGGTTTGCAGGGCGCCTACGTTGCCTTGGCGGTTGCGCCTGCCAACCTAGAGACAGCTTTGCGCAGCCTGCCCGCCTTGGGCTTTGCCGGTTGCAACCTGACGATTCCACACAAAGTCGCTGCGATGGCTATCGTTGACCGTGTCGATCCACTGGCCTTGCGCATCGGTGCGATCAACACCATCGTGGTCGAGGCCGACGGCAGCCTCACGGGAAAAAACACCGACGCCTATGGCTTTGTTCACAGCCTGCGCGATGCGCAAGCGCATTGGCGTGGTGATGCGGGTGCTGCGGTTATTCTTGGTGCTGGAGGCGCAGCGCGGGCGGTACTTGCAGGTTTGTTGGATGCGGGCTGCCCTGAGGTTCGCCTGTGTAACCGCACCTTCGCCAACGCCCAAACCCTCGCTACTGAATTTGGAACGCGTGTGCACGCACTCCCTTGGCAAGACCGCAATGAAGCCCTGCGCGGTGCCGCCGTGTTGGTCAATACCACCAACCAAGGCATGCAAGGCGAAAGTGCGCTACATATCACGCTTGACGCTCTGCCGCTGACTGCGTTGGTGAGTGACATTGTGTACGTGCCTTTGCAAACGCCTTTGCTGCAAGCTGCCCACGCCCGAGGAAATACCACGGTCAACGGCCTGGGCATGCTCATCCACCAAGCCCGCCCTGCGTTTGAAGCTTGGTTTGGCGTTCTACCCGACGTGTCTCCTGAACTGCAAACGGCATTGGAAGAAACTGTGCCGCCTGCAAAAATGTAATCTCTGCTTAACCTCCTCCCCCATTCACCCCCTACCCAAGGAAAAAACCATGCACACATCCAACTCCGGCCTGCAATACGAAGACACCACCGAAGGCACAGGCGAAGCCGCCGTGGTGGGCAAAAACGTCACCGTTCACTACACGGGCTGGCTCTTTAATGACGGCGTGCAAGGCGCCAAGTTTGATTCAAGCAAAGACCGCGGCGATCCTTTTGTGTTTCGCTTAGGCGCCGGCATGGTGATCCAGGGCTGGGACGAAGGCGTGGCTGGAATGAAAGTCGGCGGTGCCCGCACCCTGATCATCCCTCCCGAATTGGGTTATGGCGCACGCGGCGCAGGCGGAGTCATTCCTGCCAATGCCACGCTGAAGTTCGACGTTGAGCTCTTGGGCACCTAAAGGCTTGAGCGTTTCGCCTTAGATGCGCTTGGCGCTCTTGAAATAGCGCGGGCGCACCCCATTTCTTACTCATATTCTTTTTTACGCCGAATTTTTGGTATTTCCATGTCCGATCAAGCCCCTACCCCTTCTCCATCCGCTGAATCTGCCAACCCCGACCTGCCTTTGGACACGGACCCCTTGGCCCTGGCCTTGGCAGAACTGGCCGCTTTGCAAGCCAAAAGCGCCGAGTTAGCAGACCAATTTTTGCGCGCTAAGGCCGATGCGGAGAACGCACGCCGCCGCGCAGAAGACGATGTGTCCAAAGCCCGTAAATTTGCGGTTGAAAATTTTGCCGAGAGCTTGCTACCGGTGGCTGACAGCTTGGAAGCCGGTTTGGCCATTGTGGATGCCACCGTTGAACAAATCAACGAAGGTGCACAAGCCACCCTGCGCCAACTCACCGCAGCGCTGGAGCGCAACAAAGTCATTGCCATTAACCCCGCAGCCGGCACCAAATTTGACCCCCACCACCACCAAGCCATCAGCGTGGTTCCCGCAGAGCAAGAGGCCAATACGGTGGTCGGCGTGCTGCAAAAGGGCTATTTGATCGCTGACCGCGTGCTGCGGCCCGCCT
>JAIPDD010000122.1 GCA_021737875.1 Sulfuritalea sp.
CGTCGTAATGGCTCTTGGGCTCAGGACTGCGCCACTGTTTTTGCCAATTCTCGTGGTACGACATGGCATTGCGCGCAAGCGCAAAGACTGAAAAATGACTCACTTTAGATCCCGATCAGGTTCAACATTCAATCACGTTCACAGCCAACCCGCCGCGGCTCGTTTCTTTGTATTTTGTCATCATGTCGCGACCGGTGTCGCGCATGGTTTTAATGACTTGGTCTAGCGATACGAAATGGGTGCCATCCCCACGCAAGGCCATGCGCGCAGCATTCAACGCCTTCACTGAGCCCATGGCATTGCGTTCGATACAAGGGATTTGGACCCGTCCGCCCACGGGGTCACAGGTGAGTCCGAGGTTGTGTTCCATGCCAATTTCAGCCGCATTTTCAACTTGCCTAGCGCTCCCGCCCATGACGGCAGCCAAACCACCAGCCGCCATCGAACAAGCCACGCCCACCTCGCCTTGGCAGCCCACCTCGGCGCCACTGATAGAAGCATTTTCTTTGTACAAAAGCCCTATCGCACCCGCCGTTAAAAGGAAATTGCGGATGCCTTCTTGGTTGGCACCGGCGCAGAACCGGTCGTAGTAATGCATCACCGCTGGGACAATTCCCGCAGCGCCATTGGTTGGCGCGGTAACCACGCGACCGCCTGCGGCGTTTTCTTCATTGACCGCCATGGCATACACATTCAGAAAATCCAAAATGGTAAGTTGGTCTTTCAGTGATTGCTCCGGACGGCTGCTTAGTGAACGGTGTAACTCAGCAGCGCGGCGCTTGACCATTAAATTACCTGGCAAGTGGCCTTCGGTTCTGCAACCCCGTTCCACACAGGCTTTCATAGCATCCCAAATGCTGTCCAACCCGGCGTTGACTTCAGCATCGCTGCGCCACGCGAGCTCATTAGCGCGCATGATCTCTGCAATCGACAAACCCGTGCTGTCAGTTATGGCCAGTAGCTCATCGCCGCTGTGAAAGGGGAAACGCACCTGGGTAGGGTCAGGAACCATGACTGGGACGCTGCCGGTGGCAGCGCTTTGTGCATCTGCAACTTCTTGCGAAACCACAAACCCACCGCCTACAGAGAAATACCGGCGCTCTTGGATCAAGGTTCCGTCGGCCGTAAAGGCCATGAACTTCACGCCATTAGGGTGGTACGACAAGGTTTCGCGGCGCAAAAATAACACATCGGTCTTTTCACTGAACGCGATCGACTTGCTGGCGTTGAGATGGATGGCATTGCCCGTGCGGATGACTTTGAGGCTGGCGTCAATGGTGTCGGGATCAATGGTGTCAGGCATCAAACCTTGCAAACCCAGCATCACAGCTGTATCGGTTCCGTGGCCTTTACCGGTGGCGCCCAAGGAGCCGTACAGGCGCACTTCGACCCGTTCGGTGTGTGCGAGTTGACCATCCGCCTCCAGCGCCCGCGCAAACATGGCCGCTGCCTTCATGGGGCCGACGGTATGAGAGGAAGAGGGGCCAATCCCAATTTTAAAAAGGTCAAAAACGCTGAGTGACATGGTTCATCTTTGATAAGTTGAAGCGGGTATTAGAAAACTCTGACACCGATGCTTGATTGTGGGCAACGCGCAATGGTTTTGAATGTTCGCTTTACGACGTGGCTAGATGCTTGAGCGACACGTCGATACCCCGCGCGGCAGCATGGCGCTGGGCAGACTGTACCGTGTTATGGACCAACATCGTCACCGTCATCGGGCCCACGCCCCCTGGGACGGGTGTGATGTAAGAGGCTTTTTGTCGAACGCCTTCAAAGTCTACGTCGCCTACCAATCTGCCATCGGGCAGGCGGTTGATTCCTACGTCAATCACCACCGCGCCCGTGCGCACCATCTGGGGAAGAATGAGGTTGGGACGGCCCGCCGCCACGACCAAAATATCCGCAAGAATGGTGAACTGCGCGAGGTCTCGGGTTTTGGCATGACAAATACAGACGGTTGCGTCCTTTTGCATCAACATCAATGCCATCGGCTTGCCAACGATATTGCTCGCGCCCACCACCACGACGTTTTGACCTTCCACGGGGATGTTCTCGTACTCCAGCATTTTCTGGACGCCATAAGGCGTGCAAGGTGGGAAAACGGTGTCGCCCAAGACCAAGGCGCCCACGTTGTAAAGGTGAAATCCATCCACGTCTTTGTCGCTGGAGATTTTTCCCAGGACCCGGCGGGCATCAAAATGCGTTGGCAGGGGCAGCTGCACCAAAATGCCATGCACCGCGGGGTCTGCGTTCAAACGTTCGATTTCTGCCTCAACCACTGTATCGGGGGTATTAGCATCAAAAGCATAGACTGTGGACTGCAAACCCACCTCGGTACAGGCTTTGATTTTGTTGGCGACATACACCTTGGATGCAGGGTTGTCGCCCACAATGATGACCGCCAAGCCGGGTTGAACGCCTTGCTGCGTTAAGGCATCTGACAGTTCGCGGCACTCTTGCCGGACTTTGCGTGAAACGGCATGACCGTCAATAATTTTTGCAACCATGGTTAAATCCCTTCGGGCCTGCGCCTCATGGGGCTGCATGCTATTCGGCAAAGCCGGCGTTCTTCACGCTGCCAAACGACTGAGATAAACCTGTTTGCGACATGGTGGCTTTTGTTCAACTTGCACCTGAAGGTATGGCGTTTGCAGGAAAGTCGGCGTCGCAAAAGTACCATGGCAGGTGCATGGCCTTGCCGATACTGGGACATTACGGCAGCATGTTCTGCATCAATACGGCGTATGGAGTTGAAAATGACCACTGACACAAGCATTCAAGAAGCACAAGACGCGAGCACCGCCCCACGCAACCGGCGCACCTCTGGCGGTCGAGAAGCCAAGCGCGCGGCACGCGCGGCGCGCACCGGTCAATCAGTTCCCTACATCACGCGCAAGATTCCTTACTACGAAGTGCTTGACGAAGAAGGCTTGCAAATCATCGAGCGCAATGCCGAAATCATTTTGGAAGAAGTCGGTATTGAATTTCGTGACGACGCCGAGGCGCTAGATATTTGGCGTAAAGCAGGCGCCGATATCAAAGGCGAGCGCGTTCGCTTTCCGCGCGGCATGTGCCGCAGCATTGTGCAAGCCAGCGCCCCCCGAGAATTCATTCAGCATGCGCGCAACCCCGCGAACAATGTCGTGATTGGCGGCAAGAACACGGTTTTTGCGCCTGCGTACGGATCGCCCTTTGTACGTGACCTTGACAAAGGCCGCCGCTACGCCACGATTGAAGACTTTCAGAACTTCGTCAAACTGGCATACACCGCCACCTCCCTACACCACTCGGGTGGAACCATTTGCGAGCCGGTCGATTTGCCTGTCAACAAGCGCCACTTCGACATGGTTTACGCCCACATGAAATACAGCGACAAACCTTTCATGGGTTCGGTCACCCACCCCGAGCGGGCACACGATACGGTTGAGATGGCGCGCGCTTTGTTTGGCGACAACTTCAATGACCCCTTGACTGGTAAACCTAAAACGGTCTGTATCAGCCTGATCAATGCCAACTCCCCCATGACCTTTGATGACACCATGCTCGGTGCGGCCAAAGTCTATGCCCGTGCGAACCAAGCTACGATCATCACTCCGTTTATCTTGGCTGGTGCCATGTCGCCCGTGACCGTCGCAGGGACCTGTGCCCAAACTCTGGCCGAAGCCTTGGCAGGAATGGCTTTTGTTCAGTTAGTGAATCCGGGGGCACCTGTCGTCTTGGGCAGTTTTGCTTCTTCGATCTCCATGCAATCGGGTGCGCCTACTTTTGGTACACCCGAGCCCGCTTTGGTCTTGTACGTGATGGCGGCTTTGGCTCGACGCTTGGGCGTTCCGTTTCGCTCGGGTGGCAGTTTGTGCGGCTCCAAAATAGCCGACGCCCAAGCTGCTTCTGAATCAGCCAACACCTTGATCCCCACCAGTTTAGGGGGCGTTAATTTTGTGTTGCATACGGCGGGCTGGTTGGAAGGCGGCCTCTCCATGGGCTACGAGAAGTTCATCATGGACGCGGACCAAGCCGGAATGATGCATACCTTGTTAGGCGGCGTTGACGTCACAGAAAACGGGCAAGCCATGGATGCGATTCGCGAAGTCGGTCCGGGCAAACACTTTTTAGGTTGCGCCCATACCCAGGCCAACTTCGAGAGCGCTTTTTACCGCTCACCGATTACGGATAACAACAGTTTTGAACAGTGGGAAGCCGAGGGCTCGGTGGATCTATCCGTGCGCGCCAATGCGATGTGGAAAAAACAATTGGCCGAATACGAAACCCCGGCCTTGGATGTCGCCGCCGATGAAGCCGTGTTGGATTACATGAACCGCCGCAAAGCATCGTTTCCGGACTCTAACGTCTAAACTTTTTAAAGTTATAAAACCTTAAAAAACGAAAAGTCGTGCATGTCTTGCAAAACACCTTCGTTTTACACACTAAACGCTGACCTGTTAACTAGCCGGCAGAAACGACTTCGAGAAGTCATGCGCGAGCGTGGAATTGCTGCGATTCTCACTGCGGACCCCATCAACATCGTTTACGGTTGCGGGGTGCGTAACATGACAGTTTTCGGGATGATGGGGCCTTCGCGCTTTTTGCTTCTTTTTGCTGATGGTCCTTCAATCTTATTTGAGTTTGCTGGTTCGGAACACCTGGCAAATAGAGCCCCAACCGTTGACGAAATTCGTCTAGCACCAGGAATCACAGCAAACTCTGGGCCCTCGTTTCGTAGATCCATCAGTGCGTTTGCAGCAGCGGTGGCTGCAGACTGTCGCCGTTATTTGGGCAGCACTGGGTGTGAGCTGGCTATTGAGCGGATTGATTTTCTTTTTACCGACGCGTTAAGGGCTGAAGGACTCGCATTACTCGACGCAACAGAAGTTTTCCTCGAAGCGCGTCTTATTAAGCAGCCAGAAGAAATCACAGTGATTCGCCAAGCAGTCCAACGTGTTGAGCAGGCCCTTGGCTGCGTCGAGCAGGCGCTGCATGCTGGGTTAAGTGAAGTTGAAGTCTGGGCACCTTTTCACTCTTCATTGATTTCCCTTGGTGGTGAGTATGTCTCCACCCGACTATTGCAAAGCGGCTCCAATACGTTTCCTTATTTCCAAGAGGCAGGGGAACGAATAATTTGCGATGGTGATTTGGTGTGCATTGATACTGATGCTATCGGCTACGGTGGATATGCTGTCGACCTATCGAGAACCTTTCATTGCGGCGAACATAAGCCAACCCTAAGTCAACGAACACTCTATGGGCGCGCGCACGAACAACTTCAGCACAATGCATCATTGCTCATGCCCGGTCGTAGTTACGAGGAGTTCGCTAAACGGGCATGGACTGTACCAACTGAGCACCGCCCTTATGGTTACTACTGTCTGCTCCACGGTCTTGGGCTTTGTGGCGAACATCCCTACGTTCCATTGCACCGCCAAGGTGAGCCTTACCTTATGCCAGGGATTTTTGAACCCGGAATGGTCGTCTGCATTGAAAGCTACATTGGAGATCCAGTTTCGGCCCAAGGCGTAAAACTAGAGGACCAGTTTCTCATCACAACAAGTGGCGCAGAACGTCTGACAACCTACCCGTTTGATCCAAGTCTTTTAAAATAATTTATAAGAATTTGATAAAAAAATCGTTGCAAATGACTTTGCAACGACTTTCATTAATTGTCAAAGCGATGCATTTACGCCGCAGCCAATCGGCGTTTTTCTAAGACCTCATCCAACCAATCGACACGCATCTCAGGCACGGCCGTGATCAATTTTTGGGTGTAGGGGTGCTCAGGGCGATCGAAAATATTGTCCGTCTTATCAAAGGCCACAAACTGCCCTTGCAACATCACGGCTGTGCGGTGGGCAATGCGGTGAACCACATCCAGATCATGGGTGATCAAAACATACGACAGGCCGAGCTCTCTTTGCAGCTTGCGCAAAAGAGTCAAAATTTCTTCAGCCACCAAAGGATCTAAAGCCGAGGTTGGCTCATCCAAAATAATCAAATCCGGCTTGGCTGCAAGCGCACGCGCGATGCACACGCGTTGCTTTTGCCCGCCGGAAAGCTGTCCTGGACGGCGCTCTAAGTACTCTACGGGGAGTTCAACCAAAGCCATCAGTTCTTTGGCACGGGCGAGCATCTCAGCGCGTCCCGCGCCAAAATAAAACTGCACGGGGCGGCCAATGATTTCTAGCAAACTTTGACGTGGGTTAATCGCGACGTCTGGGATTTGGTACACCAATTGAATGCGGCGCTTGAGTTCCTTGCTTCTTTCGCCCAGGCTTTTAGGAAGCGCTTGCCCTTGAAAAACAATGTTGCCACTGCGGGGAGCAAGCAGACCGGTGATGACGCGGGCCAATGTGGATTTGCCTGAGCCTGACTCGCCGACAACTGCCACGGTTTCTCCGAGTTTGACATCCAGAGAGACTCCACGCACCACATGAAAGTCACCGTAATAGGCGTGGCAATCATCGATGGAAAGCACCGTTGTTTCTTTGACCGTCGCAGCAATTGCGCGCTCACTTGCCGCAGCGCCGC
>JAIPDD010000013.1 GCA_021737875.1 Sulfuritalea sp.
GGCAAAGTGAGCATGGGCAATACCCTAGTTTTCAAGGCAGGTTTGAATAAGGAACACTAAAATTCCATTTCTGGCACTAGTGAAATCTAATTATGGCTCTAACGCTAGGTATGGCTGGGCACTACCATGGCCCATTCACTGAAAGAGCGCCCCACATGACCACCGAATACCTCAAAAAAGCAAACCCACCCCAAGCCACCATTGACGCTGCAACCGGCGAGACGGTGCAGCGTATGTTGGCCGAGATCAAGGCCGAGGGTTGCGCAGCGGTCGAGCGCTACGCCCGCGAGCTCGATGGCTACAAGGGCAAGATTTTGCTCAGCGAGACTGACATTGCTGAGTCGATCAAACGCGTACCAGTTACGGTTAGACAAGACATTGCGTTTGCACACCAAAGGGTAAGAGACTTTGCTCAAAGACAGCGCGACTCGCTGGGGGAGTTTGAGGTGGAGTTAATGAGCGGTTTGATCGCCGGACAAAAACTGATCCCGGTTAACACGGCAGGCTGCTACGTACCAGGCGGCCGATATGCCCATGCGGCCTCCGCCATCATGAGCGTGTGCACAGCCCAAGTGGCGGGGGTTCCCAATATCGTTGCCACCTCACCGGCCCACAAAGAAGCGGGAGTGAACCCAGCGATTCTTTATGCCATGCATCTTTGTGGCGCCCACACCGTTTTAGCGCTCGGCGGCGTTCAGGCCATTGCTGCACTGGCTTACGGCCTCTACGCAAAAGCTCCAGCCGACATCATCGTGGGCCCTGGCAACCGGTTTGTGGCCGAAGCCAAACGCACGCTGTTTGGCAGTATTGGAATCGACGTGGTCGCCGGGCCCACCGAGTCGGCCATCATTGCCGATGAGAACGCCGATGCCGAAATTGTTGCCGCCGATCTGGCGGGTCAGGCAGAGCATGGACCGGACTCACCTGTGTGGCTTTACACCACCTCACGCGCACTGGGAGAAAAGGTCATTGCCATCATGCCGCGCGTGATCGCCGCCCTCCCCGAACCCGCTCGCTCTTCGGCCAGCGCCGCTTGGCGTGATTACGGCGAGGTGGTTTACGCGCCAACTCGCGAAGCGATTTGCGAGATCAGCGACCGCTACGCGCCAGAACACCTTCAAATTTTGGCCTCCGATTTAGACTGGTGGCTAGGGCGGCTAACCAACTACGGCTCGCTGTTTTTAGGTGAAGAAACCACCGTGGCTTACGGCGACAAATGCGCCGGGCCCAACCACATCTTGCCGACCCGGGGCGCCGCGCGTTACTCTGGCGGCTTGAGCGTTGGCAAGTTCATTAAGACGGTAACCTACCAACGCCTAAATAGAAATGCCAGCCGCGAGGTCGGCCAGGTCGCTGCGCGTATCTCCCGTTTGGAAGGAATGGAAGGCCACGCCCGCACCGGCGACATCCGATTGAAAAAATACTTCCCAGAAGAACACTTCGAACTCGGAACCCTCCAAGGACACCAACACTGACATGAGTACCACCACAGCCCCTCCCCGATCCACCGATGGCCTGTGGTTTGGCAAAGACCTGAGCCAATCGGAGCCGATTCCTGAAACTGCGATTGAGCAAGCCATCGCGCTGATGCGCAGCGGGCGCTTGCACCGTTACGGCGAACAAGGCTCAGGCACGCCCGAACCGTCTTTGTTGGAGCAAGAGTACGCGGCCTATGTGGGCGCGAAATATTGCGTGGCTGTGAGTTCGTGTGGCGCGGCGATGTTTTTGGCGCTCAAAGCCCTGGGCGTGAAACCCGGGGACAAAGTTCTCACCAGCAGCTTCACGCTTGCGCCAGTGCCCGGGGCGATTGCCCACGCGGCGGCGTCTGCGGTCTTGGTAGAAACATTAGAGGACTACACCACCGACCTGGCGGATTTGGAGCGCAAAGCCGCTAGCAGCGGGGCGCGGGTATTTTTGCTTTCGCATATGCGCGGCCACATCACGGACCTGCGCGCCGTGCGCGACATTTGTGATCGCCATGGCATCGCTTTGGTCGAAGACTGTGCCCACACCATGGGCGCCCGATGGGACGGCCAACACACTGGAACCTTTGGGCATGTCGGTTGTTACAGCACCCAGACCTACAAACACATTAACGCTGGTGAGGGCGGTCTTTTAGTTACCAACGATGAAGACGTGGCAGCCCAAGTCATCTTGATGTCGGGCTGCTACATGATGTACGACCAACACGTGTTGCGGCCCTCGGCCGAAGTGTTTGAGCGCTGGCGCTATGTCACGCCAAACTTCAGCATGCGCATGTCCAACCTCGCTGCGGCGTTGTTGCGTCCGCAAATTGCGCTGCTGCCGGAGCGGGGTTTGCGCTGGCGGCGTATTTATGACGACCTCGCAAAAGCGTTTGCAACCGCACCCCATCTCACGCTGCCCGTGCGCGATGCGCGTGAAGATTTCGTCCCCAGCTCGATCCAGTTTTCGCTTGACTTATCACCGGCAAAAATCGAATTTTTCTTGGCCGAATGCGCAGCGCGGGGTTTGTATATCAAATGGTTTGGGCTGCGCATACCTACCGCCTTTACCAGCAACTTTGGCCACTGGCATTACCTGCCCGAGCAAGCGCCCATGCCCAAGTCGCAAGGTGTATTGCGCCAACTACTTGACCTGCGCACGCCCCTCTCCCTCACGCCTGAAGACTGCCGCCTCATTGGCCAAATCGTTCAAGTTGCAGCGACTGCAGCCGCTGCCCACGCAGGTAATTCAGCGCCGAAAGACCAGCCATGAAGTCACCAAAACATCCAAGCTTTCCGTCTGAAAAAACGCTAGACCCCACCGATTGGGTTGCGTTTCGCGAACAAGCCCACCGGATGCTTGATTCTGCGGTAGACCGCATGGAAACTTACCGCGAAGGCCCGATATGGAACCCGTTTCCACCCGCGCTGCAAGCGAATTACCAAGGGCCACTGCCGGTTGAGGGCATAGGCGCGGAGGCGACCCAAGCCCACATGACCGCCCTGCTGCCCTTTGGCGTGGGTAACACGCATCCCCGATTTTTTGGTTGGGTTCACGGCTCGGGAACGCCAAGCAACTTGATGGCTGACATAACCGCCGCGGCCATCAACGCCAACCTCGGTGGGCGCGACCATGGCGCGATGTACGTAGAAAAACAGGTCGTGAATTGGTGCCGCGAACTTTTTCAATTTCCTGAAACTTCCAGCGGCCTGATTGTGAGCGGCACGTCGATTGCTACCGTCATCGCTTTAAAAGCCGCGCGAGATCGCTGCTTTCATTTCAGCAACCGAAAAACCGGACTGCAACAAAGCACATTGGGCCCGTTGGTGGGCTACACCTCAGCGCAAACCCATTCCTGCGTCGCTCGCGCCTTTGACATCTTGGGCTTGGGCTCTGACGCGCTGCGCAAAGTTGCAGTCAACGAGCGCTTTGAAATGGACACCGCAGCGCTTCAGGCCGCCATCGCTAAAGACCGTGCGGCCGGCCTGACGCCCTTTGTCATCGTGGGTACCGCAGGCGCAGTCAACGTAGGATCGATTGACGATTTGGAAACCTTGGCCGATATCGCGCAGCTTGAGAAACTCTGGTTTCATATCGACGGCGCGTTTGGCGCTTTAGGGGTTCTCAGCGAGCGGCTTCAACCCCGCCTCACAGGAATCAAGCGAGCCGACTCGCTGGCGTTTGACTTTCACAAGTGGCTGCATGTGAACTACGACGCGGGTTTTATTTTGATGCGCAGTGAAGAAGACCACCGCCGAACATTCTCGGAACGCCCTGAATACCTCAAGGGCGCCGAGCGTGGACTGGCAGCGGGTAACCCGTGGCCGGTGGAATATGGGCCCGAGCTCTCACGCGGCTTTAGGGCTCTCAAGGTGTGGGCGCAATTGGCCGAACACGGCACTGCCAAACTTGGCGCATTGATCACCCAAAATTGCGAGCAAGCCGCGTACCTTGGCGAACTGGTGGCAGCCCATGCGCACTTGGCTTTGGTGGCACCGGTGGCTATGAATATTTGTTGCTTTCGCTACCTGGTCGCGGGTCAAGACGACAAAACCACCGACGCCCTCAACGACGAGATCGTGGTGCAGTTACAAATTCAAGGAATCGCTGCACCGTCTACGACGCTAGTCAACGGCCGCAACGCTATTCGCGTCAACATCACCAACCACCGTACAACGCGAGCCGATCTGGCTTTGCTGGTTCAAGAGGTAGAACGAATCGCCTTGGAGTTACTGGCCAACGCAGCTCCCACAGCCGTTTAGCGAGACAAGCTTCGTGCCCACTTTTGCAAAGTGGGGCGAATCGGCAAAAACAATCGGTAGGTAAGCTCAAACAACCATGACATGGGCGGCCACGCTGACATCCAACCCAGCCAACGCCAACCCGGAAACTTCCGCCACATCTGAGAAAACGCAGCCGCTCCGCTAAACAACCTGCCGTCGCTGTCACGAACATGAAACCGCGCCATCGCCGCTGCGCAACTGAGATCGCCGCCCAAATCTTGACCGCTACTGACGTCCACCCATTCAATCCATGCGGCCTCTGGCAATCGACGGTACATGGCAATCTCACGTTGACACAAAGGGCAAGACCCATCGAAATACACCGATAGGGTTTTAAGTGTGTTTGGCATCGGCTTATTATCCTTTGCCTTCACTTGGAGAAATCCACATGAGTAACAAACCATCCACCGTCCTCGAAAAACTCGCCGCCTACGAGGCCGCCAAGCTCTCAACCCAACCGCTTTATGACGAATGGTCGCAGTCTTATGAGCAAGACCTGGTTGGCGATCTTGGCTACACCGGACACCTGATTGCGGCTAACGCGTTAGCAGGCATTGCGCCCGACAAGGCAGCCTCCATCATCGACATTGGTTGCGGGACCGGGCTGGTGGGACAAGAGCTAACAGCCTTAGGCTATACCCACATCGACGGGATCGATATCGCTGAAGAGATGCTCAATGTCGCACGACCCAAGGCTATTTATGGCAAGCTGGTCTGGGGCGATTTAATGAAGACAACGGCAATTGAAACAGGCGCTTATCAAGCGGCTGTGTGTGCCGGCTCATTTGCCCCTGGCCACCTCGGGCCCGAATGCTACCCAGAAATTATTCGAATGGTGCAGCCCGGTAGCCCGATTGTCATTTTCATGAATGGGGCGCATTTTGTGGAAGATGGCTACCAGGCTCACATTGATCGGCTAGAGCAATCCGGTGTGTGGACAGTGATCGAGATCAAGGCGTTCAATTACATGAGCGCGTTAGATCGGCCGGGCCGTTTGATTGTTGCGCGTAAATGCTGATAAGGTGCAGGCGGCTAGTTTTAGAGCGGGGTTTCGCGTAACAACGTCACTCAACCACAAGAGCAGTTGGCTTTGCAGAAGAAACAAAAATAGGGTTACTCCCTAAATACCGACATAAATTTTTTGTATACAGTTTCGTATCCAAAAATTCCCCAAGGAAAAACCATGACCCAATCCACCCACCCCGTTGACGAGCACCTACCAACAGGCAAGCTCGCCGCACTGGGTCTGCAACACGTGCTCGTCATGTACGCAGGCGCTGTGGCTGTGCCACTTATCGTGGGTCGTGCTTTGAAGCTCAGCCCCGAACAAGTGGCCATGCTTATCTCAGCCGATTTGTTTGTGTGTGGTTTGGTCACCCTTATTCAGTCTTGGGGCGCCACCCAGTGGTTTGGCATTCGTTTGCCCGTGATGATGGGCGTCACATTTGCAGCCGTAGCGCCGATGGTGGCGATGGCCGGTGCGAACCCCGGTGACGCAGGGGCTCAACTTATCTTCGGCGCCATCATGGGTGCGGGAGTCATTTCTATCCTCATCGCGCCGCTGGTCAGCCGCATGTTGCGTTTCTTTCCGCCTGTCGTGACAGGCACCATCATTGCCGTCATCGGTATCAGCTTGATGCGCATTGGCATCAACTGGATTTTTGGGAATCCCTTCGGACCTACCGCTCCTTCCATCGTCAACCCAGAACACGCCAAGTGGCTGGCGGACGCAGCTGCTGCCGCCTCGGCCTCCGGCTCTACGCTAGCCGCCATGCCCAAAGATTTGGCGTTGGTGGCCAAGATGCCCAACCCCGCATATGCCGACCTCAATGGCGTTGGTATAGCCGCCTTGGTGCTCGCTTCTATCTTGTTGATTTCTAAATTCGCCAAAGGCTTCATCGCCAACATCTCTGTGCTCTTGGGCATCGTCATCGGTGGCGTCGTGGCTACCAGCATGGGCCTGATGAACTTTGACAAAGTAGGTAAGGCCGCTTGGTTTGGCATCGTCACGCCGTTCCAGTTTGGTATGCCGGTATTTGACCCTGTACTTATCCTCACCATGACCTTGGTGATGATTGTGGTGATGATTGAGTCCACCGGCATGTTCTTGGCCTTGGGCGAGATGACCGACCGCCATGTGGACCGCGCCGCGCTCACGCGCGGTTTGCGCACCGATGGCTTAGGCACGCTGATTGGCGGCATCTTCAACACCTTCCCCTACACCAGCTTCTCGCAAAACGTCGGCCTCGTTGCCGTCACGGGTGTGAAGAGCCGATTTGTGTGCGTGGCTGGCGGCATCATCCTCATCATCTTGGGCGTGATTCCTAAGATGGCTGCTTTGGTTGAGTCTTTGCCTACCGTGGTGTTGGGCGGCGCTGGCTTAGTGATGTTTGGCATGGTGGCAGCCACCGGCATTCGCATCCTGGGCGGCGTGGACTTCAAGACCAACCGCTTTAACAGCTTGGTTGTGGCCATCTCCATTGGCATTGGCATGATTCCCCTGATCGCCCCTAACTTTAAACAATGGATGCCGCACAACCTGCACCCACTGATCGAGTCTGGCATCTTGTTGGCTTCTATCTCTGCTGTGTTGTTGAACCTGTTCTTCAACGGCGCTTCGGAAGATAACTCAGCCGCAGTGGCGGCAGCCCGTTCAGCTGACAACCACTAAGCAGTTCTTCGCGCTCGCCTTCGGGTTGAACCATGAAGTACGGCTTAATGGTTGGTCTTCCTATTCGTCGTAGCGCATTTTCATGCTGCTTTTCGTTATGCAGTGCAATGCCATCGGCGTAAGATTGCAGATTAAAATTTTTGTACCTGAGTGAGGCTCAACAAAGTTACGCCTTCGTCTTCTTACAAGACGTTATCGCAGTACTGATATTTTTCAAACACTCAGTTAGCTTCTCACCTTGAAAATCTTCCACAACACCCGCCACGCCCAACACGCCGGCCGCCAAGAAATGTTCCGAGGCCGCTTGGTCGATTGCCACGAGGTGCCTGAACGCTTGCAACATGTGTTGGACGAACTAGCGCGTCGGCCTGTGGGCAGCTTAGAGCAACCATCAAACGACCTGCCGCTGGACGCGGCCTTGCGACGGGTACACAGCGCTGACTACCTCGACTTTTTGGCCCATGCGTGGGACGACTGGGTGGCGTTAGACCCCGCCAATGCGACGCTGGACGCCCTGCCCTCGGTCTGGCCGCTGGCCTCTCGGCACGGATTTCGTACCGATCTTCCACCGCTGAACTTTGCGGCGCGGCTGGGGCAATATGCGTTTGACTCGGGCACGCCCTTGACGGCGGGCAGTTGGATCGCCGCCCGCGAGGGCGCGGCCTGCGCGCTGGCAGCCGCGCAAGCGGTAAGCAGTGGCGAACGCTTCGCTATGGCGCTGACCCGACCGCCGGGGCACCATGCAGGACCCAATTACATGGGCGGTTATTGCTTCATCAATAACGCCGCCGTGGCCGCGCAGGCCCTGCGCGACAGCGGGCTGGAACGCGTTGCCGTTTTGGATGTGGACTACCACCACGGCAACGGCACACAAACTTGCTTTTACGAGCGCAGCGATGTGTTCACCGCATCTATCCACGGCGATCCGCGTACCGAGTACCCCTTCTTTTTGGGCCATGCCGACGAACGGGGCGCGGGCGCAGGCGAAGGCTTCAACCTGAACCTGCCGCTGCCACGGGCTACTGGTTTTGACGCTTGGTGGGCCACGCTGCAAACCTCCATGCAGGCGGTGAGTGACTTCGCTCCGCAGGCGCTGGTAGTGCCGCTGGGGCTCGACACCTTTGAGGGCGACCCGATTTCGGGCTTCACATTGCGCAGCGCGGATTACATCCAACTCGGACGAGCCATCGCACAACTGGGCTTACCCACGGTGCTGACGTTTGAAGGCGGGTATGCGGTGGCCGAGGTGGGCTTGAACACGGTCAATGTGCTGGAAGGCTTGGTGTCTAGCCCGAACCTTTGAGGGTTCGGGCTTTGTAAGAAAAGCTTGGAGGGTTGAGTTACTTCCGCGCAGGCGACAAGTCAGTGCAGCTATCGTGCGCTACCTCCGCCGCCATGCCGATGCTTTCGCCATTCATGTCGCAAGAGTGCGTTCCCAGCATGCCGCTGCCCAAAATCTTGCCGTGGCCCCAATTTACATGCACCTTGGGTGAATCGTCAAATAGCAGTTTGGTCATTCCTTCGTAAGAGTCATTGGCATTAGCAAGCCCTCATGCTGCTCAAGGTAACAGGCCCTGTAACCTTGATGCCCCAAGCTAAGCAATGCGCAGTGACGCCATCTCAATTTTCATGTACGGGTAGTACGGCAACTTTGAAAGTTTTGCGTCCGCGTCTTGCGCATCTTGTGCAAGCAGGTCCAGGTAAATGCCCGCGGCATCTTGTTTGATGTACGAGGCAAGTAGGGTTCCGTCTTCCTCCCAAGTCTTAACCATGGCTTGCTCTGCGGGCAACAAACGCATGCGGGTTTCGTTGTCTAGGCCCTGTAACAAAATATCGATCATAAATTTTTGCATTGCTTATCTCTTGAAGTTAAGTGTTGATTTCTAGCGCGGGATAGTCCACATACCCTTGGGCTTGTCCGCCATACATGGTGGCTCGATCAGGCTGATTAAGCGATGCACCGCGTTTGAAGCGCTCGGGTAGATCCGGGTTGGCCAAGAACAAGGCCCCAAACGACACCGCGTCAGCGCCACCTTGATCGGTGACTTGTTCGGCGCTCTTTTGGTCATAGCCAGTGTTGAGCAAAAGCAAACCCGTAAACAGTTCGCGCATTCGTGGTGCCAAGGGGCTAACGCCTTCGGACAGTTGTACCGGTTCCATGAAATGCAGAATGCCGAGCTTGCGCGCTTCGAGCTGCTCGACAACATACACATAGCTTGCTTCTGGCTGGCTATCGCTCATGCCGTTGTAGGGAATGCGCGGCGATAGCCGGACCGAAACCCGATCTGAACCCCATACGGCGATCACAGCGTCGGTGACTTCCAACAGGAAGCGGGCACGGTTTTCAATGGACCCGCCGTATTGATCGGTACGTTGGTTTGAACCATCTTCAAGGAATTGGGCTGGCAGATAACCAAAAGCGCCGTGGATTTCAACCCCATCAAACCCAGCCGCCTCGTTTACCGCAGGCAATTCCTCGCATTTTGCGGGCGTCATCATGAACCAGCGCACGGGCTTGAACATGGTGCACATCCCGTTCAACGGCACACCGCCTGCGGTGCAAAACCTGCTCGGCGGTCAGGTGCACGCAGCCTTCTTGCCACTTTTGGCGGTCAAATCCCACGTTGAGTCGGGCAAGGTGAAGGTTCTGGCCATCACTAGTCCAAAGCGGTCTGCACTGCTCCCCCAGGTGGGCACCTTCAAAGAGCAGGGCCTGCCAGATTTGGAAATCTACATTTGGTCCGGCCTGTCAGCCCCGGCCGGTACGCCTGACCCTTTGGTGGCGCGCCCTTGACTTCGAGCCCCTGCCTTTCACTTCGGCAGAGTTCCAAATCTTTACCCGCAACGATGCCAAGCGTTGGCAAGAAGCTGTGAAAATTTCTGGCTTCAAAGCCAGCGAATGACCCCCACTAAATTACGTGATCAGCAACGCAGCCCGTTTCCCCTTTTTCGTTGATGTCATGTGCTTATGAAGTTAACTCAAAGGCAACATATGTTGGGTAAAAAATGCACTCAGCTCAGCCCGTGCAGTGAGTGGGAAGACGCCAGATACATATTGATCAGGCCGCACAACAACAATCGCGCCATCCCGATGGATCTCGCGATCACGGAAGATATCTCGCCCATGTCCTGATGCAAAAATTTGGTTGACATCGACGAGGCCAAAGGGAGTCTTGGTGGGCTTGAATGCTGCAGAAACGTTCCCTAGTTCAACCTCGGTGTAGTCTTGCTGGTAGATGACTTTCGTGTCGAAGATAGCATCTGTATCTCCACTCTGCGGGGTGTACCTGACGCGAGGCGACTCTGGATCGGACTGCCACCATTGTGCGAAATCCGCTGTCAGGGTTCCGGAGGTCGATGGTGCTGCGCTATCAGCGAAAACATAGACACGCCAGCGACCATCGGCCTCATGCAAGTGGCCAATTTGACGCCAACGGTTGTCTGCACGCCGTATCACCTCGGTTGATTTGAAGCGTTTGCCTATGGGATAGCCTGCCGCTAAGTGTTGGTGCTCAATACCCGCGACGATCGGGTTCTTTGGGTACTGGGTCATGAACCCCATGGGGAATTCAATCGTTTTCTCGTACCAGCGTGCTAAATCCTGCGGGTCATCCCATTCGTCTACGGGGCGGGCCATGAGTGTTGACCACTCCTTATCGAAGTTGATGAGGTCTTGGGCGATCACGCGGCGTTCGGCTGAATAGGTGTCAAGCAGTGACTCTGGCGCGCGGCCTTCAAGCACCGCGGCGAGTTTCCAGGAAAGGTTCCAGCCATCCTGAATCGACACATTCATACCCTGGCCTGCTTTGGCGGAGTGTGTGTGGCACGCATCGCCCATGATGAACGCACGAGGATGCTGCTGCCCAACGCGCTCAACGGGTACGTTGTCGAAGCCCGTTGTCACGCGGTGGGCCACTTCGTAGACCGACCACCAAGCGACGCTCTTCACATCCAGGATGTAGGGGTGCAATATCGCATTGGCACGACGGATGATTTCGTCAAGACTGGTCTTGCGGATCTCACCCGCATCGTTTTCATTGAGGTTGCCCAGATCAACGTACAAGCGGGAAAGGTAACCGCCTTCGCGCGGGATTAGCAAGATGTTGCCTGCACTGTGCGATTGAATGGAGCACTTGACCTGAAAGTCAGGGAAGTCCGTGTTGCACAGCACGTCGATCACGCCCCAAGCATGCAATGCGGCATCCCCTTCCAGTTTGTGGCCCAGTGCGGCGCGAACGTTGCTGCGCGCCCCGTCGCCACCGACCAAGTATTTCGCAACCACAGTGCGCTCTTCTCCCTTGCGGGGGCCTGCTATGTATTTGATGCGTGCAGCCACGGGGTATGTCTTGCTCTCATCAATTTCTAAGCCAACAAACTCCACGCCGTAATCTGGCACGACCTTTCCAGGGGAGTTTTCTGCATGGCCTAAAAAATAATCTAAGACGCGCGATTGGTTCACATAGATATGCGGGAATTCACTCACGCCATGCGCATCATCGGGTACGCGCGAGACCCGCACAATGTTTTCGGGGGTTTTTTCATCGGGTTTCCAAAAGCACATCTCGACGTTGCGGTAGGCCTCATCCACGATCGCGTTGGCAAAGCCAAATGCTTGGAAGGTTTCGACCGAACGCGCCTGAATGCCGTCAGCTTGTCCTTGTGTCAGTCGACTTTCCCGCCGCTCAATGGCGCGCACATTGATGCTGGGAAAGTGAGCGAGTTGCGCAGCAACGGTCACGGCAGCGGGACCTGTCCCAACGATGAGCACGTCCATCTCGTCAGGGATTTCGGTTGAGCGGTTGATGCCATGTCCGGCAGCTGCTTTGATTCTGGGATTTTCTGATACGTAACCGCGGTGGTGGAACTGCATGGGAGGGGTGTCCTTTGTCTCTATAATTGAGATGCTTTATCAAATATAGAGATAGTCTAACCGAGCCCTGCAATTAAAAGCAAGTATTCAATGGATGACCCGATGCCCCCTCTTCAAGCTGTCAAGTTGAACACCCTCAAAACGCAGGGGGGTTCCCAGACGCTAGCGCGAGGCCTTGCCGCGCTAGAGATCATCGCAAGTGCGCCTGATCCAATCAGCGTTGCGGCACTGTCGCAGCGGCTGAAAATCCACCGCTCAATGGGTTATCGCCTTGTCAAGACGCTCGCGCAGTCCGGCTTTGTCGAACGCGATGCAGACGGCGGACTCATCCTCGGCACCAAGCTGGCTAGCCTGGCTCGTCGCGTTACCAAAGACCTTTTGTCGGCGGCGGCTCCCGAACTTGCCGCAATCGCTGAGGCGCTTGAGATGACCGCTTTTTTAGTGACCTACGACGGCGAGTCTGCGGTCACGTTGAGTAGTGCGGAGCCGAAAAACCTCGAGACCACCTTAGGTAAGAAGCCTGGTAATAAACATGCTGTCGGTCAGGGGGCGCCAGGCAAAGTCATTCAGTCGCAACTCAATCCAAGTAAATTTCCACCACAACCTTTTGAAGTGAGCGAAAACGAGGTCATACAGGGGATTGCGGCCATCGCCGTGCCGCTTCATCTCGCCAGTGGCCCGCCTGCGGCCATCGCTGTGCTCTATTTGCCGCACGACGTGGACGAGGCCGGTGTGGCGGAGGTTCTCACTTTGGCGGCGAAGCGGATTTCCACCGTCATGGCATAAGAGTAAATCTTAGAGCCTTTAGGCAATGAACATTAATTAACGGTTTTTTCTTGACGCCCGAGATTTTTTTGCAACGTGTCGAGGGCGTCATATACCTGTTGCAACTGCTTGACGCCCACTAGTTTTTCAAGCTCTAAGTATTCGCGCTCGATGGTGGAGGCCATGCTTTTTCCAAGCTTTATAGTGGATGCTGTGACGGTAACTTTTACCCGTCTCTGGTCATGCTCCATACGTTCTCGCTTGATCAATCCAGCCTCTTCCATTCGCATGAGTACCCCAGCAATGCTGGGACTGGAAATCAAGCAGCGCTCGCACAACTGGCGAGGTTCTAAACCATCTTCATCTAAAAGCACACGGAGAATTCTCCACTGCTGTTCGGTCATGCCATGTTTGTTAAGAACAGGGCGAAAACGACTCATCAAGGCCTCCCTTGATTGAAGGAGTAGGTGTGGCAAATTTTTATGCCTGAAGGGGCTTTTCATGGATTTAAATCAATTTGTAGCAACGCAACGGAACCAAATATCAGTGATGGTCAGCGTATTTTGGTTGAGTTAAGTGTAGGGATAACACCCATAAAAGTCCATCTAAGATTCATTGACTTACTAATAAGCGAGTGTTAAAGTCACTAATATATTAGCGAAATGCTTGATTTCAAAGATTTAACTATGTTGAACATTTCTCAAGCCCCCTTTGGTGGCACTGTTTACGGTACGTTGTTGAACCATCGCGAAGCCTTGAACGCTTTGGGTGATCAAGTCAACGCAGCGCCTTACAAAGCGCCGCCTAAGGCACCGATTTTGTATATCAAACCACGCAACACTTGGGCCCAAAGTGGTGACTCCGTTGTGGTGCCATCGGATGTTCATGAACTTCAAATGGGCGCGACTTTGGGTGTGGTCATTGGGCGTACCGCATCCAATGTGAGTGTTGCGGATGCGATGGTCTCGGTCGCAGGCTATGTGGTTTTGAACGATATCAGTGTGCCGCATGCGTCGTTTTATAGACCCTCCATGCGTTACAAATGCCGAGATGGTTTTTGCCCGATGGGTGCATTTGTTCCACGAGAGACCGTTGTCAACCCAGATGCACTTGCAGTGACGGTGGCGATTGATGGCGTGGTGGTGCAACAAACCGAAACGGCTGGGCGGGTTCGATCGATTGCTCAGTTATTGGCCGATGTCACGGAGTTCATGACGTTGCATCCGGGCGACATCCTCAGTATTGGCGTGTCTGCGAATAGCCCACTCGCGCATGCTGGACAGTGCGTGACCATCACGGTCGCGGGCGTTGGCCAATTGGAAAACACGTTGATTTCGGAGGCATTGGTATGAAGCGCGCAAAAGTAGCTTATGGTGGTGCTATTCATGAGGCCTACGCGCATCCCGCAGGTTTGAAGCTGGCCGATGGCCGGATTGTGGCTGAAGATGCCGTCGTTTGGTTGCCCCCTTTTGATGTGGGCACCATCATCGCTTTGGGCTTGAACTATGCGGACCATGTAAAAGAGTTGTCCAAAGAGTTGACGGTCACAGCCAAGGATGAACCATTGGCATTTCTCAAAGGACGTAGCTCGTTGATTGGTCATCGTGCGCAAACCCGTCGTCCTGAAGGTGTTGCTTTCATGCACTACGAGTGCGAATTGGCGGTGGTGATTGGGCGCACGGTGAAGAATGTCAAGCGCGAAGACGCGATGCAATGCGTTGCAGGCTACACGGTGGGCAATGACTATGCGATTCGTGACTATTTAGAAAACTATTACAGACCCAATTTGCGCGTGAAAAACCGCGATGGCGGCACGGTGTTGGGCCCTTGGTTGGTAGACGCATCCGATGTGCCCGATCCGCATGCCTTGCAATTGAGAACCTTAGTCAATGGCGTGGTGACTCAGCAAGGCAACACGCGCGACTTGATTTCGGATATACCGACGCTGATTGAGTATTTGAGTGGGTTTATGACGCTCAATCCGGGTGATGTGATTTTGACGGGGACGCCAGACGGCGTTGTCAACGTCAACGTCGGAGATGAAGTCGTCACAGAGATTGACGGCATTGGTCGACTTGTCAACACTATCGTAAGTGATGCCACTTTCGGTCGTTAAATTATTTTGAACATTTGAATGAAGGAGAGCCTATGCGGATCGACCATCTGATCAACGGGAAGTCCGTTGCAGCTCAGCAGTACTTTGAGACCGTCAACCCGGCCACACAAGACGTCTTGGCCGAGGTCGCCAGTGGCACAGCCATCGAGGTCCATGCTGCCGTGCAAGCCGCTAAAGATGCATTTCCTGCATGGGCCGGGCGTCCAGCGACTGAGCGCGCCAAGATCATGCGCAGTTTGGGTGACTTGATCGCCAAGCATGTGCCAGAGATCGCGCAAACCGAAACCAAAGACACGGGCCAAACCATTAGCCAAACAGGCAAGCAGTTGGTGCCGCGTGCTGCCGACAACTTCAACTACTTTGCAGAAATGTGTACGCGCGTTGATGGTCACACCTACCCCACCCCCACGCATTTGAACTACACCTTGTTCCACCCCGTGGGCGTGTGCGCCTTAATTTCGCCTTGGAATGTGCCGTTCATGACTTCCACATGGAAGGTGGCGCCTTGTCTCGCGTTTGGTAACACTGCCGTTTTGAAAATGAGTGAGCTCTCACCCATGACCGCCGCACGGTTGGGTGAGATGGCGTTAGAAGCGGGTGTGCCTGCTGGCGTGTTGAACATCGTGCACGGTTACGGCAAAGAAGCCGGTGAGCCTTTGTGTGCACACCCTGATGTGCGTGCAATTTCGTTCACAGGATCGACCGCGACAGGCAACCGCATTGTTCAAGCGGCAGGCCTGAAGAAGTTCAGCATGGAGCTTGGAGGGAAATCGCCCTTTGTCGTTTTTGAAGACGCCGATTTAGACCGCGCTTTGGATGCGGCGGTGTTCATGATCTTCAGCAACAACGGCGAACGCTGTACAGCGGGCAGCCGTATCTTGATACAAAAAAGCATCTACGCCGATTTCGCGGCTAAGTTTGCCGAACGTGCCAAGCGCATTGTGGTGGGTGACCCCTTAGATGAGAAAACCATCATCGGCCCCATGATCAGCCAAGCTCATTTGGCCAAGGTGCGCAGCTACATTGAGTTAGGTACGAAAGAAGGTGCTACTGTTGTGTGTGGCGGCTTAGATGCGCCAGACTTGCCTGCCCACTTGCACAAAGGCAACTTCGTGCGCCCCACGGTGTTCGTCGATGTGGACAACCGCATGCGCATTGCACAAGAAGAAATTTTTGGCCCTGTGGCTTGCTTGATCCCCTTCACCGACGAAGCCGATGCCATTCGCCAAGCCAACGACATTGAATACGGTTTGTCGAGCTATGTGTGGACTGAAAACATTGGCAAGGCGCATCGCGTTGCGGCAGCCATTGAGGCTGGCATGTGTTTTGTAAACAGCCAAAATGTGCGTGATTTACGTCAGCCGTTTGGCGGCACCAAAGCCAGCGGGACGGGGCGTGAAGGGGGCACTTGGAGTTACGAAGTTTTCCTTGAGCCTAAAAACATTGCGGTCTCTATGGGCTCACACCACATCCCACATTGGGGTGTGTAAGCCTCAATATCCAACGCAAAATCAAGGAGATACAGATGGGAAAACTCGCACTCGCCGCAAAAATTACCCACGTGCCCAGCATGTACCTGAGTGAATTGCCGGGGCCTCGCTTTGGCACACGCCAAGACGCCATTGATGGACACACAGAAATCAGTCGGCGTTGCCGTGCGTTAGGGGTGGATACCTTGGTGGTGTTTGACACCCACTGGCTGGTCAATGCCAATTACCACATCAACTGCGGTGCGCACTTCAAAGGTTCTTTCACCAGCAATGAGTTGCCACACTTCATCAGCAACATGGCGTATGAGTCTGCTGGCAATCCAGCGCTTGGCCATATTTTGGCCAAAGCTTGCAATGCTTACGGCGTAGAGACATTGGCTCACGATTCCACCACACTGCAGCCTGAATACGGAACCTTGGTACCGTTGCGCTACATGAATGAAGACCAACATTTCAAAGTGATTTCGGTCTCGGCCCTGTGTACTTCGCATTACCTGAACGACAGTGCACGTTTGGGATGGGCTATGCGCGAAGCGGTGGAGAAACACTACGACGGTACCGTGGCCTTCTTGGCCAGTGGTTCACTCTCACACCGGTTTGCGCAAAACGGCTTGGCGCCTGAGTTTGCTTTGAAAGTTTGGAGCCCGTTCCTCGAACACTTGGACAAGCATGTGCTGGACATGTGGCACAAGCGCGAATGGGCAGACTTTTGTGAAATGCTTCCTGAATATGCAGCCAAAGGCCATGGCGAAGGTTTTATGCACGACACAGCCATGTTGCTCGGTTCACTGGGCTGGAGTGGTTATCAGGGTGCCGTAGACATTGTGACGCCTTACTTTGGTGCTTCTGGCACAGGTCAACTCAACGCTGTTTTTGAGGTTACCCCACAAGACGCTCACCACATTCCTGCTGCTGTGGCCAGTCAAACACAGAGCTACAAAGTCGCCACTCGGTTGTAAGCCATGCCGCATCTCGTCATTCTCTATACCGGCCAACTCGACCAAGCGGTTGAGATGAAAGCGTTGTGTCGACAACTCGCCAACGCCATGCTCACCGTCAAAGATGAATCTGGCAAACAAGTGTTTCCCACGGGAGGTACGCGCGTTCTGGCTTACCCCGCGCCTCACTACGCAGTGGCCGATGACGGCGCGGCAGGTATTGCTGCAGGCGGCGATGGTGACTTAGCCTTTGTGTACCTGAATTTGCGCATGGGTCGAGGTCGCACAGAGGCGACACACAAGCTGGCAGGTGAAACCTTGCTCGGTGTGGCTAAAACATTTTTCGCACCACTCATGGCCACCAAACACATGGGTGTGACCTTGCAAATTGATGTCGGACAAGAAGTGTTTGATGCCAAACACAGCAGCCTCCATCCACTCTTTAACAAAGTATAAGCATGTCAGTATTCACCGAAGAACAAATCCAAGTCTTGGCTGTTGAGCTAAATCACGCCGAGAAAACACGTACGCAAGTCGAACATTTCTCTAAACGTTTTCCTGGCATGACCATCGAAGACGGCTACCGTATCAACCGCGCGTGGATGGCTTTAAAACTTTCAGAAAATCGCACTGTCATCGGTCACAAAATTGGTTTAACCAGTCGTGCCATGCAGCAGTCCAGCCAAATTGATGAGCCCGATTACGGCACCTTATTGGACGACATGCGCTTCACCTGTACCCCAGGCGAGGTGCTAAATATTCCGTTCACTAGGTTCATCGCACCGCGTGTGGAGGTAGAACTCGCGTTCATATTGAAGAAGGAATTACGCGGACCCAACGTCACCTTAGAAGAAGTGTTGGACGCCACCGAGTACGTAACCCCTGCCATTGAAATTATCGATTCACGCATTGAGCAATTCGACCGCCACACCAAAGTGATGCGTAAAGTGTTTGACACCATCAGTGATAACGCTGCCAATGGCGGCATCGTGTTGGGAGCTAACAAGGTCGATGCCAAAACCACCAATCTACCTTGGTGCGGAGCCATCCTTCGTCTAAACGGGGTAGTGGAAGAAACTGGTTTGGCTGCGGGGGTGCAAGGCCACCCAGCCATTGGCATTGCATGGCTGGCAAACAAGCTTGCGCCTTGGGGCGAACATTTGGCGGCAGGTGAAATTGTGCTGGCAGGATCATTTACCAAACCTGCGCCCGCCAAAGTGGGCGATGTGTTTGAGGCCGATTACGGTCCCCTTGGTTGTTTGAAATTTAAGTTTGTTTGAGGACTAAAAAATGACTGAAACACCCATTCGCCACCCTGCAATGGCCCGTTGATCGAGTCGGTCGTGGTAAAAAGTTAAATGAATAACACTGCACACGTTTACACATCAAGAATTCAAAATGCAAATCACACACAATAAATTTTTAGCAGAAATTCGGCAAGGCCACACCCAAATCGGCTGCTGGGTTGGCCTGGCAGATGCCAACGTGGCCGAGGCTTTAGCAGGCTGTGGGTTCGATTGGTTGCTGCTAGATGGCGAGCACGCACCCAACGATGTGCGTTCCATACTGGAACAACTTCGTGCACTTGCGCCTTATGCAGTGTCGCCCATCGTGCGACCCGTCCAAGGCGATGTAGCGTTAATCAAGCAATACCTTGATGTGGGCGTACAAACTTTACTGGTGCCCATGGTGGACACCGCTGAGCATGCAGCCCTGTTGGTCAAGGCCATGCGTTATCCGCCGGACGGCATTCGTGGTGTTGGTGCGGCTTTGGCCAGAGCGTCACGCTGGAATCAGGTTGAAAATTATTTGAACCTCGCCAACGAACAGATGTGTTTGCTGGTGCAAGCCGAAACCCCATTGGCGTTGAAAAACATCGACGCCATTGCGAAGACCGATGGAGTCGACGGTGTCTTTTTTGGCCCTGCGGATTTGTCGGCGTCCATGGGCTTTCGTGGTCAACCTTCTCATCCCGAAGTGCAAAAGGCCATCCTTGATGCCATCACCAAAGTGCGCGCTGCAGGCAAGGCCGCCGGCATTTTGGTGACCGACAAAAAACTGGCCAACGACTACCTTGCGCATGGCGCTAACTTTGTGGCGGTGGGGGTAGACACTTCCTTATTGGTCAGGGCCGCAACAGACTTGGCCCAGAGCTTTAAAAACCCTTCTTCGGCAGCCGCAGTCGGTGGCGCTGTCGGCGCAACGGGTGGCTACTGAGCCAACCCATTTATTTTGAATTGAAATCGGATCACCATGCCATTTAAACGTCTGAAAGACACCAGCCTCGTCAAATCACAGTGCTTGATAGATGGTCAGTGGGTCGAAGCGGATAGCGGTCAAACCAGTGCTGTTATCAACCCCGCTGACGGCTCCGAGATTGCCCGCGTGGCTTATGCGAGCACAGCAGAAACAAAACGCGCCATTGAGGCGGCGGATCAAGCCTGGGGGTCCTGGCGTGAAGAAACCGCAGAGCACCGTGGCAATTTATTGCGCAAGTGGTTCGATTTAATGATCGAACACCAAGAAGATTTGGCCGTGATCTTGACCGCCGAACAGGGCAAGCCCTTGGCCGAAGCGCGGGCTGAAATCAGTTACGCCGCCTCTTATGTGGCTTGGTATGCCGAAGAAGGAAAGCGCGTGTATGGCGAAACAGTGCCATCGCCTTGGGGTGATAAAAAAATCATCGTCACTCGTGAGTCTTTGGGGGTGTGTGCGGCCATCACACCTTGGAATTTTCCAGCGGCCATGATCACCCGCAAAGTGGCGCCCGCTTTGGCGGCTGGTTGCACGATGGTGGTCAAGCCTGCGCCTCAAACACCTTTAACGGCCTTGGCTATGGCTGAATTGGCGCAACGCGCTGGTATTGCGCGTGGGGTGTTAAGCGTCATCACTGGCGATGCGGTGGGCATTGGTGGCGCACTCACGAGCAGCCCCTTGGTGAAGAAATTGACCTTCACAGGCAGTACCGCCACCGGCCGATTGCTGGCTGCTCAATGCGCACCGACGTTGAAAAAGCTGTCGCTCGAGCTGGGTGGTAACGCACCCTTCATTGTGTTTGACGATGCCGACCTGGATGAAGCGGTGCTGGGTGCCATGGCTTCTAAATTTCGCAACATGGGCCAGACCTGTGTGTGCTCGAATCGGTTCTTGGTGCAAGACGGCGTGTATGACGCCTTCGCTGAGAAGTTGAAACAAGCCATGGCGGGATTGAAGCTAGGCTCAGGTTTTGCAGCTGACACAACACAAGGCCCGTTGATTGACGGTAAAGCCATGGACAAGGTGCAAAGGTTGGTTGCCGATGCTGTGAAAAAAGGCGCGAAGGTTTTGACTGGCGGTCAGCCCAGCGGCTTAGGCGGCACTTATTACGAACCCACCTTGCTGGGCGATGTTGAGCCGACCATGCAGATTGCCCAAGAAGAAGTGTTTGGTCCTGTGGCGCCTTTGTTTCGGTTTAAAACCGAAGCACAAGCGGTGGCTATGGCCAACGACACCGAGTTTGGTTTGGCTGCATACTTTTACGCACGCGACATTGGTCGCGTTTGGCGTGTGAGCGGCCGATTGCAATACGGCATGGTGGGCATCAACAGCGGTGTCATTTCTACAGCGGTTGCACCATTTGGTGGTGTGAAGCAGTCTGGCCAAGGACGAGAGGGCGGGCGTCAAGGTATTGATGCTTACCTAGAAAGCAAATACTTGTGCATGGGTGGCCTAGGTCACATTTAAAAAAACCCATCAAGGTCTCCGGGCCGCAGTTATCAGCACTCACTCTTCACTCACCTGTTAAACATGAACTCAATCAAAAAATCTTTGAAAGCCGCCATTGCACTCGGACTACTGGTCAGCCTGACGATGCCAGCAGTTCGTGCCCAAAGCTTTCCGGCCAAACCTATTCGGTTCATCAATAACTTCCCCGCCGGTGGGCCATCAGACTTTCTGGCAAGAACGGTGGGCGAGGCCATCACCACCAACTTCAAACAACCGGTGATCACCGAAAACAAGGCTGGCGCGGGTGGCAATATCGGTGCTGACTTCGTAGCCAAAAGCCCCGCAGATGGTTACACCGTATTGATCGGCATTGATACGGCTTTCACGGTCAACCCCTACATCTACAAAGGAATGCCCTTCAAACCTGCAGACTTCAAGCCCATCATGGTGATGGTGTCTTCGGGTTTATTGGTGGGCACCTATCCCGGTACAGGCATCAAAACCTTGAAAGACCTGATCGCACAAGGCAAGGGCAAAGGCCTGAACTTCAGCAGTGGCGGCAGCGGCAGTCCCGGCCACTTGGCATCTGAAATTTTCATGGACGCCGCTGACATCAAAATCCAGCACGTTCCTTACAAAGGCAACAGTCCAGCCGTCTTGGCCGTTTTGTCTGGTGAAGTAGACGCAGGCGTGCTGGCAACCCCCGGTATGCTGCCGCATGTCAAAGCGGGCAAGATCACGCCGTTGGCGGTCACCAGCAGGCAACGCTCCCGTTCTGCACCCGATGTGCCGACCGTGATGGAGGTCGGCCTGAAGGAGCTGGAGTTGGAAGTGTTGTACGTAGCGATGGTCCCTGCGGCCACCCCAGAGCCCGTGGTACAGGTGCTACAAAAGGCATTCACAGACGCACTCAAACGCCCGGAAACCCAAGCGCAATTGGTCAGCATGGACCTGTTCTATGAAGGACTGACCGGCCCAGAAGCGGTCAAGCGCTTGAGCGACTTGTCCCAGCGTTATGGGCGCATCATCAAATCAACCGGCATGAAAGTGGAATAAACACATGAGCACTGCTGCAAGCCAACGCCCCAACATCATCTTCATCGTTGCCGACGATTTAGGCTTTGCCGATCTGGGCTGCTACGGTGGTCGCGATGCTCAGTTTGGTAAAGTCTCGCCCGTCATCGACCAACTGGCGGCGAATGGCCTGAAGTTCACCGACGGCTACGCGAATTCTCCCGTTTGCTCCCCTACTCGCTTTGCCTTGATGACCGCCCGGTACCAGTACCGCTTGCGGGGCGCGGCTGAAGAACCCATCAACAGCCGATCCCGCAACAGCACAACGCTCGGACTTCCCACATCGCACCCAACCCTGCCATCCACACTCAAAGCGGCGGGCTACCGCACCGGCTTGATTGGTAAGTGGCACTTGGGATACCCCCCCACATTCGGACCATTGCGATCAGGTTACGACGAATTTTTCGGCCCTATGGCAGGGGGCGTTGACTACTTTACCCATTGCGCCTCGAATGGATCGCACGACCTATGGGTCGGCGAAGAAGAGCAACCTCACGAAGGTTATTTGACCGACCTGATTTCGCGCAATTCAGTCGACTTTATTCACCGCATGAGCCAGGGTGATCGGAAAAATGATCCCTTCTTTCTCAGCATGCACTACACCGCGCCGCATTGGCCCTGGGAAACACGCGAAGACCATGCCTTGGCGGCCACCATCAAGGACAATATTTTCCACTTGCAGGGCGGCAACATCCACACCTACCACCGCATGATTCACCATATGGACGAAGGCATCGGCTGGGTGGTCGAGGCCTTGCGCGAAACTGGACAACTGGAGAATACGTTGATTGTGTTCACCAGTGACAATGGCGGCGAACGCTTCAGTGACAACTGGCCTTTGGTGGGCGGCAAAATGGATCTCACCGAAGGCGGCATTCGGGTGCCATGGATTGCCCACTGGCCCGCCACTATCGCTCCAGGTGGCATCAGCCAACAGCATTGCATGACGATGGACTGGTCTGCCACCCTGATGGAGCTCGGCGGCGCAAACATAGACGCCGAATACCCCTTAGACGGCGTATCCCTCACCGGCACATTGCGCAACCCAGCCCACACGTTTGAGCGCCCTATGCATTGGCGTATGAACCACCGAGGCCAAAGAGCGATGCGGATTGGCGACTGGAAATACCTGCGTGTCGATGGCAACGATTACCTGTTCAATATTTCTGGAGACGCCCGAGAACGCGCCAATTTAGGGGGCCGACAACCCGAACAATTGCAAGCATTGCGCGAGCGCTGGGAGGCGTGGAACGCGACCATGCCCGCCATCCCAGACGATGCCACTGTCAGCATGGGGTATTCGGTCAAAGACATGCCTCAACGTTGATTCTGACCAAGTGGAATCTATGCCACTTGGCCATTTTTGTTATCAACGCATTGGGCGTGTCAGTCAGCAGTGAAACCTGACGTCTTAACAACCGGGGCCCAGCGAGCGGTTTCCGTTCTTATCAACGCTTGAAGTTCTTGCGGGCTGCCGCCACCAATTTCTAGGCCCATTTTGATGAAGCGGTCTTTGAGGGCTGGGTTTTTCAAAGCGCGGTTCACAGCGGCGTTCAAAGTGGTGATCTGCGATGCGTCCGTGCCGCTCGGTGCGAACAGGGCAAACCAGCCTACGCCGACCAAATCCTTGAAGCCCGACTCACGCAAGGTGGGTACATCGGGAAACAAAGCGTTGCGGGTTGGGCCTGAGGTGGCCAGAATGCGGATTCTGCCTGCGCGGTGCATCTCGCCCTGGTCTACCAAGGTGTCAATGCCCAGTGTGACTTGATCGCCAATGAGGGCTGTCATCAGTTGTGCGCCACCGTTGTAAGGCACATGGATCATGTCGAGACCCGTTTTCTGACCGATCATGACGCCAAAGAAATGCGGCAAGCTGCCTGCTGCAGGTGAACCGAACGTTCCCAGAGCGGGGGTCTTTTTGACCACTGGCAAGAAGTCCGAAATGCTGCGAACCGGGCTGTCTGCTTTGACCGACACGCCAAATTGAAAGTCGGCAATGTGCGCTACAGGCATGAGGTCTTTTTGCGCGTCGTAGTTGAGCTTTTTGTACACCAGCGGTGCCAACACGGGCACCACAATCGGAGCCAACATGACTGTCGCGCCGTTGGGGGCAGCATTCTTCAAGGCTTCTGCGGCAATGCGCCCACCCGCGCCCACGCGGTTTTCAACCACCACAGGACGGCCCAATTCGTCCTTGAGGCGTTCGGCCAGCAGACGTGCGGCCAAATCGGCCGAGCCGCCTGCGCCAAACCCCACCAACACTTTGAGGGGCACCGGGTCGTTGGCTTGCGCCAGACCAGACAAGAACAGCAACACACTGCTCAACCAGATTTTCGTTTTCATCGCGAATCCTTGAAAGTCAAAAAGAATAGAACACCAGGAGACTTTAGGTTTTTTGGTGCATTTGGAACACCCTCAAGATTGATGGTTTCCCCGCCAGAATGCGGCATGGCAAAGGGTAATCTCTCTTGACCTTGCCCTTAAATTTGTTATATTGAAGTGCTTATGAGAGGCCCCCATGTACCTGAACACAGAACAATCCAAAAGACTGGCAGACCTGTGCGCAGTGATGGCCTCGGACGTCTCGAAAGCACAATTGCTACAGACCCTGGCGCAACCGTTGGCTCAGTTCATGCAGGCCGATCATCTGGTCTCACGCCAATGGAATGCCCAGGCCAATCGCTACGCCATCTGCGCCTCTTACAACGTCAAGCCGTCCAGAATCCGGGCGTATGAAGAGCACTTTCAGTTTTGCGATCCCATCACACCGCGCCTTCGGGCCATGCGAACACCCGCGCGGGTCAGCGATGTATGTTCTGCGCAGGAGCTAGAGGACTCCGAGTTTTACAACGACCACTTGCGCCAAGACGGTATTCACTGGGGCGTGAACCTGTATGCCTACCGTGGTGATGCTTGTCTGGGCGATCTGGTCATTTATCGGGCTAGGGGGCGAAAAGACTTCAGCTCTCAAGACATGGCTTGCCTCAATATCCTTGCGCCGGTGTTCACGGCGGCATTGAGCAGACTGGGGACCGTGGATTCCACCAAACCCGCGTGGATGGGCCATGACGCAACCGCGCTACGTCAGCTGTTAAGAGGGCCAGGTCAACTCAGTCAGCGCGAGACTGAAGTCGTGCTGCATTGCCTGAACGGTTGCTCTGACAAGGACATCGCTCGCCAGCTGTGCATTGGCTTTACCACCGTGCGTTATCACTTGGGCCACGCGTTTGAAAAGCTCGGCGTTCAGGGGCGTAACAAACTGGCCGCCCGCATCGGACAACTTTTTCTTCAGGCATAAACCATCGGTGGGCGTGGCAAAGATGGCAAAACCCGCTCAATGGCCGCCGCCACAGCCAACAGGTGGCGATCGGTGTCCAAAGCGCCGTCCAGCTCCAGCCCCACGGGCAAGCCCTCGGCAGTCAAACCTGCGGGAAGGCTGATGCCGGGCAGTCCGGCATTGCTGCCGGGGTCGGTGTTGCGGATCAAGGTTTTGAATGTGGGCACTTGTTGCCCATGCAAATGCACCATATCGTCGTGACCTATGGGTGGCGCCGTCATGAGGCAAGTGGGAAACGCCAGAGCATCCAGGCGGTGGTCGGCAAAGTGCCGGGCGTAAGCGGCCTGCAGCTTTTGCCGCCTGCTCAGTGCCCCAGCGTAGGCCGTGGCCGTGACGCGTTCACGGCCGAGTTGCCCAGACAAGAGCAGGGCCACGTCCGAGCTACCCACACCAGCTAACAGGTCGTCCATGGTCAGCCCATGTACTTTGGCATAAGCGGGCAGGCTTTGCATCATCTCGAACATCACCAAGGTCGATCCCGTGGCGTCGTTATAGCGTTTCAGGTCAGGCACTTCCAGCGTCACGCACACAACGCCTTCAGAAACCAGCGTTTCCAGCGCTTGCTCAATGACCGCCAAAACTTGCGGGTCGGCACCTTCAAAAAAGTCCCCTCGTGGAATGCCCAAGCGCAGGCCTTTGAGAGACACATCAGGCAAGTCGAGTGTCTCTTGTGCCATGAGAGCGTCAAGCCAGGCCACGTCGGCAACGCTGCGAGCCATCGGCCCCACAGTGTCTTTGCTGGGTGACAAGTGCAAGATGCCTTGCGAAGAGTAGCGACCCATGCTGGGCCTGAACCCGACCACACCACACAAGGCGGCAGGCAGGCGCACCGAAGCACCGGTGTCTGTGCCCAGAGCGGCGGGCACCATGCGCGAGGCCACGGCCACGGCCGATCCACCAGAGCTGCCACCTGGGATGCGCAGGGGGTTCCAGGGGTTACGGCAAGCGCCCGTGACTGCGTTGTGGGTGGTGCCGCCCAAAGCCAGTTCATGTAGGTTAGTTTTGCCAGCGATCAAGCAGCCTGATTGCAGCAAACGCTCGACCACGATGGCATTGCGCGTGGGTCTGGACGCGAGCAATGCACGTGTACCACCACTGGTGGGCAGACCAACCGTGTCTATGTTGTCCTTGATCGCCACGGGTATGCCCAACAAAGGGAGATGATCGGATGGTGCACTCGAGGCCTGATCGAGGGCCTTGGCTTGCTGGATCAATCCCTCAGGATCGCGACTGATCCAGGCATTAAGAGACGCCACTCGATCGGTCTGTTGCAGCAGGGCCAGGACGTATTCCTGATGTCCGAGTTGTCGTGTGCGCAATGCTGTGAAAGCTTCCACCAGCGTAAGTTCAAGGGGATCCATAGAAAATCAATGTAAAACACTGACTCTATGAGGTCATAGACTTTTTTAACACCCCCATGAATGACGGTAAATATCGAGCGAAGCGTTTACCTCTTACTAGGCGGCAAGTCCGTGCAACTGCCATGCGCCACCTCCGTCGCCATGCCGATGCTCTCGCTCAGTTTAGGGTGGGGGTGACGGTGAATCGTCAAACAGCAGTTTGGTCGGGTGTGATACCTCCGAGTGCCTGAAGCAAAACGTAAACAACGCTGTTTGAGCTGACGCTGCCCACAATTAAGGGCGTTCTTTTAATTCGGCTCCATAAAATCGGACAGCACCAAATGGGCTTAATCGAAAATTTTCGACCTCGTTTCTGATGACGACTATTTGCTTGACGTGTGCGATGGTCATCCACGGTGCTTGCTCTTTGAAAATCTGCTGGGCCTTTTCATAAAGTGGTATTCGAAGCATTGGATCTGCCACAGCTCGGGCTTTGCGAACGAGATCATCGTATGGCTGGTAGCAAAACTTAGCCATATTCGGTCCATTCGACTGGGCAACTTCGCAGCTCAAAAGCCCATAAAAGAAAGCGTCAGGATCACCTTGTCCGGTTGTCCATCCGTACAAACCCATGGCGTGTTCGCCATTCGCCATGCGATCCGCATATTCAGTCCATTCAGGATTTTTGATCTCCGCTTTGACGCCAATCGCAGCTAAATCAGTCTGAATCATTTGCCCGGTCAATTCTGGATTGGGGTTGGTTGGACGTGCGACTGTCATGACCCAGAGATCGGTCGAAAAGCCGTTAGGCAATCCCGCTTCTTTGAGTAATTGCTTTGCTGCAACAGGGTCAAATACATCGTCTTTCACTTCTTTGTTGTAAGACCACATCGTAGGCGGGATCAGATTGACCGCAGCAACGCCTGTGCCTTGGAAGACGCGTTCCACAATCGCAGCCTTGTTAATGGCCATATTGAGGGCCTTGCGAACGCGCACATCATCAAATGGGGGTTTGGAGGTGTTGTAGGCCAAAAAGCCCACATTGAGTCCGGCTTGTTCCAAAACAGTCGTATCAGGGTGTTTACGCATTTGCGCTAAGTCAGCGGGATTAGGAAAAAGCATCACCTGGCAAATGTTGGCTTGGAGTTTTTTCCATCGATCAGAGGCATTGGGTGTGATCGAAAATTCAAGCACGTCAATCTTGGCTTTTCCACGCCAGTAATCGGGGAAAGATTTGAAAACAACGTTTTTATTTTTTTCGAAACTTTCAAAAGAGAACGGCCCAACGCCAATTGGGTTGGCATCGAAAATTTCAGGCGTTCCACGCTTGAGCATGGCCAGCGCGTAATCATGGCTCTGCATGCCTGTAAAAGGAAGCGTCAGCATAGTCAAAAAAGCAGCGTTGGCTTGATTGAGGGTGAATTTGATCGTGTAGTTGTCTAATTTCTTGATGCTCTTAAGCAGTGCGCCAAAGCCTGCCGCTTTGAAATAGGAATAATTAAAACCGGATACGCCATGGTAGGGATGGTTTATATCGCGCTGTCGCTCAATGGTGAAAATGACATCGTCAGCATTGAAATCACGTGTTGGCTCAAAAAAAGCATTCCTATGCCACTTGACCCCTTGGCGCAAAAAGAAGGTGTATTCCTTGCCATCTCTGGAAATTTGCCAATGCACGGCCAAGCTAGGGGTGATATCTGTCTCACCGCGAAGATGAGAGATGAGGGTGTCGTTCAACGCAACGTAAACACCGACAGACGTTGTGCTGGAGCTGTAAGGAACGAGTGATTCGGGATTTCCCTCCGAACAAAAGACAAGCTTGTGCGGTGTGTCTTTTGCTTGCGCAAACAATGGGGTCAGTCCGACACACCCCATCAATAGGACCTGAATGATGACTCGCCATGAAGCTTGTTTTTTCATTTGAAACTCCTAAGCATCTTGCTGACAGTTAAAAACACGGCGCAATCCGTTCGTTTTCTACGACGTTTTTGAAGAAGCCGATGGCTGGGTGGTTTTCGCTTAGACACTTGTGCATTTCATTGATCGAGGGAATCAGAATCAAAGAAGACTTAGGACGTTTTGACGCTTGGATCAAGTCTTTGGCTGTGTATCCTAGTAATTCCATAGCGGCAAGTTGGAATGGGTCGTTCGGCGGGAGGCTGCAAACGGCAAGCGAAGATTTCCCGAGTTGAATAATCTCGCCACCGTATGCCGCATACAGATCCATCAAGGTAATAGAAATAGTGTCATTGTCTTTTACAGAAATTTTCTCAAGACGAAACGCTCGAATTCCTTCAAAGACAGTTTGCTTGGGCTCCGAACGCGAGCAAGACCAAACCACAGAGTCGGCCCATGCGTTTTGTAGCGTGAGCAGCACCATGGATAACAAAACTATCAGGCGGCGATTTGAATAAGTGGTACTTCTCATTTTGAAAATTTTGTCAAGATGCCTGAAGCAACGAGCCCACGCGGATTGCAATCGACACACTTTTCCAAGCGGGGAACCTGCCTGACAAAGGAATCAACATAAGCGTCCCAGTCTTGGGGTTTGAGGTTGGGGTTGAAGGAGAGCAAGAGTGACAAAAAACCAGATACCACAGGTGCCGCAAAACTGGTTCCTATGCCTTTATCCATCACGATGAGTCTCTCGTTGCCAGACACGCTTAGTTCGGCTGTGGCAACTCTGAGTTTGTTATGTGCCCATGCTTGACTCATGCGGAGTGCGGGGCCACCGCCGGCGGTGTAAATGGTGGTGCGGGAGTCCAAGGCCGAGTAGTTTTCGATCTTGTTTTCTGCAGAAAGTGCGCCCACTGAGATCACACCCTCACAGTTTGCGGGTTCTGCAAGCGGTTTCTGAAAGTTGTTTCCTGCGGCAGCAACCACAAACGTACCATTTTTACGGGCGGCGTTGATGGCTCTTTGAAGCTCGGGTCTGCATTGGGCGACGCCGCCGGCAATGCTGATGTTGATCACATGGGCCGGATGTTGGTTATTGGGCGTACCTTCGACTTTTAAGCCAGCAGCCCAACGAATCGCATCGATCATGTCTTCAGGCAACATGCCGCATGTGCTAAAGATGCGTATAGGGACAATTCGCGCACGGGGGTTAACGCCCCACATGTTTTCGTACCCATTCCCCGCAATGAGACTTGCCACTTCCGTGCCATGCGTGCGAAATGAGGACGAGACAAGTCTTTGGCCGCACGTAGCATCTCTTGGGTCGGGCGCGAAGTTCGAAGATCTCGTTCCTCTTATGTTGCGTTGCGCTGCCACCATATCAAAGCCAGGAAGCAGCACGCCCTCCAGCGCGGGATGTTCGGCGATGACGCCGCTATCGATCACGGCGACAACAATAGTGTTTGCGCCTGGTTTGATCGGAGCGCTTTGTATTGAGGCGGGTGATGTGTCGGGTCCGCTAGGTTCTATGTACCACGGTGTTGTGCTTGCATGTACGTCTAGGCACAGAGTTAGAGTTATTCCTAGGCCCCAAAGCAAACTAAGAAGGCCGTGAGCGATCGATCGACGCAAGTTCAAATGCACGATAAAGCTCAAAAGGGTTTGAACCATTTTTCGACTCCATTGGAAATTTGTTTTGCAGCTTCTTCGGGTGAAATTTCATGCCGCATGACTTGTGCGCTGAGTCTCCATAACTCTTGCTCTAAGCCTGGCCATGCTTGATTTAAAAATTGACTGTTGATACGTATCGTGGTGTCGCATTGCTTGCGCCAAGACAGCATTTCTTTGGCCAGCGGATTGCTAACTTCAACTGGGTGGTCAGAGAGTGGGAAAAATCCGGGGAGGCTATTAACCAAGGCTTGAGAAAAATCGGGCGTACTGAGCCATGCTAAAAAATCACTGGCAGCTTTAGAGTGGGCACTTTTAGCGTTAATTCCGACCCCAATGTCTAAATGGTTCAGTACGTAGCAGTTGTTTTGGTCTTGTTTAGGTGGCGAGGCAAATACAGCAATGTTTTTCGCAATGCTCGATTCAGACAAAAACGGAATCTCCCATGAGCCTGCAGGGTAAA
>JAIPDD010000123.1 GCA_021737875.1 Sulfuritalea sp.
AAGTGAGAATAGCGCTAGGAATCAGTTACAACGGCCAGGCCTACCAAGGCTGGCAAAGCCAAAGTTCTGGGCTCACTGTTCAAGACAAACTTGAAGCGGCGCTGAAGCAATTCACCAACCACAAAGTCTCTACCCTGTGCGCAGGAAGAACCGATGCGGGGGTGCACGCCCTTATGCAAGTCGTGCACTTTGACACACCCCTTGAGCGCAACACAAATGCGTGGCTGCGCGGCACCAATGCCGGGCTGCCCCACGATATCGCAGTGGAATGGGCGCAAGAAGTACCTGCCACATTTCATTGCCGCGCCAGTGCCAGCACAAGACGCTACGCCTATATTCTTAAAGAGTCTGCGGTGCGGCCATCGGTGGAAGCTGGGCGGGTCGGTTGGGCGTTCAGACCCTTAGACGGTGCTGCGATGCGGCAAGCAGCGCAGATCTTGGTAGGTGAACATGATTTCACGTCCTTTCGGGCCTCACAATGCCAAGCCTTGTCTCCCGTTAAAAATCTCGTCTCTATTGCCATCACCCAACGCGGGGCCTACTGGCGCTTGGAGTTTGAAGCCAATGCTTTTTTACACCACATGATCCGCAACATCATGGGCTGCTTGGTGCAGATTGGTTTTGGTAAACAATCAGCTTCATGGATGCAAGAGGTCTTAGACGCCCGCGACCGTGACTTTGCCGCCCCGACCTTCCCCCCCGATGGGCTGTATTTCTTAGGTCCGCGCTATCCTGAGCACTTTGCAATTCCTGAGCGTACGCCTGCGTATGATTGGCTGCCATGAAACCTTTCAGCCCCACACCCGCTCACCCCTCCATCCGAACCCGGATCAAAATCTGCGGCCTGACACGCGAGGCAGATGTCGATGCGGCTGTGGCTGCTGGCGCCGATGCGATTGGATTTGTGCTTTACGCTGCCAGCCCAAGAGCGGTCAGCGTGGAGCGCACCGCCCAACTCGCCAAGCGTTTACCCCCTTTTGTGAGCCCGGTCTTGCTTTTTGTGAACCACGACGCGGCCTTTGTAAGCCAAGCCTTAGAGGCCGTGCCCCATGCTTACGCCCAGTTTCACGGGGATGAAAGCCCTGCGGACTGTCTGAACTTGTCGCAAAACGGGGCAAGACCCTACCTTCGGGCCGCCCGAATCCCCTTAGGCGATGCAGGACAGGCCTTTGACCTCGTAAAATACGCCCATGATTACTCTCACGCCCAAGCCCTGCTGCTCGACGCCCACGTTGACGGTTTTGGCGGCAGCGGCAAGGCATTCAATTGGTCACTTCTTCCTCTAAACGTCAACGCTCACCTCGTCTTGAGTGGTGGACTCACTGCTGCAAACGTGGCCGACGGCATTGCGCAGGTACGCCCGCGTTGTAAAACGCTGGTCGTCGATGTGAGCTCCGGCGTCGAAGCCGATGGCCCAGGGGGTACCCCCCTCAAAGGCATCAAAGACGCCGAAAAAATCAACCAGTTTGTCGCCGCCGTTCGAGCCGCTGACCAACACCTTGCAGGAATGTGATTGCTATGTTTGCTTACCAACAACCCGATGTCAAAGGGCACTTTGGAAATTACGGCGGAAGTTTTGTCTCCGAGACACTGACACACGCCATCAATGAACTCAAAGCGGCCTACGCCAAGTACCAAAACGATCCCGCGTTTGTCGCGGAATTCAAATCCGAGCTGGCCCATTTTGTCGGCCGCCCCTCCCCCATTTACCACGCAGACCGCATGAGCCGTGAGATGGGTGGGGCGCAAATTTATTTAAAGCGCGAAGACCTCAACCATACCGGCGCCCACAAAATCAACAACACCATTGGCCAAGCCATGCTTGCCAAACGCATGGGTAAACCGCGCGTGATCGCTGAAACAGGGGCCGGACAGCACGGGGTGGCAACAGCCACCATTTGTGCACGGTACGGCTTGGAGTGCGTGGTTTACATGGGCAGTGAAGACGTGAAGCGCCAAAGCCCCAACGTCTACCGCATGAAACTCTTGGGTGCGACCGTGGTTCCCGTCGAAAGTGGCAGCAGAACCCTCAAAGATGCTTTGAATGAAGCCATGCGCGACTGGGTCGCCAATGTGGACAATACTTTTTACATCATTGGTACCGTTGCCGGCCCCCACCCCTACCCCATGATGGTGGGCGACTTTCAAAGCGTGATCGGCACCGAGTGCATTGCCCAAATGCCTGGCATGCTGGCCAAGCTCAATGCAGTTAACCAACAACCCGACGCAGTCATTGCCTGTGTGGGGGGCGGAAGTAACGCGATGGGTATTTTTTACCCCTACATTCCCTTTGAAAATACCCAGCTTATTGGCGTGGAAGCCGCCGGCGAAGGCATGGACAGTGGAAAACACTCCGCCTCCATCCAACGCGGTAGCCCCGGCGTTTTACATGGGAATAGAACCTACGTTCTGCAAGACGACAACGGCCAAGTGACGGAGACCCACAGCATCAGCGCAGGCTTAGACTACCCTGGCGTCGGCCCCGAGCACGCGTTTTTAAACGACATCGGTCGGGCCCAGTACGTTGGCATCACCGATAAAGAAGCGCTAGCGGCCTTCCATTACCTGTGCCGTACCGAAGGCATCATTCCTGCGCTTGAGTCCAGCCACGCGATCGCCTACGCCATGCAACTGGCCAAAACCATGCGCCCTGACCAATCCATTTTGGTCAATCTCTCCGGCCGTGGCGACAAAGACATTGGAACGGTTGCAGACCTCAGCAATGGCGACTTCTATTGCCGCCCCAGCTGCAAAGGCCAAAGTGTCAAAGGCGGCGAGCAGCCCATTCAAGTTCACAAAGTAGGAATTGCCGTATGAGCCGCATCCATGCCAGTTTCACCGCACTCAAAAGCCAAGGCCGCAAAGCACTGATTCCCTTTGTGACGGCGGGTTTTCCCTTTGCTGACGTAACGCCTGAGTTGATGCACGCCATGGTGGCCGGAGGCGCCGATGTGATTGAACTGGGCGTGCCTTTTTCTGATCCCAGCGCCGACGGCCCCGTGATTCAAAAAGCCGGTGACAAAGCCCTGGCCTTTGGCATTGGCTTAAGCCAGGTTTTGCAAATGGTGCGTGACTTTCGACAAACCAACCAAACCACCCCGGTGGTTCTGATGGGATACGCCAACCCCGTTGAACGCTACGACCAAAAACATCCGCTCCCCGGCGTTGCTAGCCCCTTCGTGAAGCATGCCGCAGAGGCTGGCGTGGACGGCGTGTTGATCGTGGACTACCCGCCCGAAGAATGCGAAGCCTTTGCCCAAGACCTGCGTGCGCACGGCCTCGATTTGATCTTTTTGCTCGCCCCCACCAGTACCGATGAGCGCATGGCCCAGGTCGCAAAAATTGCCAGTGGGTATGTGTATTACGTCTCCCTCAAAGGCGTCACAGGGGCAGGAACACTCGATACCGATGCCGTAGAAGCCATGCTTCCGCGCATTAGAAAGCATATCCATACGCCCGTGGGTGTAGGATTTGGGATTCGCGACGCAGAAACGGCCAAAACCCTTTCCAAGGTCGCTGACGCTGTGGTCATTGGTAGCAAAATTATTCAACTCATTGAACATCAATCCCGGTCGCAAGTTGCCGCCACGGCGCAGAATTTCCTCCAAGAAATTCGCAACGCCATGGATGCGTAAACGCCATCGCAACATAAGAAGCAAAGGCACACTATGAGCTGGCTTGAAAAACTCCTTCCCCCCACGATCACGCACACCGATCCTGCTGATAGGCGCAGCGTTCCTGAAGGGCTGTGGATCAAATGCCCTAGCTGTGAGACCGTGCTGTACAAGACCGACTTAGAGCAAAACCAAAATGTGTGCCCTAACTGCAGCCACCACCACCGCATAGGCGCACGGGCCCGGCTCAACGCATTTTTAGACAACGAAGGCCGCTTTGAAATTGGCCAAGAAGTGCTGCCAGTGGATGCGCTCAAATTCAAAGACAGCCGCAAATACCCTGAGCGTTTGAAAGAGGCCTTAGAAAACACCGGCGAGACCGATGCGCTGGTCGTGATGGGTGGATCCATCCATGGTGTGAGCTTGATCGCGGCGTGTTTTGAATTTGAATTCATGGGCGGCAGCATGGGCTCCGTGGTCGGAGAGCGTTTTGCGCGGGGCGTAGAGGCTGCAATAGAGCAAAAAGTGCCCTTTTTATGCTTTACGGCAACCGGTGGTGCGCGCATGCAAGAAGGGCTTTTGAGCCTGATGCAAATGGCCAAGACCAACGCATGCCTCACCCGACTCGCGAAAAAAGGTTTGCCCTATATCAGCGTCTTGACTGATCCCACCATGGGTGGCGTCAGCGCCGGTTTTGCCTTTTTGGGCGACGTGGTGATCGCCGAGCCTAAAGCCTTGATCGGCTTTGCCGGCCCTCGGGTGATCGAGTCGACCGTTCGTGTCACTCTGCCTGAAGGCTTCCAACGCGCTGAGTTTTTACAAACCAAAGGGGCGGTTGACTTGATATGCGACCGCCGTGAACTGCGTAAAACCATCGCCGACATCTTGGCCATGCTGACACGCCAATCCAGCGACGCGGTGGTTTAAACAAGCCCTGCGTCAGGCTGCGACAGCCATCACCGCAAAGCCTTGCAGCGCGTTCAACACCAGCGCAACAACCTGCAAGGCCAGCAAAAGCGCCAATGGAGAGAGATCGATCCCGCCAAAAAGGGGTAAAACGCGCCGCACCGGAGCCAAGAAAGGCGCGACCAAACGGTCCAACCACTCCGACAAACCCGAGCGCGTTTGCACCCACGACAAGAGCGCAGATACCAAGACCAAGCCCGTGAGCGTCGACAGCCCAATGCGAACCACGCCAAACACAGCCAAGACCACTACCACGCCCATGTTTTGCATAGCGCCTTGCAACAACCACAAGACCGAAAACTGGGCTAATTCGAGTAAAAATGCGGCCACCAAGCTTGCTGTGTCCAAGGGCCCCATGGCCGGCAACACTTTTCGCAGAGGCAAAACAAGCCAATCGGTTAAGGAAAAAATAAAAGGGCCCAAGGGGTTACCTGCCCGCGCAGACATCGGAATTCTTTGAAACTGCATATACAGCCGAAGCAAACAAGCGCCGCTGACCAAACCAACGGCCACATCAAGCAGCAAAGAAATAATTTGATAAAGCATGGTGTTTGAAGCGTCAAAAGTGTTCAGTGGATCATAGTCGCTGCAAGCCTCTTAGAATCTAGGGTTACATCCTGACTGCCACAGAGAAAATTACATGTCTGACGCCACCCACGCTGCTCCCGCTCCCCAAGACGAAAACCAACTGATTCTTGAACGCCGGGAAAAACTCAACGCCATTCGCCAAGACCAAGCGATGGGCAAAGGCGTGGCATTTCCCAACGATTTTTCGCCAAGCCACAAGGCTGCTGAGTTGTTCGAGGCGTTTGATGACAAGACCCCAGAAGCACTTGCAGCATTGGCCGTCAAGGTCAAAGTCGCAGGCCGCATGATGCTCAAACGGGTCATGGGCAAAGCCAGCTTTTGCACACTCCAAGACGCATCGTTTGGCAGCAGCGGCGGGCGTATCCAAATCTACGTCAAAGGCGAAGAAATTGGTGAAGACCTTTACGCCTCTTTTAAACACTGGGACTTAGGCGATATCGTGGCCGCTGAAGGCACGGTTTTTAAAACAAAAACCGGTGAGCTCTCGCTGCATGCGACCACGGTGCGTTTGTTGACCAAAAGCCTGCGCCCTATGCCTGATAAGTTTCACGGCATCAGCGACCAAGAAGTCAAATACCGCCAGCGCTACATCGATTTAATGACCGACGAAGACACGCGAAAACGTTTTGTCGCAAGAAGCAAAGCTGTAAGCGGTTTGCGTGACTTTATGGTGCAACACGGCTTCTTAGAAGTCGAAACGCCCATGCTGCACCCGATCCCTGGCGGAGCCAACGCCAAGCCATTTACCACCCACCACAACGCGCTAGACCAACAGATGTTCCTGCGGATTGCGCCTGAGCTCTACCTCAAGCGGCTCATCGTCGGTGGGTTTGACCGGGTGTTTGAGATCAACCGCAACTTCCGCAACGAAGGAATTTCGGTGCGCCACAACCCCGAGTTCACCATGATGGAGTTCTACGCGGCCTACTGGAATTACCAAGACCTCATGGTCTTTACCGAGGCCTTGGTTCGGGACGCCGCCCTCAAGGCTACGGGCTCGCTGCAAATGAGTTATGGCGGCAAACCGGTGGATTTGGAGCAGCCCTTTGAACGCCTCACGATTGTGCAAGCCATCCAAAAATTCACCGACGCCGGCGAACATGTTTTTGATAGCACTTGGTTAACGCAAGCCTTGCGCAAGCTCGGTTTGACCGACGCCAAAAACCAACTCTCTACGCGCAGCCTTGCCAGCCTGCAGGTCCTGTACTTTGAAGAAACCGTGGAAGACAAACTGTGGCAGCCCACGTTTATTTGCGAGCATCCGGTAGAAATTTCTCCCCTGGCCCGTGCCAGCGACACCCACCCCGATGTCACGGAGCGCTTTGA
>JAIPDD010000014.1 GCA_021737875.1 Sulfuritalea sp.
CCTAGCGCTTTTTCTTTAACGCGGGCAATAAAATCACGGACTACAGGCAAGGCCACGTCGGCCTCTAGCAGCGCCATGCGGACTTCGCGCAACATGTCTGCCACGTTGTCTTCCGTGATGCGAGCTTGGCCTCGCAATTCTTTAACAAGGCGGGATAGTTTTTCAGTGAGGGCGGAGGCCATAAATGTCCAGTGGTGCAAAGCCCACGGTCTTGGGCTTTGAATGAAGACCCGCAAACGCGGGCAGTTGCAAAAGGCTAAACTATTGGCATGATTTTACCAAGTGCATCCCCCGTGAGCCTAGGTTTTACGGTTTTAGCCGCCCTAGCCTATGCGTGGCCTGCGCTGCGCGCCTCGCACATTGGTAGTACAACCGCACGCTGGTGGGTGGGAATTGCATGGTTGGCCCACGCAGGGGCACTTTCCATAGGCTTGTTAGCCGAGCCCTTGCGTTTTGGTTTTGCTCCAGCCATCTCCGTCACGGCTTGGTTAATCGCTGCGATCTACGCCGTAGAGAGTTATGTTTACCCCCAACTCCCCACCCGATGGGCTTTAAGTGCCTTGGCTACCGCTGCAGTTGTACTGGCACTGTTATTTCCTGGTGCAGCGATGGCCAGTACCGCATCCGCCTGGTTACCGTGGCACTTGGCCATGGGTATTGCCTGTTACGGACTTTTTGGAGTGGCTGTGGTTCATGCTTGGTTCATGGCCCGTGCAGAAGTGCGGATGCGCTTGGCGGCCGACACCCACAGCGGCCTGCCCTTGTTAACGCTTGAGCGACTTACCTACCACTTTGTCACAGCAGGTTATTTCTTGTTGAGCGCCACCCTCTTGGGTGGCTACCTCTTTGGAGACGTCTTGTACGGCCAGTCCAGCGCTGGGCGCTGGGACCATAAAACCGTGTTTTCTGTTTTGTCTTGGTTCACATTCACTGTGCTGCTCGTCGGACGCTCTTATTTCGGATGGCGTGGTAAGCGGGCGCTTACTTTGCTTTATACCGGATCTGTTTTTTTACTTTTAGCTTATGTAGGGTCTCGGTTTGTGACCGAGGTCGTCCTTGGACGATCCGCATGAAGTACTTGCTGCTTTTTCTTCTGGCGCTGTTGATTATTTGGCAATGGCGCACCCACCGAGGAAATAAATCCACCCATACCGCGTCCAAACGACGCAATGCCTTGCCCATTGACATGGTGCCGTGCTTAGACTGCGGCGTGCATCTCGCATTACAAGATGCCGTTCAAGGCAAAGAGGGGCTTTACTGTAGCGCTGCGCACCGGCAAAGGCATGAGCACTGATTCGGGCCCCTTGGCTAGTGCGACCTGGCGCCAAGGTTGGTACGCTTTGGCTCAGTCTTGCCCCTCCCCCAATTTCGGCCCGCGTCCCCCGAAAGCATGTATTGATTTAATCGTCGTACATTCCATTAGCCTGCCACCGGGCGTGTACGGTGGCTCTGAGGTGCAGGCGCTTTTTACCAACCAGCTCGACTGGGATGCGCACCCCTACTATCAAACCATTCGCGCAATCGAAGTATCAGCCCATTTTTTTATCACTCGCCAAGGCAAACTTTGGCAATTTGTCAGTTGTGACGACCGTGCTTGGCATGCTGGGGTATCGACTTACCGCGGGCGCGACAACTGCAATGATGACTCCATCGGTATTGAGCTTGAAGGTTTAGAGGGCGACACATTTGAAGCCGCGCAGTACCTTGCGCTTGCAGACCTCGCATCCCAAATCGGGCAGCGCTACCCTATTGCGCACATTGCCGGGCACGAGGATGTGGCAGCAGGAAGAAAGCAGGACCCGGGCCCCGGTTTTGATTGGGGCACTTTACGAACTGCGTTGAATCCTTTGTTGCAAAACTTTTTGCCTCCTCACACAAAATAAATTTGTTACAAAATTGATTTTTTTCGTTATTTTTTCAAGCGCAAGAAAAATAACGGAAAACCGACACGGCATTGCGCTGCAAAGGCTTCCAAAGAAAATGCCGTTTGGCGCATCAAAAAGACTGCATTCGGTGCTTCACTGTGCGTAAAGATAGGGCTCCATCCACCGCCTTTGTGTATGCGCAATCCGGATCAACCGCCTGGGAGTCACTTTTCATGGCTGTACACTACCTGTAGTGGCTTGCGCACTGTCCACACACTAGATATAGTGTGTGCTTGGTTAGATCGAATTGGACATTTGCAGGTCTTTTTCGCTTCACAGTGGCTCCGCATTTCATAAAAATATTGACAGCAAAAGGACATCATGCAATCTGTATCGCCCATTTCCACACCCTCCGCCATCGCGATTCCTACAGAGATTCCTTTTTCTGAGGCGGCATCTAGCAGTCCCCTAGCCAATTACCAAATCATTCGCCGCAACGGTGCGGTGGTTCCTTTTGAACCCAACAAGATTGCCATTGCCATCATGAAAGCTTCATTGGCTGTTCATGGAACCCAAGGCGCTGCATCGGCGAGCATTCGCGAGACGGTGGACTCGCTGACACAGCAAGTCATCCGCGCACTGGTGCGCTCGCGCCCCAGTGGCGGAACTTTTCATATTGAAGATGTTCAAGACCAAGTGGAACTAGGCTTGATGCGCAGCGGAAACCATGAAGTCGCCCGCGCCTACGTGCTCTACCGCGAACGCCGCACCCAAGAACGCGCCAAACAAGTCGCTCAAGTTGCGCCCGCCGTGCCTGTGTTGCACGTCATAGACCGCGGTCAACGTGTCGCCTTGGACATGCAAGCCCTGACCGAACGCATCCAAACGGCATGCTCTGGCTTGGGTGCCGACGTGAAGGCCGACCCCATCATTTCTGAAACCATGCGCAATCTCTATGACGGCGTTCCGGTGGATGAAGTGTACAAAGCATCCATCTTGGCCGCGCGGACTTTGATTGAGAAAGACCCCGATTACACGTACGCCACGGCGCGGTTGCTGTTCCATACCATTTCGCGCGAGGTGCTTGGGCGTGACGTGGCCACTGCCGACATGCCCCAAGCCTATGCGGATTACTTTCCAGGCTTCATCAAAAAAGGGGTGGATTGTGAGCTGCTCGATGAAAAACTCCTCCAGTTTGATTTAAAGCGCTTGGGTGGCGCATTGAAGGCAGAGCGAGACCTGCAGTTTGATTATTTGGGCTTGCAAACCCTGTATGACCGCTACTTCTTACACGAGGGCAAAACCCGAATCGAACTGCCGCAAGCCTTTTTCATGCGCGTTGCAATGGGATTGTCATTGAATGAGGCGGACCGCGAAGCCAGAGCCATTGAGTTCTATGAAGTTCTGTCGTCTTTTGACTTTATGTCCAGCACACCTACTTTGTTTAACAGTGGGACCTTGCGCTCGCAGTTGTCGTCTTGTTACCTGACAACGGTGCCTGATGATCTCGATGGCATTTACGAGTCGATCAAAGAAAACGCCTTGCTGTCTAAATATGCTGGCGGCTTAGGCAATGACTGGACCCGTGTACGTGCGCTCGGCTCTCGCATCAAAGGAACCAACGGTGAATCACAAGGTGTGGTTCCTTTCCTGAAGGTCGTGAACGATACAGCGGTCGCAGTGAACCAAGGTGGTAAACGCAAAGGAGCTGTCTGCACCTATTTGGAGACGTGGCACCTTGATATTGAAGAGTTTCTCGAGTTGCGCAAAAACACGGGCGATGATCGCCGCCGCACCCATGACATGAATACCGCCAACTGGATTCCTGATTTGTTTATGCGCCGTGTGATGGAAAAAGGACAGTGGACTTTATTCTCCCCATCCAATGTGCCCGACTTGCATGACAAATTTGGCGCAGATTTTGAAAAGGCCTATGTCGCATACGAGGAGCAAGCTGCCCGCGGTGAGATCAAGCCTGCACGCACCTTGGAAGCGGCTGACTTGTGGCGCAAGATGCTTACCATGCTGTTTGAAACCGGTCACCCATGGATCACCTTCAAAGATGCCTGCAATATTCGATCCCCACAGCAGCATGCTGGCGTGGTTCACTCCTCTAATTTGTGCACTGAAATTACGCTCAATACCTCAGACACAGAAACAGCCGTGTGCAACCTTGGCTCGGTGAACTTATTGCAGCACTTGAAAAATGGAGATCTCGACCACGAGAAGCTCAAACGCACCATCACCACGGCAATGCGTATGCTCGACAACGTCATTGACATCAACTACTACGCAGTCAAAAAAGCCCGAGACTCCAATATGCGTCACCGCCCTGTTGGTATGGGCATCATGGCCTTCCAAGACAGTTTGTACGAATTGCGGATTCCTTACGCCAGCGAAGCGGCTGTCAATTTCGCAGATACGTCCATGGAAGCCATCAGCTACTACGCTTACTGGGCCTCTACCGAACTCGCACGCGAGCGTGGCACCTACTCGAGCTTCAAAGGCTCGCTGTGGGACCAAGGCATCTTGCCTTTTGATACCCTGGACTTGCTCGCAAAAGCCCGCGGCGGCTATGTCGAAGTGGACCGCTCATCGACCATGGACTGGGATGCCTTGCGTAAAAAGATTGCCAAGGACGGGATGCGCAACTCCAACTGTGTTGCCATCGCTCCAACTGCGACTATCTCCAACATCATTGGTGTCGATGCATCCATTGAACCGTGCTTTGGCAACTTGTCGGTGAAATCCAACCTCTCTGGTGAATTTACCGTCGTTAACAGCTACCTCGTGCGAGATCTCAAGCGCATTGGTTTGTGGGACGACGTCATGGTCATGGACTTGAAACACTTTGACGGCTCACTGAGCCCCATGGACCGCGTTCCCAACGAAATCAAACAACTGTACGCGACCGCATTTGAAGTGGAAACGCGCTGGTTGGTTGAAGCGGCAGCACGCCGTCAGAAATGGATTGACCAAGCGCAGTCGCTCAATATTTATATGGCGGGTGCATCTGGCAAGAAACTCGACGACACCTACAAATTGGCGTGGGTACGCGGTCTCAAAACAACGTACTACTTGCGCACGATGTCGGCAACCCATGCCGAAAAATCAACCATCAGTTCGGGTCGCATGAACTCTGTTGCATCGAGCACGGCCACAGCCGCATCTGCCAGCGCCCCTTCACTGCTTGAAGCGGCAGCAGCAGCAGCTGCACAACAGCAGATAGAACTCAGCAGTAATGCAGCCACCGATATTAAATTTTGTGGTGTTGATGACCCAACGTGTGAATCGTGTCAGTAAATTCAAAGCTGATTTGAATTTCAAAATAGTGCATACACGCAACACAATTAAAGTGAGAAGTGCAGGATTGCTTTGCAATTTCATGCACTGATCGCATAATCTAACTACTGGAAAACTTTATGCTGACTTGGGACGAACAAATTAAGCCTGCCTCTCCGACAAATTTTGCGCCACGCAGCGCAGAGGCATTGCAATCTCTAAAAGATACGCTACCTCTTCCAACCCAATCCATGGGGTCTCTCGCTCCCCCACCTGAAGTTACAACATCTTCAGAAAATGCGCATCGCCGGGTTCGCGCTTCAGACAAGCGCATCATCAACGGCAAAACAGATGTGAACCAACTCGTCCCATTCAAATACAAATGGGCATGGGAAAAATACTTGGCAACCTGTGCCAACCATTGGATGCCACAAGAAGTCAACATGACGCGTGACATTGCCTTGTGGAAAGACCCCAATGGATTGACTGAAGACGAGCGCCGCATTGTCAAACGCAACCTCGGTTTTTTTGTGACAGCGGACTCTCTTGCTGCCAACAACATCGTCCTGGGCACCTACCGCCATATCACTGCACCAGAATGCCGGCAGTTTTTGCTGCGCCAGGCCTTTGAAGAAGCCATTCACACGCACGCGTATCAGTACATTGTGGAATCCCTCGGCTTGGACGAAGGCGAGATCTTCAGTGCTTACAACGAAGTGAAATCCATCCGCGATAAAGACGAGTTTTTAATTCCCTTTATTTCCGCCATCATGGATCCGCACTTTCATACGGGAACCCCAGAAACCGATCAAACGCTTTTGAAGTCCTTGATTGTTTTTGCCTGCCTCATGGAAGGCCTGTTCTTCTACGTTGGATTTACCCAAATTCTTGCCTTGGGTCGCCAAAACAAAATGACGGGTGCGGCTGAGCAGTACCAGTACATCTTGCGGGATGAGTCGATGCACTGCAATTTTGGTATCGATTTGATCAACCAACTCAAACTAGAGAACCCGCATCTCTGGACTGCAGAGTTCAAAGCTGAGATTAAAGATTTGTTTGAACAAGCTGTTGAACTCGAATACCGTTACGCAGAAGACACCATGCCACGCGGTGTGTTGGGCATGAACGCATCGATGTTCAAAGGCTACTTACGCTACATCGCCAACCGTCGGGCAACACAAATTGGCCTTGAAGCATTGTTTCCCCATGAAGAAAATCCTTTCCCATGGATGAGCGAAATGATCGACTTGAAGAAGGAACGCAACTTCTTCGAAACCCGTGTGATTGAATACCAATCCGGCGGGGCTCTGTCTTGGGACTAACGCATTGGGTACGACATTTCAAAATTTCACAACACGACAAGGCGCCTGTCGCCTTGGCCGGTTTGTGTCACCAAGTTCATGCTGCTGGGACTTTGCCCAACACCATGAATCGCTTCTTGCTAACCAACATGCAAGAAGTGCTCTTTGTTAATTGATCAAGGAGAAAATTATGGCAACTGCGAAAAAATCAGCCGCTAAGAAGGCTGCACCAGCGAAGAAAGTAGCGGCTAAACGGCCAGCTGCTAAAAAAGTAGCGGCCAAAAAGCCAGCTGCTAAAAAAGTAGCGGCCAAAAAGCCAGCTGCTAAAAAAGTAGCGGCTAAGAAGCCAGCTGCTAAAAAAGTAGCGGCTAAGAAGCCAGCTGCTAAAAAAGTAGCGGCCAAACGGCCAGCGGCTAAAAAAGCTGCTGCCAAGAAGCCAGCTGCTAAAAAAGCTGCTGCTAAAAAGCCTGCTGCCAAGAAAGCTGCTGCTAAGAAGCCAGCTGCTAAAAAAGCTGCTGCTAAAAAGCCTGCCGCCAAGAAAGCAGCCCCAAAGAAAGCGGCGAAAAAGCCTGCTGCCAAGAAAGCTGCGAAAGCACCCGCTGCCCCTGCCGCTCAGACTACACTGAACCCGCAGGCTGCTTGGCCTTTTCCAAGCGCAGCCAAGCCTTAATCGTTTCTACGATAGGCTACCCAAAGCCTGGCACCTGCAAAGGTGCTGGGCTTTTTTTATTCAATCCGCGCGGTCATCAGCACCCAACCTTCTTGGGTATCTGACACCTGCAAAGTGCAATAGGGTGCGTAAGCGTCCATCAATTCTTGGGTTTGGCGCTCGAGAATTCCAGCCAAAATTAGCTGTCCACCCGGTGCTACATGTGCGCACAGCAAAGGTGCCAATACTTTGAGAGGCGTTGCCAAAATGTTGGCAAACACCACACCAAACAGACCTTGAGCTTGCTCGGGCAAACCCACAGCCAATTGGACCGCGTTGGCTTGTGCATTGAGTTGTGCCGATTGAACCGCTGCCACATCAATATCCACAGCGACCACGTCGGTCGAACCAAATTTTGCAGCGCCAATGGCCAATATCCCAGAGCCACAGCCATAATCAAGGACGCGGCAATTAACGGGGTGGCTGGCAATCCAGCGCAAACACATGCGGGTTGTAGGGTGCGTTCCGGTACCAAACGCCAGACCGGGATCGAGTCGAATCACATAACGGGCACCCTTTGGTGGCTCGTGCCAAGAGGGAACAATCCAAAATTCTGGCGTAATGTCGACCGGTGCAAACTGTGATTGCGTGAGTCGAACCCAGTCTTGGTCCGCTACGGGGGCTCTTCCTAAAATGTGGCAGCCCTCGAAAAAATCTTGGGCCTTCAAAAGCTGTTCAGCTTCTGTTGCCTGATCCTCGTTTGCAAACAGTGCGATAACCCTAGAACGCTGCCAACCCTCTTTAGGTGCAGGCAGACCAGGCTCGCCAAAAAGTGCTTGCTCCGCATCGGTCTGCGCATCGGCATCTTCCACACTCACGCTCAATGCGTCTAGCGCATCCAAGCTCTCACTGAGTATTTCTACCAGTGCCTCCGGGCACATTAAACGCAATTCAAACATGCAAGTTAGCGTTTATGGTGTTCTAGCCAGTGCTCTAAATAGTGGATATTGGTGCCGCCCGCCATGAATTTAGCGTCCACCATCAACTCCCGATGCAAAGGAATATTGGTATGGATACCCTCTACTGCTGTTTCTAGTAAAGCAGTCCGCATCCTCGCCATGGCTTGTTCGCGGGTATCGCCGTGAACAATGATCTTCCCAATCATGGAGTCGTAATTGGGGGGGACGAAATAGTTCGTATAAATATGGGAATCCACCCGCACCCCTGGACCACCTGGCGCATGCCAAGTTGTCACACGCCCTGGTGAGGGCGTGAATTTATAAGGATCTTCCGCGTTGATACGGCACTCCATGGCATGGCCATTTACCGTGATTTGCCGTTGGGTAAACGGCAGCTTTTCACCCGCTGCAACCATGATTTGGGTTTTGACAATATCAATCCCAGTCACCATTTCTGTGATCGGATGCTCCACTTGCACGCGGGTATTCATCTCGATGAAATAAAACTCTCCATCTTCGTACAGGAATTCAAAAGTACCGGCCCCGCGGTAGTTGATTTTTTTACAGGCAGCGACACACCGCTCGCCGATGCGGTCAATGAGTTTGCGACTGATCCCCGGCGCTGGCGCCTCTTCTAGAATTTTTTGATGTCGGCGCTGCATTGAACAGTCGCGCTCACCTAAATAGACTGCATTTTTGTGTTTGTCGGCCAAAATTTGAATTTCAATATGGCGCGGGTTTTGGAGAAACTTCTCCATGTAGACAGCTGGATTGCCAAAAGCAGCACCTGCCTCGGCTTTTGTCATGGCGACTGCATTAATCAGTGCAGCTTCGGTATGCACCACACGCATGCCGCGCCCACCGCCGCCGCCTGCCGCTTTGATGATGACGGGGTAGCCTACGGACTTGGCGATGCGGCGAATGTGGGCTGGGTCATCAGGAAGCTCCCCTTCGGATCCGGGAACGCAGGGCACGCCTGCACGAATCATGGCCTGCTTGGCTGAAACCTTGTCTCCCATGATGCGAATAGATTCAGGCGTGGGACCAATGAACTGGAATCCACTTTTTTCAACCCGCTCCGCAAAATCGGCGTTTTCACTTAAGAATCCATACCCTGGGTGAATGGCCTCTGCATCGGTCACTTCCGCTGCAGAAATAATGGCGGGCATGTTGAGGTAACTGAGATTTGAAGCCGCAGGTCCAATGCACACCGCCTCTTCGGCAAGCCGGACGTATTTGGCATCGCGGTCCGCTTCGGAGTACACCATCACCGCTTTCACCCCCAATTCACGGCAAGCGCGTTGGATTCTGAGAGCGATTTCGCCACGATTGGCGACCAGGATTTTTTTGAACATAGACTAAATAGCGCTTATTCAATGACGAACAAAGCTTGTCCGTATTCAACCGCTTGGCCATTTTCACAGAGCACCTGGGTCACCGTGCCCGCCTTGTCGGCTTCAATTTCATTGAGGATTTTCATCGCCTCGATAATGCAGATCGTGTCACCCTCTTTAACGACGGATCCAATTTCGACGAACGATTTAGCGCCAGGAGAGGCAGAGCGGTAGAAGGTCCCTACCATCGGTGACTTAACGGAATGCCCTGAAGGCAGCTCTTCTACAGCCGCCGCCGCAGGACTTGCGGGGGCTGCGGACGCCACGGGTGCCGGTGCCATGGCGGCCACAGGTGCTGGCGCATAGCTATGAACCATCGCCCCACCGCCTTTAACGATACGGACCTTGCCTTCGGCCTCGGTAATTTCCAATTCTGAAACATTGGAATCGGACACCAAGTCAATCAGTGTTTTAAGTTTTCGTAAATCCATGAATCCTCCAGGAACCAATCAACAAGAAGCGGGAATTTAACCTAAAAATCATTCAAATGCCGCTATTTGCTGTTATTTATTATTAATTTTCTCTAAACGATTAAATTCTAATCTCTGAGAGTGCAGGCAGTACGGCGCCAAGACCGTGCCAGCTAGCCATCGAGACTTACCATGCGTGCTATTTTAAACCACGCCAAGCCTCGAGATCTACCACGCCAAGTCGACCCATTTTCCGCTGCGCAATCTCTCCGCTTTTCGCAATGGCAACTGAAAAGGGCAGGCCGCCTGTCACGTTCCCCAAATTGCGCCCCAAGTCCACACCACCCAATCCAGCCATGGCAACCGGAAAACTCAGCGGCATCTTTTCAAGGAAACTGCGAACTGCGCCAGCCTTGTCTACGGCTAATCCGAGAACTTGCCAACCTTTAGACCTGTTTTCGCGGTAAAAGGCGTCTAATAAAGGAAGTTCCTCTATGCAGGGCGGGCACCAGGTGGCCCAAAAGTTAAGCAAAATCGGATTGCCTTGAAATGAGCGCACTGGCAGTTTCCCCCCGTCTGGGGTATCCCATTCCAAATCCCAAAAACCGTCCACAGGGGAAAGTCCAGGCGTCGCAACCGTCTGCTGCTGATTCCACCAGGACAAACCCGCCCCCACACCCGCCGCCACCCCTGCGATGGAAAGCAGGATCGCACGGCGGTGTTTGGGATGGTCTATAGAGTTCAGTGGTGAGGGGGTTTCCATGGCGGTGGGTTCCAATACATCAAAGGGAATTGCCAATTACAGCACGCAAGGCAGTGGCATCGCCCCGGGGTCGGCGACCTCTTGCGTCAGGGTGAAGTGCCCCGCGGATATCGTCTAAGTCATAAATCAATAGGTGCAAGCCGATATGCTCTTCCAAGACAGGGCTCCATACATGAACGCTGAGCGCGTCCACCCGTTCTCCCTGGAAACCTGGAACAGAACGCACCTCAAAGCGAACGCCGCGATCGATCAAGCCCAGCTCCGCCTCTTTAGCGTCGGCGCAGAACAATTGCAGATAAATATCAGAATTGCGGGTGGCGCTGCCGTGCCAAACCGCCCCAGCCACATGGGGGCGAAAGGGCGCTAAACGGTCCATCCATTCCAGCGCCAGCACCCTTAAGGCATGCAATTCGGTCGCTTGTGATTCGGCGCAAAAAACGGCAATATAGTCTTCCACTGCACGCTCAATCTCCTCATTGCTGGGCAATGCGCTGCGGGCCGTTAAGCCCATTTGTTTGACCGCACGGCGTTTGGCTGCACCAAAGTCCAGCCCTTCCTCGACCACCATTCGCGCTGCCACAGCAGAAATTTCATCCTTCAAACTTTCCATCCTGGCATTGTGCCTGTGGCCACGCTTTCTTTCACATCGGCAGTTTTTTCGGCCCAGTAAAATAGCGTATGCACATTCATATTCTTGGTATTTGCGGCACCTTCATGGGCGGTTTGGCGGCTTTAGCGCGAGAAGCGGGCCACCGGGTCACTGGATGCGATTCGGGTGTCTACCCCCCCATGAGCGACCAACTGCGGTCTTTGGGCATCGAATTGATTGAAGGCTTTGGCGCTGAACAAATGGCGCTGCAACCCGATATGTTTGTGGTCGGCAACGTCATTAGCCGCGCCCGCAACAGCGACACCAGCCCCAAGTTCCCCTTAATGGAAGCCATTTTGGATGCCGGTGCGCCCTACACCAGCGGACCGCAGTGGCTTGCCGAACATGTCCTGCAGGGTCGCCATGTGCTGGCGGTCGCTGGAACCCATGGAAAAACCACGACCACAGCCATGCTGGCCTGGATTTTGGAAAGCGCAGGGCTTCAGCCCGGTTTCTTAGTGGGCGGCGTGCCTTTGAATTTTGGCGTGTCTGCCCGTTTGGGCCAAGGAAAGACATTTGTCATTGAAGCCGACGAATACGACACCGCATTTTTTGACAAGCGCAGCAAGTTTGTCCATTACCGCCCTCGAACCGCCGTTCTCAATAACTTGGAATTTGACCACGCTGACATTTTTGACGACTTGGCCGCCATTGAGCGGCAGTTTCACCACCTGGTCCGTACCGTTCCGAGTACCGGCCGTTTGGTCGTCAATGGCTTGGAAGAAAGTTTAACCCGGGTGGTCAGCCAAGGGTGTTGGAGTGAGCTACGCACGTTTGGGGCCTCAGTCAGTGATTTCAACGCTGTGGGTGAACCCCACGATTTCACGGTGACACACCAAGGCAAGCCATTGGCCCATGTTCAGTGGTCTTTAGGCGGCGTCCACAACCAACTCAATGCCTTGGCGGCGATTACAGCGGCAGACCATGTCGGTGTAACGCCTGCGCAGTCGGCCCAAGCGCTCGCCCGTTTTGAGAATGTGAAACGGCGCATGGAAGTGCGCGCACGCATCCCTTTTCCACCGGTAAGCAGCAATGCAGCTGCCTTAGCCGAAACCAGCGATGCCGTGACCATTTATGACGACTTTGCGCACCACCCCACGGCGATCCGGACCACTGTTAACGGACTGCGCCGGCGCATTGGCAGTGCGCGCATTTTGGCGGTGTTTGAGCCCCGGTCCAACACCATGAAGCTCGGCGCCATGAAGGCCCAACTACCTTGGAGTTTGGAAGAAGTCGATTTGGCCTTTTGTCATACCGGTGGCCTGGGCTGGGATGCCGCCGAAGCCCTTCAGTCCATGGGAGGAAAAGCGCTGTGCGCACCCACTATCGATGCGCTTGCCGCGCAGGTCGCCTCTCATGTGCGAGCAGGTGACCACATTCTTTGCATGAGCAATGGCGGCTTTGGTGGCATTCACCAAAAACTCGCCCAATTGCTACAAGGCTAGATAAGGCAAAGCGATTGGCAGGCTGCGCTCAACGCGCGCGTCGCGCCTTGACAGCGGCAGAAAGCACTTCCAGACTTTCCAAAGAATCATCCCAACCCAAGCAGGCATCGGTAATGCTCTTGCCATATTCCAGTTGGTTGGCTTTGTCTTTTCCGGGGGTGAATTTCTGAGCGCCAGGCAACAAGTGGCTTTCCACCATCACGCCAAAAACAGAGCGTGAACCCCCTGCAATTTGGTTCGCAATATCGCGCGCCACCTCCAGCTGCTTTTCGTGCTGTTTGCTGCTGTTAGCGTGGCTGCAGTCAACCATCAATGAGGTTGGCAAGTGGGCTTTGGCGAGATCTTGGCAAGCGGCTGCGACGCTTTGGGCGTCGTAGTTAGGGGCTTTGCCTCCGCGCAGAATCACATGGCAATCCGGATTGCCTTGCGTTTGCACAATAGCGACTTGGCCATTTTTATGCACCGATAAAAAATGGTGACCGCCGGCAGCGGCTTGAATCGCATCGGTGGCAATTTTGATGTTCCCGTCTGTGCCATTTTTAAAGCCAATCGGCGCAGAAATGCCCGAGGCCAATTCGCGGTGCACCTGGCTCTCTGTCGTACGTGCGCCAATCGCGCCCCATGCAATCAAGTCAGCCAAATACTGGGGTGAGATTACGTCTAGGAACTCACTGCCTGCAGGAAGCCCTAAACGGTTGATTTCAATCAGCAACTGGCGTGCGATGCGAAGCCCTTCGTCAATGCGAAAGCTCTCATCCAAATAGGGGTCATTGATCAAGCCCTTCCAACCCACGGTGGTTCTGGGCTTTTCGAAATACACCCGCATCACAATTTCCAAAGTGTCGGCGTACTTCGTGCGCTGCTCTTTCAATCGACGCGCATATTCGAGCGCAGCTGAAGGGTCATGGATAGAGCAGGGTCCGATGATCACCAGCAAACGGTCATCTTTGCCCACCATGATGTGTTGGATTCGCTTGCGGGTCCCCAAAACCAAGGCCTCCACCGGCGTTGCGCGAATGGGAAAGAAGCGAATCAGATGCTCAGGCGGGGGCAGCACCGTAATGTCTTTGATCCGTTCATCATCGGTTTTACTGGTTCGGTCAGTGGTAGCAGTCATCGCAAAAGCTCCTCAATCAAAGTCTAAAAAGCATAAAAAAACCGCCGGGGAGGCCGGCGGTTTAGGAAGTATCAGGACGTTTTTCTTATCTACGTTCAGATCTCTCTACCGCCATCAGCGCTTGAGAAATAAAAATAGCTAAAGTAAAAACGGATTGAAACCATGGGTATCAATGTAGCACAGGTTCAAAATGCACGATTTCAAGCGGTTCCGCCAACGGTCAAGCCATCAATCCGCAAGGTAGGTTGTCCGACACCCACAGGCACACTTTGGCCTTCTTTGCCACAGGTGCCCACGCCACTGTCAAGCTGCATGTCATTGCCGATCATGCTCACGCGCTTTAAACATTCTGGCCCGCTACCGACAATGGTGGCACCTTTGACAGGGTAGAGGATTTTTCCGTTTTCCACCCAATACGCCTCACTGGCAGAAAAAACGAATTTTCCAGAAGTGATGTCCACCTGTCCGCCACCAAAGTTGGTGGCATACAGGCCTTTTTTGATGCTTTTCACGATTTCTTGGGGGTCTTTGTCACCGCCCAACATATACGTGTTGGTCATGCGCGGCATAGGAATGTGGGCATAACTCTCACGCCGACCGTTACCGGTGGGGGCAACACCCATCAACCTTGCATTCATCGCATCTTGAATATAGCCCTTCAAAATGCCATCCTCAATCAAAACATTGCGCCCGCTGGTGTTGCCTTCATCGTCGACGTTCAAAGAACCTCGGCGTTGCGCAATTGTTCCGTCGTCTAACACGGTCACCCCTTTGGCTGCTACCCGCTCACCGATGCGCCCACTGAATGCGCTCGAGCCCTTGCGGTTGAAGTCGCCTTCTAGGCCATGGCCAATGGCTTCATGCAGCAAGATGCCCGGCCAACCTGGCCCGAGTACCACTGTCATTTCACCTGCTGGCGCTGGCCGCGCTTCCAAATTGGTTAAAGCGGCATGCACGGCTTCATTGACGTACTGGGTAATTTGCGCATCGTCAAAATACGCCAGGCCAAAACGCCCGCCCCCTCCTGCTGAGCCCATTTCGCGGCGTCCTTTTTGCTCAGCAATCACGGTTACTGAAAGCCGAACCAAGGGACGCACATCCGCCGCGAGTGTGCCGTCGGCCCGCGCCACCAGCACCACGTCGTACTCCATCGCCAATCCGGCCATGACTTGCGATACACGGGGGTCTTTGGCACGCGCCAAGGTTTCGACCTTTCCTAGCAATGCCACTTTGGTTGCGCTATCGAGCGTGGAAATCGGATCGGTACCGGAGTACAGACTTCGGCTTGGGGCTACTTTGGGCTTAGCCACTTGTACTCGGCCTTTTTGCGATGCACTGCCTATGGTTCGCACGGTGCGCGCCGCATCCAACAGTGCCGCTTCAGAAATATCATCGGAGTAAGCGAAGGCCGTCTTTTCGCCGCTCACTGCGCGTACGCCCACACCTTGGTCAATGCTAAATGAACCCGTTTTGACGATTCCCTCCTCCAAGCTCCAACCCTCAGAGCGGGTGTATTGAAAATACAAATCGGCTTCGTCAACGTGGTGGGACTTGATTTCACCCAGCGCACGGGTCAGATGGGATTCATCCAGGCCGAAAGGGGTCAGCAAGAGGGACTTGGCGGTCGCCAAGCGTTCGATGGTGGGTTCGCGAGAGATCATGCGGTCATTTTAGGCCTTGGGCCGATGCCAGGCTTAGCTCTGAACCAATCGCCTCGCGTTGGAAATGGACATAAGCATCCCCAAGGCCAGTCCGAGTACCACCATGGAGGTGCCGCCGTAACTGATAAAGGGCAAAGGTACGCCCACCACGGGCAAGATGCCACTGACCATACCCATATTTACAAAGGCATAGGTGAAAAAAATCATGGTGATACTGCCACTGAGCAAGCGCGTGAACAAGGTAGGTGCTTCCATCGCAATGGCCAGACCCCGCAGTATCAAGGCGACAAAGGCGCCAATGAGCATGAGATTTCCCAAGAAACCAAATTCTTCGGAGAAGGCGGCAAAAATGAAGTCGGTGGTGCGCTCCGGAATGAATTCAAGGTGGGTTTGGGTTCCTTGCATGAACCCCATCCCAAAAAAGCCACCCGAACCAATGCCAATCATTCCCTGAATGATGTGAAAGCCTTTGCCCAAGGGGTCGCGGGTCGGATCTAACAAGGTGCAAATGCGTTGCTGCTGGTAATCGTGCAATACCGGCCAACGCATCCCTTCGGCGCACAAGGTCGTTTCAAACACGACGATCAGCACAATCCCCACCAACCCTAGCAACAAGGGCGGGATAATCAATTTCCAGCTCACCCCGGCGAAGAAAATAATCGACAAACCGGCCGCCATGACCAGCAAGGCTGTTCCTAAATCAGGCTGGCGCATGATTAAAACAACGGGCACAGCGAGCAAAAGAAAAGCGACGGCGAAATCGACCGCCCGCAACTGGCCCTCGCGTTTTTGGAACCACCACGCCAGCATCAGCGGAACCGCCAATTTGAGAATTTCGCTGGGTTGGATCACGATGCCCACATTCAGCCAGCGCCGCGCGCCTTTTTTGGTGATCCCAAATATGGCGACTGCAATCAACAACCCCACCCCAATGACGTACAGAGGGACGGCAATCGCCGCTAAGCGCTGGGGAGGGATTTGAGCCACAACAAACATCACGAAAGCGGCAATCAGCATATTGCGGCTGTGGTCCGCAAATCGGGTGCCATGGTCATACCCTGAGGAATACATCACCAGCAAGCCAGCGCAGGCCAAAAGGAAAACTGCAAACGCCAAAGGGCCATCGAAACCGACCAACCAAGGGGCGATGCGATTGCGAAGTGAAACTTTTCCAAATTGGGTTGCCATGCAGCGATTATCTCGCGCTCGGGCGTGCCGCGCCATGGGACAATCGCGCTTATGTTTGTATTGTTTGATGAAGCCGGAAAATTCATGGCCGGTCGGCTCCTGTCTGAAAGCGAAGCCTCGGTGCAGGTGGAGCTCGACAGCGGTAAGCGCCTCAAGGTAAAAGCTACCCATGTCCTGCTGCGCTTTGAAAAACCTGCGCCCTCCCAATTTGTAGCTGCTGCGCTGGCTTTGAGCGAAAGCATTGAACTCGAAATGGCCTGGGAGTTCTCACCCGAAGAAGATTTTGGGTTTTCCGAACTGGCGCGGGACTACTTTTCTGCGCAAGCGAGCCTAGAGCAGCAAGCCGCCATGCTGTTTCGCTTGTTTGATGCGCCCCACTATTTTCGACGTGCCGGCAAGGGCCGCTTTCGCAAAGCCAGTGCCGAGATCATTGCCCAAGCCCTGGTGGCCTTGGAAAAGAAAAAGCAGGTGGCCGCCCAAATTGCCCAGTGGGCCCAGGCGCTGGCTTCGGGCGTCTGCCCTGCGCCCGTGGCAGAGCAGATGTACAAAATTTTGTTCAAGCCGGACAAAAACGCTGCCGAATACAAAGCGGTTGTCGAGGCCTCACGCGCCACCCACACCGGGCCGCTGGAACTTTTACAGCGCTGTGGTGCGATCCACTCTCCCTACCAGTTTCACTGGAAACGCTTTTTACTTGAAAACTTCCCCAAAGGGGTTGCGTTTGGCAATGTCGCGGCGCCTTCGGTGGCAGATGCCTTGCCATTGGCGGGGGTCCAGGCCTTTTCTATTGATGACTCTGCCACCACAGAAATTGACGATGCCTTGTCCGTGCAAGGTCTGGGCACGGGAACGGTCACGGTGGGTGTGCATATTGCCGCGCCTGGCTTGGCGGTTTTGCCCGGCAGTGACATTGACAAGCTAGGGCGCGACCGGCTCTCCACCGTCTACATGCCGGGTTACAAAATCACCATGCTGCCCGATGCAGTGGTTCAGAACTACACCCTCCAAGAGGGCCGCAACTGTCCCGCCGTGTCTTTGTATGTCACGCTAGACGAAGCCACGCTCACCATTCAATCGAGCGAAACCCGTTTAGAGCTTGTCCCGATTGCCCACAACCTGCGCCACGACCAGCTCGACAGTGTGGTCACAGCCGAGTGGCTTGAACTTGCCCGCCCTGAGCCTCACAATACGCCTGCGGCGCTGGTCGGCCTCCATGCTGACTTGGCTTTCTTGCACCGCCTTGCCAAAGACCTCAAGGCCAAGCGTGAAATCGTGCGTGGCAAGCCTGAAACCTTTAACCGCCCTGACTACAACTTCAAACTCATTGGCAATGCAGGTGCACCACCCCAAGGCGACGAGGAAGTGCTTATCACGACCCGCCAGCGCGGCGCCCCTTTGGATTTGATCGTGGCAGAAGCGATGATTTTGGCCAACAGCCGTTGGGGCCAATGGATGGCTGAGCTGGGTGTTCCCGCTATTTACCGCAGCCAAGCCTCGCTGGCCCCAGGCGTCAAAGTGCGTATGGGAACCAAGGCCTTGCCCCATGCGGGCATAGGCGTTCCAAGTTATGCGTGGAGTACCTCGCCTTTGCGGCGCTATACCGATTTGGTCAACCAATGGCAAATCATTGCGTGTGTGCGCCACGGAAAAACAGCAGCACTGGCGGCCTATTTCAAACCCAAAGACGCTGATCTTTTTTCCATCATCTCCAGCTTTGACGCGGCCTACAGCGCCTACAACGGATTCCAAGGTGCCATGGAGCGGTTTTGGACTTTGCAATACCTCCATCAAAACCACACCACCGAACTGGTGTGTGGCGTATTCAAAGAAAACATGGTGCGCGCTGAATACTTGCCTTTGGTTCTGCCTGTGATGGGCGCGCAAGGCCTAGCCCGCGGCGCTCGGGTTCGGGTCAAACTCGGGGATATGGACTTGGTGTCTTTGGACATCCATGGCAGCGTCCTCGAGCGTCTGGACGCACCGGTCGATGGCGACGCGGCGCAATTACCAGCAGGCGACGAGCAGCAAGACGACGACGAGATCAGCGGGCCCATTGCCATTGCGGTTGACGTCAATGAAGCGCCAGCCACAGCGGAGTAAAGCATGGGCGGCATCCGCGATTGGCCAGTCTTTCAACGCATGCCTGCCATGGGAACTTTGCAGTGGGCTTTGTTATTTTCCATCGCGCTGCATCTAGCTTTACTCACGGTTCGGTTCGTCAACCCCCAGGCCTTTAACCGTCTTTTTGAGGACACGCCCTTGGAAGTGATCTTGGTCAATGCCAAAGGGAAAACACCGCCAGTGAAAGCCCAGGCCATTGCGCAAACGGCTTTAGAAGGCGGAGGGGACGCTTTGCAAGGCCGGGCCAGCAGCCTTTTTGCCGCATCGCCCCAAAGCCAAGCGGGCGATGTGCGCGCCCAATTGGCAAGTGGCGGCACTCCCAGCCTGCAAGCCCAACAAAATATTCTGCTGTCCCAAATCAGGTCTCAGCTGACAGCGCTTGAGCACCATCCGCTGAGCGATTCACCGCACCAACCCCAACAGGCCCAAAAAGAGCAACGCCGGCAAATGCTGGCCTTGCTCGGTGAAATTGAAAAACGCATTCACACGGAAAATTCCCGTCCCAAAAAAAAATACCTCAGCCCTGCGGTGAAAGAGGCCGCTTATGCGGTGTATTACGACACCATGCGCCGCGCCATTGAAACACGTGGAACAAGCCACTTTCCCGAGATCGCGGGAAAAAAACTCTACGGCGTTTTAACTATGATCGTGACCATTAACGCCAACGGACAGGTCATTGATGCCGAGATGGTCGAAAGTTCAGGAAACCCAGCATTAGATGCACGCGCCCAAGAGATTGCCAGAACCTCGGGCCCGTTTGGCCCGTTTGGAGAGGCGATGCGACGCAGTGCCGACCAACTTGCAATTGTCTCGCGCTTTCACTTTGCCAAAGACGAAACACTCCAAACGCACATGGTGGTGCCCCCATGAAATTGCTTATTCGCTTACTCATCCTGTTTGTTTTAGCCTTGGCTGGGTTGCAGCTATTTTTTGTGCTGCGTGTTGGGGCGATGGCGGTGGTGAACCCCCAATCAACCGCGTTTGAACGTTCGCAGGCTTTTCAATTGCTGCTGTCTTCCGGGCGCTTGCGTTGGAGCCAAGATTGGAGAGACTCCACCAAAATCAACGAATCCCTCAAACGCGCAGTGATTGCCTCCGAGGACGATGGTTTCTCCAGCCATGATGGCGTGGACTGGGAAGCTTTGGAGAAAGCATGGGTGAAAAACTCAAAAGCCGAGGACAGGGCCAGCAAGCGAGCGGCCCAATTGGCTAAAAACCAGGCCCGACCTGCGCGACCACCTAAAGTCGTAGGCGGCTCCACCATCACCCAGCAGCTGGCCAAAAATTTATTTTTATCGGGCGAACGCACCTTGCTTCGCAAAGGACAAGAGTTTGCTTTAACGCTGATGCTTGAAACCTTTTTAAGCAAAGAGCGCATCTTAGAAATTTACCTCAACCATGTGGAATGGGGTGAAGGCGTTTTTGGCGCAGAGGCGGCAGCGCGCCATTACTTTCGAAAAAGCGCAGCGCAATTAAGCGACTATGAGGCAGCGCGCCTGGCCGTCATGTTGCCCCGGCCGAAGTATTTTGAAAAATTACCCAACTCGGATTACCTGAGCCACCGTGCCAGCGTGATCGTCGGGCGCATGGGTGATGCACGAATTCCCAAATGACGATGAGAATTCTTGGCATTGATCCCGGGCTGCGAACCACAGGCTTTGGCGTAGTCGATCTAGACGCCAAAGGCGTTCATTACGTCGCCAGCGGAACCATCAGCACCCAGCACCTGGTGTCCAAGGCATTGCCTGCCCGACTGAAAGTATTGTTTGACGGCATTGGTGAGGTGATTGCCCGCTACCAACCCACGTGCGCATCGATTGAGATTGTTTTTGTCAACGTCAATCCCCAGTCAACGCTTTTGCTAGGTCAGGCGCGCGGTGCTTTGGTGACTGCGCTGGTGCACGCCGATCTTGAAGTTGCCGAATACACGGCACTTCAAATGAAACAAGCCGTGACGGGCCATGGACGCGCCGATAAAACCCAAATTCAAGAGATGGTGCGTCGCTTGCTCGCGTTACCCGGACTACCCGGCCCCGACGCTGCGGACGCTTTAGGCCTTGCCATCACGCATGCGCATGCGGGCAAAGCCATGGCCAGGTTGGCACAGGCCGACGGCATCGGAGGAAATGGGACTGGCAAGTACAAAGCAGGCCGAAGCCGCTAAGGGACTCGCTGCGTCTGCAAGGCCCTGCGTCGGCTGCGAGAACTATCTACCAAGCACTCGCGAGTTGGGCAAACCCTTTGGGGGCACTGCGCTCATCTTCGAAGGTGACTATTTCCCAGCATTCAGGATGGGCCACCAACGCACGCAACAACTGGTTATTGAGCGCATGCCCAGATCGGTGGGCGCGGTAATGGGCGAGCAAGGGCTTTCCAATGAGGTACAGGTCCCCCATCGCGTCCAAAATTTTATGTTTCACAAATTCATCGTCGTAGCGCAAGCCATCGCTATTGAGCACCTTGTAATCGTCCATCACGATGGCGTTGTCTAAACCCCCACCCAGTGCCAAGCCATTGGCCCGCATCATCTCGACATCTTTGGTAAAGCCAAAGGTACGCGCCCGGGCAATATCACGAACATAGGAATCAGCACTCAAATCAAATTCAACGCTTTGGCCCGTGGAGTCCACTGCGGGGTGGTTGAAGTCAATGGCAAAGCTGAGCTTGAAGCCGTGGTGTGGTTCGAGTTTTGCCCATTTTTGGTTTGCACCCTCTCCGTCTTGTACTTCAATGGGAGAGGTGATACGGATAAAGCGACGCGGCGCATTTTGCAATTCAATCCCCGCGCTTTGCAACAAGAAAACAAAGGAGGCGGCAGAGCCATCCAAGATAGGAACTTCTTCGGCGGTGATGTCGACATACAGGTTGTCAATTCCCAAGCCAGCACAGGCCGACATCAGGTGCTCCACCGTGTGCACTTTGGCGTCGCCGTGGGACAGTGTTGAGGCCAAACGGGTGTCTGTGACAGCCATCGCAGAGACGGCAATATCCACCACATGGGGCAAGTCAATGCGTCTAAACACAATCCCGGTGTCAGGCGCAGCAGGCCGCAAGGTGATTTCCACCCGCTGGCCACTGTGCAAACCCACGCCAACAGCACGGGTCAGAGATTTAAGGGTTCTTTGCTGGAGCATGCTTTGATTGTAAAAGCCCTTGTCCGTGGTTTGCACGGGCAAGGGCTGCTTAGATTGAACGACTGAAATTAATCCGCTTGCTTGCGCAAGAAGGCTGGAATTTCGTAGTCATCCATTCCACCGCTGGACAAAGCGTCTACTTTTTGTGCCGCAGAGGTTCGGGTTCCGCGCCATACCGCGGGCGTGCTCAAGGTACCGTAATCCGTTGAATTAGCGACTGAGTTGACCACCGCAGTCTGTGAACTGTTCATGGTGGGCACCGTAAAAGGCACATTGTCTGTTCCAGTTCGCAGCACCTGTAAAGGAGGAGCGGTCCGACGTGTTCCGTGCTGGCTCAAACCGGTAGCAACCACAGTGACGCGCACATTGTCACCCAAGCTGTCGTCATAGGCGGTTCCATAAATGACATGGGCTTCGGTCGATGCATAGGCGCGAATGGTGTTCATGGCCAGTTTGGATTCGCTCAATTTGAGTGAACCTTTGGCCGCAGTGATCAACACCAACACACCTTTGGCACCTGACAAGTCGATACCTTCGAGCAAGGGGCAAGCCACCGCTTGCTCGGCCGCGATGCGCGCGCGATCAGGCCCGCTGGCCAAGGCAGTGCCCATCATGGCTTTGCCGGGCTCGCCCATCACGGTGCGCACATCTTCAAAGTCGACGTTGACATGGCCAGGCACATTGATAATTTCGGCAATACCACCTACGGCATTTTTCAAAACGTCATTGGCGTGCGCAAAGGCTTCGTCTTGGCTGATTTCATCGCCCAGTACATCGAGCAATTTCTCATTGAGAACCACGATCAAAGAATCCACATTGGCTTCTAACTCTGCCAAGCCATCATCCGCATTTTTCATGCGACGACCGCCTTCAAAGTCAAACGGCTTGGTCACCACACCCACCGTCAGAATGCCCATTTCCTTGGCCACCCGCGCAATGATGGGCGCAGCGCCCGTTCCCGTGCCGCCACCCATGCCCGCCGTAATAAACAGCATGTGGGCGCCTTCAATGGCACTGCGAATGTCTTCTTCTGCCAGTTCTGCCGCAGCGCGGCCACGGTCAGGCTTGCTGCCAGCACCCAGGCCACTTTGTCCCAATTGAATCGTCTTGTGTGCCGTACTGCGCGCCAAGGCTTGCGCATCGGTATTGGCGCAAATGAACTCTACGCCTGCAACTTTGGATTCAATCATGTGCTCAACGGCATTTCCACCGCCGCCACCGACGCCGATGACTTTGATCAAGGTGCCTTGGTTAAAAATTTCTTCGTCAATCATTTCGATGGTCATTTGGAGCTCCTAGAGTTTGCAATTCGATAAGTGGTTTTAGAAAGAGGGATTTCAAATCGGTCTTGGCCTGGCGGACTGCCTCTGGCAAGCCAGAAGGCGCAAGGCCTGGGAGATGGACTTGGAGTGACGCAAAGTGTGAAGGTCTGTGCCATTAAAAAGTCCCCGCAAAAAAATCACGCAATTGAGAAAAAGCGCCTTTCACAGAGCCGCTTTTTTGTGAAACCTTGATTCCGCGCATGCGGGCAATCCGAGCCTCTTCCAGAAAACCCATCACGGTGGCGGCACGCGGTTGCGCCACCATGTCAGCCAGCGCATTGGAATACTGGGGAACGCCACGGCGCACCGGCTTGAGAAAGATGTCTTCGCCAAGTTCCACCATGCCAGGCATCACACAACTGCCGCCGGTTAAAACAATGCCAGAGGACAACACTTCTTCGTAGCCAGAATCGCGCATGACCTGGTTCACCAGGCTGAAAATTTCTTCGATGCGCGGCTCGATCACACCGGCCAAGGCTTGGCGGCTCAGCATGCGTGGGCTTCTGTCGCCCAGGCCTGGCACTTCCACTTGAACTTCCGGGTCGACCAACACTTGTTTTGCGTGTCCGCTGTCGACCTTGATTTCTTCTGCATCTTTGGTGGGGGTGCGCAAAGCCATTGCAATGTCACTGGTGATCAAGTCACCCGCAATGGGGATCACCGCGGTATGGCGAATGGCGCCATTGGTGAAGATGGCCACGTCGGTGGTTCCTGCGCCGATGTCGACCAGCGCAACGCCCAATTCACGCTCGTCTTCCGTAAGCACGGAGAGGCTGGAAGCCAGAGGATTCAGCATCAGCTGCTCTACTTCCAAGCCGCAACGGCGAACGCACTTGATGATGTTTTCTGCGGCGCTTTGCGCGCCGGTGACGATATGGACTTTGGCTTCGAGGCGCATGCCGCTCATGCCAATGGGCTCCTTCACATCTTGCCCATCGATGATGAATTCTTGCGGTTCTACCAACAATAAGCGCTGGTCGGTGGAGATGTGAATGGCTTTGGCGGTTTCAACCACCCGCGATACATCGGCTTGCGAGACCTCGCGGTCTTTGATCGCCACCATGCCACTGGAATTCATTCCCCGGATATGGCTTCCGGTGATCCCGGTGTAAACGCGGGTGATTTTGCAGTCCGCCATCAACTCGGCTTCTTTGAGTGCCTGCTGAATGCTTTGAACCGTGGCATCGATGTTGACAACCACACCGCGCTTGAGTCCTGTGCTCGGCGCAGAACCAAAACCTGCCAATCGCAAGCTGCCCCCAGGCATGACTTCGGCGACCACCGCCATGACCTTGGCTGTGCCAATGTCCAGTCCCACTACCAAGTCTTTGTATTCTTTTGCCATATTTTTATACCTGCTTCGTTAATCACTGTTTTTTGGATGCCATGTCTGTCAAGGTCGTCACCCCTCGCAGACGTATGGCATAGCCGTTTTCATGACGTAAATCTGCCGACTCGAGTGCGCTCAAGGGACGCGCATACCGAACTGCCACTTGGGTCAGTGTTTTTAAAAATCGCTCAGCGCGCACCGCGACTTCTTCCGAACTCCCCCGACCCAACTCGATCGCTGCACCCGTTGCCAATACGACGCGCCAACTTCCCTTGCCTGTCAGTTCCATCGAGGCCAATGGAATATCAATACGCGAAAACAAAGGCTCTACCAGGTGGTATGTTTTGAGCACCACCGAACCCTGCCCATTGGGACCTGCCAAACGCGGCAATTGGTCTTGCTCAACTTCGCCCAAATTGGCGTCAAACACTTCGCCAAAAGAGTTGAGCAAACGCGGCTCACTCTCAGAGCCCCAAAAAGCGACGGCTTTGTGCTCTTCCAAATTAACCCGCAAGCGGTTGGGGAAATCACGGTGAACCACCGCACTTCGCACCCATGGCATGGCTTCAAAGACAGTCCGCGTTTGCCCTAGATCCACAGTGAAAAATGTGCCTTTGACGCGCGAGACCATGTGGGCTCGCACGGTGGGCACATTGGTATGCGTCACGTCGCCGAGCACTGCAATGCTTTGCACGGCAAAAACGCTGCGACTCGATAACCAGCGCGCGCCTGCCACTGCGGCAAAGATAGCCAGCATCACGAGCAAGAGCACCGTCGCTCTGTCCATGAGGCGAATATCTAAGGGCAGGGGCGCGTTGCGGTTCATGCAATCGTCCTTGCGTTGTCAGCCATTGCGGCACTGTCAAGCGCTGTGTGGGCCAATAAATGGACACACAAATCTTCATAACTCATCCCTTGGGCACGCGCAGACATAGGTACCAATGAGTGTCCAGTCATGCCAGGGGAGGTGTTGATCTCTAGCAAATAGGGCTTGCGTGTCACTGCATCGATCATGACGTCCGCCCGAGCCCAACCCCGGCAACCCAGCACTTGGTAGGCCTGCTTTGCCAACTCCGCTATCGCTTCCTCTTCCCCTGCGGGTAAGCCTGCTGGCACCAGGTACTGGGTGGTGTTCGTGAAGTATTTGTTTTGGTAATCGTAGTTTCCATCGGGCGCCACGATGCGGATCAGTGGCAAGGCAAGCGGTGCATGCGTATCACCCAATACCGGGCAGGTGACTTCATCCCCGGCAATAAATTGTTCGCATAAAACCATGGGGTCATGTTGCGACGCCAAGGCATAGGCCGCATCGCATTGTTCTAGCGTCGTGACTTTGGTCAACCCAATGGTGGAACCTTCGCGGGAAGGCTTCACAATCATGGGAGAACCCAATTGTGCAAATGCGGCGCGGGTTTGGGTTGCACTGTTGACTTGGCTCCACGCCGGCGTTGGCAGACCTTCAAAGCGCCAGATGCGCTTGGTCATGACCTTGTCCATAGAAATACTCGATGCCATCACGCCGGAACCGGTATAGGGGATACCCATTAACTCCAGCGCGCCTTGCACCGTACCGTCTTCGCCAAAGCGTCCATGCAAAGCGATAAAGCAACGCGCAAAACCATCACGTTTGAGTTCACTCATATCCCGGTGGGCTGGATCAAAAGCATGCGCATCAATGCCTTTGGATAAGAGCGCTTGCAAGACGCCTTCGCCCGACATAAGTGATACATCTCTTTCTGCGGAAACGCCGCCCATCAACACTGCTACTTTTCCGTAATTGGCTTGACTCATAGCGCATTTCTCTTTTGAATTTTTTCCACAACCGCCCCTGCTACCGCGCTCACCGAGCCTGCTCCCATACACAGCAAGACATCGCCTGCCTTCAAAAAGTCAACAGCGGCTTGCGCCATGGTTTGAATGTCATCGACAAAAATAGCCTCTACCTTGTCAGCGATGCGCAGCGCACGCGTCAATGACCGGCCGTCTGCGGCCACGATGGGTGATTCACCTGCGGCATACACTTCTGCCAACAGCACCGCATCGGCCAAGCCCATCACTTTGACAAAATCTTCAAAGCAGTCGCGTGTTCGGGTGTAGCGGTGGGGCTGGAAAGCCAAGACCAATCTGCGATTAGGGAATGCCCCGCGTGCAGCAGCCAAGGTTGCCGCCATTTCAACCGGATGGTGACCATAGTCGTCCACTACCGTCACGGCTGCGCCTTCTCCCACGCTGTGGTCACCATAGCGTTGGAATCGTCGACCCACCCCTTTGAATTCAGACAGTGCTTTTTGGACTGCCGCATCCTCGATATTGAGCTCTACTGCAACTGCGATGGCAGACAGCGCATTGAGCACGTTGTGCCGGCCCGGAAGATTGAGAACAATATCCAAGTCTGGCAGCGTAACGCCGTTGCGCCGCTGCACCGTAAAGTGCATCTGGCCACCTACCGCTTTCACATTGATGGCACGAACCTGGGCATCTTCTAAAAACCCATAGCTCGTCACAGGGCAGGTCACTTGGTCAACGATGGCCCGCACCGCCGCATCGTCGGTACACAAAATCGCCGTTCCGTAAAAAGGCATGCGATGCAGAAAATCGACAAAGGCTTTTTGTAAGCGACCGAAATCATGGCCATAGGTTTCCATATGGTCTGCATCGATGTTGGTCACTACCGCCATCACCGGCAAAAGATTCAAAAACGACGCATCGGATTCGTCGGCTTCCACCACAATGTAGTCACCGCTTCCCAGTCTGGCATTGGCACCTGCGCTGTTGAGGCGTCCCCCAATCACGAACGTGGGGTCTAAGCCAGCTTGTGCCAAAACGCTCGCAACAAGGCTGGTCGTGGTGGTTTTTCCGTGGGTTCCTGCAATCGCAATCCCGCGCTTTAAACGCATCAATTCAGCCAGCATCAGTGCCCGCGGAACGATGGGGATATGCATTTCGCGGGCTTTGAGAACTTCAGGGTTGCTGGGCTTGACCGCAGTCGACGTGACCACGGCATCTGCCGCTTCGACATGGCTGGCCGCATGGCCCACATAGGTCTGAATACCCATGGATGCCAAGCGCTGCAATACCGAACTGTCAGACAAATCAGAGCCTGAGATTTGGTAACCCAAATTAAACAAAATCTCAGCGATGCCCGACATGCCCGAGCCACCGATACCGACAAAATGAATGTGGCGAACGGCGTGCTTCATGCGGCAAGCTCCTCACAGGCTTGTGCGATCGCATCGGTTGCGCTAAAGCAAGCCAATGCTTTGGCTTTTTCTGCACAGCTTTGTAATGCGTCACGGCTTAGCGATTGCAGCCATGTGGCCAGGTACTCGGGCGTGAGTTCGCTTTGCGCAATGACCCACCCCGCGCCCTGCTGGGTTAAAAACTGCGCATTGTGAGTTTGGTGATCGTCAACTGCACCCGGGAATGGAACAAACAAAGCCGCAGCACCCACCGCAGCAATTTCCGTAACCGTGCTGGCCCCAGCACGACAAATCACAATATCGGCATCGGCAAAGGCTTGGGCGGTATTGTCAATAAAGGGAGTCAGCGTTGCAGCAACCTTTGCATCTGCGTAATTTGCGCGCAATGTATCAATTTCCTTTTCCCCGCTTTGGTGCCATATGCTTGGACGGTCTGCCATAGGAATGTGGGCTAGCGCCAATGGAACAACGGCGTTCAGCGCGCGCGCACCTAAACTTCCACCAACCACCAAAACCTGCATTGGCCCGGTTCGACCAGAAAACCGCGCAGAAGGTTCTGCTTGATGAAGGAACTCGCCTCGAAGCGGGTTACCAACCCACTGCGCTTTTTTCATGACGTGGGGGAACGCTGTAAAGATGCGAGCAGCCACCTTGGAAAGTATTTGGTTGGCCATACCTGCAACCGCGTTTTGCTCATGCAATACCAAAGGAATGCGGCGCAAAACCGTCACCAAGCCAGCGGGCAAACTGATGTAGCCGCCAAAGCCCAAGACCACATCCGGACGCACCCGTTGCATCACTTGGAAACTCTGCACACAAGCGCGCAGCAGTCGCCATGGCAAGCGCACCCACGCCATGGCACCTTTGCCCCTGACGCCTGAAAAATCCACCAATTCCATGGTGAATCCACGCAAAGGAACCAAGCGGGTTTCCATGCTGTTGGGTGTTCCTAACCAGTGGATGCGCCAGCCTTTGTCGCGCAAGGCTTGCGCCACAGCCAAGCCCGGAAAAATATGTCCTCCGGTGCCCCCCGCCATCACCAATGCACAGGGCCGGTTCATGAACGACCTCCTTGTTGCATACGGCGATTTTCATAATCAATGCGCATGACCAATGCCAATGCCACCAAATTAATCAAAATGGCCGAGCCGCCATAGCTCATCAAAGGCAAAGTTAAGCCTTTGGTTGGTAAAGCACCAAGGTTCACACCCATATTGATAAAGGCTTGGAAGCCCATCCAAATTCCAACGCCTTGGGCCACCAATCCAGCAAAAACACGGTCCAGCGCAATGGCTTGTCGGCCAATGTGCATGATCCGACGCGTCAACCAAAGAAAAAGGCCAATCAAAATGACCACGCCGAAAAGACCAAACTCCTCGCCAATGACGGCGAGCAAGAAGTCCGTATGGGCTTCAGGCAGCCAGTGCAGTTTTTCGACACTGCCGCCCAAACCTACACCAAAAATCTCACCCCGGCCAATGGCGATCAAAGAGTGGGAGAGCTGGTAGCCCTTGCCCAAGGCGTGCTTTTCACTCCAAGGATCGAGGTAGGCAAAAATACGTTCACGGCGCCATTCACTGAGCGCGATCATGAGCCCAAAGGCCACCACCAAGATGGTGGCAATCAAGAAAAACATGCGGGCATTGACCCCACCCAAGAACAGAATGCCCATGGCGATGACGGCAATCACCATGAAGGCGCCCATATCGGGCTCTGCCAAAAGCAACAAACCAACCAAGGCGACTGCAACCCCCATGGGAATGACGGCGCGGAAAAAGTCCTCTTTCACATCCATCTTGCGCACCATGTAATCCGATGCGTATAAAAGCACGGCAAATTTAGCCAATTCAGAGGGCTGAAAAGTCATGATCCCCAGTGAAATCCAACGCCGCGCCCCATTGACGCCTTTGCCTACAAAGGGCAGCAGCACAGCGACTAAAAGCAAAAGCGACACCACAAAAAGCCAAGGCGCCACGCGCTCCCACACTTCAACGGGTACTTGAAATGCAATGATGGCTGCGATGATCGCGATTGAAATAGAGGCCAGATGCCGAATTAAAAAATGGCTGTGGGCATAGTTGGCGAACTTGGGGTTGTCTGGCATGGCAATCGTTGCCGAATACACCATCACCACACCCCAAAGCACCAAAGTCAATACGACCCACAACAAAGGTTGGTCAAACGATTGGATGTGTGCAGGGCTGGGGCTGTAAGCAGCACGCCTACCCAAACGCACGGGCAAAGCCTCTGCGGCTTGCGGATCGGGCAAGCCAAACCAGCGACCAAAAGTGAGGCGCAGCGCGTTCATGACTGCACCTCAAGCGCCACACCTGCATCGAGCGCAAGGGCGTGAACCGCGTCACAAAAAACCTGTGCCCGGTGTTCATAGTTTTTAAACATGTCAAAACTTGCGCAGGCGGGCGACATCAATACTGCGTCGCCGGCATGCGCTTTTTCGCTGGCCCATTGAACCGCGCTTGGCAACGAATCTGCATCCCAAAGTGGCACTGCGAGTTCGGCCAAGGCTTCACGAATCAAGGGCGCATCGCGGCCGATGAGAACCACTGCGCGCGCAAAT
>JAIPDD010000124.1 GCA_021737875.1 Sulfuritalea sp.
CGTTCTCATTCCTGCCCGCCTGGCGTCAAGCCGCTTACCCAACAAGCCCTTGGCGGACTTGGGTGGTGTTCCCATGGTGGTTCGCGTAGCCCAACGGGTTCGCGATGGTTTGCCAGCAGAAACCCGCATCGTGGTCGCCGGAGACAGCCCTGACATTGTGATGGCCTGTGCCCACTTCCACATCGAGGCTGTTCTTACCCACCAAAACCATGTCTCGGGCAGTGACCGTCTAGCCCAAGCCTGTGATCTCTTGGGTTTGGATGACGCAGAAACCGTCGTGAATGTCCAAGGCGATGAGCCCTTGATTGACCCGGTCTTGGTCGATCACGTCGCCCGATTACTGCAAGACCATCCCTTGGCCAGTATGGGTACGGCGGCGCACCCGCTTGATCAGGTCGCCGACTATTTGAACCCCAATGTGGTCAAAGTGGTTCTAGACGCCACCAACCATGCCCTGTATTTCAGCCGTGCGCCTATTCCCTTTTTGCGTGATCCGCCCGCGGGGACTAAATTGCCGGCCTTGCCCCACCCTGCGCCTTTGCGCCACATCGGTATTTATTCGTACCGCGTTGGATTTTTACGCGCCTTTCCAACACTGGCCCAAGCCCCGCTAGAAATCACCGAGGCCCTGGAACAACTGCGGGCCTTGTGGCATGGCCACCGCATTGCGGTTCACATCACGCCCACAGCACCCGGCCCGGGTGTGGACACCCCCGACGATCTCGCGCGGGTGCGTGCGCTGTTCACCAACCCACCCACGCTGTAAGCCAAAGGGCAAGCAACGCATGCTATTCTCAGCACTACAACCATGGCTTTTGCATTGAAATACCCCTGCTAAAGGGAAAGCAAAAGCGGAAACTTTTTTCTATTTGAGGTTAACCATGAGACTGATTCTGCTGGGTGCACCGGGTGCTGGTAAAGGCACACAAGCCACGTTTATCTGCCAAAAATATGGAATTCCCCAAATTTCAACCGGCGATATGCTGCGCGCCGCTGTCAAAGCAGGGACAGAACTCGGCTTGCAAGCCAAATCCATCATGGACTCGGGCGGCTTGGTCAGTGACAGCTTGATCATCAACTTGGTCAAAGAACGACTGCAGCAACCCGACTGCGCCAAGGGTTTTCTCTTTGACGGATTTCCTCGCACCATCCCACAAGCGGACGCCATGAAAGCCGCTGGCGTACCTTTGGACTATGTGGTTGAGATTGATGTTCCCTTTGACGCCATCATCGAGCGTATGAGTGGGCGCCGCTCCCACCCAGCTTCGGGGCGCACTTACCACGTCAAGTTCAACCCACCCAAAGTGCAAGGCATGGACGATGTCACAGGTGAGCCTCTGATTCAGCGGGAAGACGACAAAGAAGAGACGGTGAAAAACCGTCTCAATGTCTACAGCGCCCAAACGCGCCCCTTGGTGAAGTACTACTCCGATTGGGCCCAACAAGAGCCTGGCAAAGCCCCCAAATACCGGGCGGTCAATGGCCTTGGAAATGTGGACAACATCACGGCCCAGGTCTTAGCTGCGCTTGAAGGCAAGGCGTAAGCGCAACGCAGCGCCCTACGCCCGCTGGGCCGAGGCTGCGTCTAGCGCGCGTTGCGCGTCACGGCGCAATTCTTCATCTTTGGCTACGGCCAGGGATTGTTTGAGCAAGAGTTGGGCTTTGCCCCACAGTTGCAAGCGCACACACATGATGCCGGCCAAATACTGAAGCAGTGCATCGCGCGGTTGCGCCATCTGCGCAGCTTCTATCCGGCCAAGCCACACGGCATCCGGTGTTCCGTCTTGTTTGCTAAAACCCAACTCCAAAGACCGAACCAACGCCAGCCGCTGCGCCGCTGTCAAGGCATTGGCTTGCTTGACCATACGCTCCCACAGCGGAAGCAACCAGATACGTGATTGCGCTACGTCACCACCGCGCTGTAACCAATGGCCCACCAAGGTGAGAACCACATCGGGAATTTTTTGCTCGTTGTCGTCTAAAGATTTCCAAGCGCGCTCGATCTCGCGGGGACCATCGGCCGCCAACAACAGTTCAATGGCGAGCGCCTTCACAATGCTCTCACCGCTGCTTTGGGAAAATGCGCGGTGCTTGATCAACATACGGGCTGTTTCTAAAGCATTGAGCGTTTTTCCAGACAAGCGGGCAATTTTGAAACGCAAGCGCAGCGCGATGGTTCGCCGTGATGCCCCTTGGGGCAACTGGCTGAGCCATTGGCTTGCAGCCGCTATGTCGTGGTCATCAAGGGCCCAACGCGCAGCGCGCAAGTAAAAACCGTCTTGCGAGTCTTTGGCCTGTGGAGCCCGAAGTTCTGCTAACGCATTTTGAAAATGGCTATCGCGCATCGATCGGTCTTGCAAAGCGTGCGCGCTTTCTGCAGCTAACAAATGCAGCATGGCCAGGGTTCTCTCGCCATGGTGGGCGCTGTCCTCAGACAGGTTCACGGATTTTTCTAAACCAATGGCTTGTTCAGCCGCTTTGCGAGACCGGATAAAACGGCCTGCAACCATGTTCGTGAGTGAGTCGATCAGGGCTGCGTGAATCAGCCGCTCTTTTTGTTGCAAGCGCCAGCGCCGGGCCTGTTGTGGCAATTGAACAAAAAGCGAAATACCCCTCAGGGCCAAATGCAACAACACGAAAACAGCGACCAAGGTCAAAAGAACCAAGTTCAAAGAAATGTCAAGCCGGTAAGGCGGCCAAAACACCGTGACCGTTCCAGGGTTTCCCGCTGCAAACAGTGCACTGACTGCTGCAATCGCAAACAGTCCCACTAACCACAAAACAACGCGCATGGTTTAACGCCCTGCGGCAGCCGTCGCAATGGCCGCCAAGGTTTCATCGGTGCGCGGGATATCGAGCGTGCGCATTTTGTTTTGTACCTGGCTGAGCAAACTTGCAGCGGTTTGGGTTTTTCGTGAGCTGGGATCAAAATACCGGCCCAAGGTGACGGACGCCGTTGCCAAATCCGCCCGGGCCGCGTCGGTTTGGCGCGACAGCAGCCCTAAGCGGGCGTTGAGAATGCGCAATTTGAAATTCTCTCGCAAGAAGAAGGTTTGGTCGGGCGAGAGCAAGGCAGACTCCGGGTCGCCAATTTTGCTTAAACGCACCAAGCCCTTCAGTTCATCACGCACAGTTGCAAACGTTCGCATCCACCACACCGAGACGCTTTCTTGCGGTTTGCGTGACAAAGGCTCGGTGGTCTTGTTCAATCCGACGGCGTTGGCCGCTGGCAATTCATCGGCAAGCAAAGCCAACTCATCTAACTGCAACAAGATCGCAGGCGTATCTGACAAGGTGGTGGCCTGAATGCGGGCGATGTCGTGGGTCATCGCGCGTTGCAATGGGGACAAGCGCGGTTGCGCAGTTTTTGCAATGCGGGCTTCGGCTGTCTTCAGCGCTGCAAGCAGAGGCGCCACACTGCCGGTGAGCTGCGCTTGTTGCTGCGCCAGGCGAATCGACGACTCGATGTCAATCACTAAATTTTCATCACGCGAACGCGAAAGGCTTTGAATCAAACCTTCGATCTGCGTTCGCTGTAAAGCAACCTCACTTAACTTCACATCGGTGACCGCGAGCTTGGCAGCCGTTTCCATGGCAACATCTTGGGCTTGGCGCGCGGTGGCCCGGGCCTCACTGGCTTGGCCTAAGGCGTCGGCACTTTGCCTGGCCAATTGCTCTTGAATAGAAGACAGTTTTTGCCATAGCAAGGTACTCGATACCAAGGCAAGCGATGCCACCACACCCGCAACAATCATCCACCGCAAGGGATGGCGTGGCGCAGGGGAAGCATCTAAGGGCGCTGGCGTCTCGGGGTTGGCAATGGTCATATGCTTGATTCTATCGATGCAATCACTTCTTGAATCAAGGGGCGTGACTCTAAAACAGTCCCAAAACCGGCAGCTTGCGCGGCTTTGGCAATCCGGGGATGGGTGGCAACCGCCTTGGCGTGCTGCCAGTCTTGCCCAGGCAAGGACGCAATCAGGTTGCCCAAAGCCTCCGTGCTGCTTAAAAGCCAAAACGATCCATCACTGGCCGCGGCTTTGATACTGGTTTTTTCTTCCAAACTCCAGACTGGCGCAACGCGTTGGTAAGCCACCACAAACGCACACTGCCCCCCCGCTTTGGTGAGCTGTTGCGCAAACCAGTCGCGCCCTATGCCTTCCACATTGGCGCCCGTAACCGCTGAATCGCCACGCACAACCAAGACCCGAAAACCGGGCTTCACTTGGCTTCGAACCTGCTGCCACAAAGCCTCTGAATCGAACTGGCCACCGTCAAGCGCTGGTGCATCGATGGCTTGGGGGTCTGCGCCACAAGCGAGCAGTGCGGCATAACTGCCCGGCCCTGTCACCATGGCTCTGGGGCGACTTGGGGCTGACGCAAAAGGCTGCGGCACTGCTTTGGGCTTGCTGGCAAAAAATCGGCTGACCGCGTTGCCACTGACAAACATGATGGCGTCAAAATCGTCTATGTGCGCCCAGGCTTGTACCAAAGGGGCTGTATCGGGCGCTGGCGCAATCTCGATCAGCGGCACTGCGAAGGTATGAAAACCCTGCTGCGTCAAACGCTCTACCCATGCCGCAGCCTCTTTGTGGGGCCGCGTTACCACCACGCTGGGTTTAGCTTGCATGGGTTTTAACGGGCATGGGTAACTGCCGCTTGCAATTGCTTTGCGACCTGTTCGCCCAAAGCAACCGCCTCTTCCAAAGTGTGAACGGGGCTTTTACCTTCCACGCGAACCACGGCACGCCCGCCCTCTGGGTCCCCCCAAGCAGCACGCAAATAAATGGCGCCTGATTCAAAAACGGCGTGCGCGGCCAAAGGCATGGAGCAACTCCCGCCCATCACGCGGCTGACTGCGCGCTCTGCCGACACGGCTAAAAAAGTGGGAAGGTGAATCAAATGCGCCAAGGCCTGCGCTACGTCGTCACGGTCTTGGGGAATTTCAATACCCAGGGCCCCCTGCCCTGCGGCCGGAAGCATCTCACTGGGATCAAATACCTGCCGAATACGGGCTTCCAAGCCGAGGCGTTTTAATCCTGCTGCAGCCAACACAATGCCGTCATATTGACCTTCATCGAGCTTTTTGAGCCGGGTATCCAAATTTCCGCGCAGAGGTTCAATTTTTAAATCAGGACGCATCGCACGCAACAAGGCCACGCGGCGCAAGCTAGAGGTGCCCACCACGGCACCCTGCGGCAAGTCCTTGACGCTGGCATAGCGTCCCGATACCCACGCATCCCGCGGGTCTTCTCGCTCCATCACACACGCCAGGGTAAAGCCTGGTGGCAACTCCATGGGCACGTCTTTGAGCGAGTGAACCGCCAAATCCGCACGGCCCTCTTCAAGCGCTGTTTCCAACTCTTTGACAAACAAGCCTTTACCGCCCACCTTGCTCAAAGACCGGTCTAAGATTTGATCGCCCTTGGTCGTCATCCCTAAAAGCGTGACGTCGTGTCCTTGCGAAATGAGAAGTGCCTTAACGTGTTCGGCCTGCCAAAGGGCCAGTCGGCTTTCGCGCGTGGCGATGGTGAAATGTCGCAAAGTCGTAACCTGTTCGTAATTTTGAGAGGGTCTGAGAACCCGCATGGATGCTAGCATGGGGTTACGCTCTATTTTCTCACCCAAATCCCCCCATGAAAACCGCCTTAGCTGCCGCACCTGGCAAACGTGCAAAAGACAATGAACGCCCCTTGGTTGAAGACATTCGCTTTTTGGGAAGAATTTTGGGCGATGTGATTCGTGAGCAAGACGGGGGGCCTGCCTACGAATTGATTGAAAACATCCGCAAACTCTCGGTGGCCTTTCGCCGTGATGCCGACCCTGAGTCCGATAAAGCCCTCAAAAAATTACTCAAAAGCTTAAGCGCCGACCAAACCGTGAGTGTCATTCGCGCGTTTACCTACTTCAGCCATTTGGCTAATTTGGCCGAAGACCGCCACCATATTCGACGCCGCGCCGTTCACGAACGCGCAGGAGAAAGCCAAGAAGGCAGCATTGACGTGGCCATCTCCCGGCTGCGCTGGGCCGGAATTTCCCCCAAAACTATCTCCCAAACTTTGGCACACAGCTTTGTGTCGCCGGTGCTTACCGCCCACCCCACCGAAGTTCAGCGCAAAAGTATTCTCGATGCCGAACGGGCGATTGCCCAATTGCTCACCCAGCGCGACGAAATAAAGCAGCAAAGCTTCGCGCAAGACCCCAAACGGGATGCACTTACGCCCCGTGAACTGGCCGCCAATGAAGCGCAAATTCGCGCTCGGATAATGCAGCTGTGGCAAACCCGCTTGCTGCGCTACAGCAAACTCACGGTTGCCGATGAAATTGAAAATGCGCTGAGCTATTACGAATCTACATTTTTGCGGGAAATCCCCAAAATCTACAGTGCGCTTGAGAACACCTTGGGGCAGCACCCGGTGCACAGT
>JAIPDD010000125.1 GCA_021737875.1 Sulfuritalea sp.
CATCAACTGCCCACGCAAATACTCACCCAAGACCGCATCGGCCTCGTGGAAAAAACTGTGTGCCGCACCCCGCAAACGTGGAGGAATCAAGGTGCTCAAGCTCCCCATAAAGCGCTCCCAGTCCATGAGCAAATAAAACAATGCAACAGGAATCAGCACCAAATTGCCAAGCAAGGCCAAGGCTACACTACCACCGAGCTTGACAGACGCCATCACCGAACCCAATGTTTCTTCGACATTGGCATTGAGGTAGGTCATCAAAAACGATTTGATGCTGGCCAAGTCCAAGCTCATGTTGATTCCCAATTTAAGCAAGGCCGGCTGGAGTGTGGCGTTCATGCGGTCGAGCAAAGCAGGCAGCTGATCGCGCATCAAAGGCAGCTCTTTGATCAAAATCGGCACCATTAAAAGCAACAGACCAAGGGCCAAAAGCAAAAACAGCAGCTCCACTAAAAGCACTGCCAATACCCGGGGTACGCGTCCGCGCCATAAAGCATCAAACCAATCGACCAAGGGCGTCAAGGCATACGCCAGCACACAGGCCACCACAAAAGGCGCCAAAACCGGGGCCAAAAACCACAGCGCAGCGGCAAAAACGCTGGCAATAGCCAACCAAGCAGCGACAATTTTGGGAGACAAGGTCATAAGCACCTTCAAGTGAGTCAGGGCGAACCCTTAAAATCAAGCCTAAATTCTATCGGGCTACGCCACAGCAGCCCCTACCCCATTACACCCCATGATCCCAACTTCCAAATCCTCCCCCAGCCCCTTGTCCTATAAAGACGCCGGCGTTGACATTGACGCGGGAGACGCGCTGATCGAACGCATCAAACCCTTGGCCAAGAAAACCATGCGTGAAGGTGTATTGGCAGGCATTGGCGGTTTTGGGGCCTTGTTTGAAGTGCCTAAACGTTACAAAGAGCCCGTCTTGGTCAGCGGCACCGATGGCGTGGGTACCAAGCTCAAGTTGGCCTTTGAGTGGAATATGCACGATACCGTGGGCATTGATTTGGTGGCCATGAGCGTGAACGACGTGTTGGTTCAAGGCGCCGAACCCCTGTTCTTTTTAGATTACTTTGCCTGTGGCAAGCTCGATATTGACACCGCCGCCGCAGTCATTGGCGGTATCGCTAAAGGCTGCGAGCTCTCAGGTTGTGCCTTGATTGGTGGCGAAACGGCAGAAATGCCTGGCATGTACCCCGCCGGCGAGTACGACCTGGCTGGTTTTGCGGTGGGTGCGGTTGAAAAATCTAAAATTCTGACAGGCCAAAACGTGAAGCCTGGCGATGTGGTCTTGGGCTTAGCCTCCCACGGCGTGCACTCCAATGGCTTTAGTTTGGTGCGCAAGTGCATTGAACGCGCAGCAGAAAATATACCCGCAACACTCGACGGTAAGCCCTTTAAGCAAGCCATCATGGAGCCTACCCGTTTGTACGTGAAAAACGTATTGGCTGCGCTGGCACAACACCCCATCAAAGCCTTAGCGCACATCACCGGCGGCGGCTTACTGGAAAACATTCCCCGCGTTCTGCCCGAGGGTTACGCCGCCCACCTTCAAAAAGGCAGCTGGCCCCAAACGGAGTTGTTTGCCTGGCTCCAAGCGACTGCGGGGATTGACGATATTGAAATGAACCGCACATTTAACAATGGCATCGGCATGGTCGTTGTGATTGCGGCCCAAGACGCAGCGGCCTGCGCGGCCACCCTTCGCGCCAGTGGCGAACAGGTCTTTGAGATTGGCGTGATTGCAGAGCGCGGAAACGGCGCCGCGGTAACCGTCGCTTAATTGGGCTCGGTCCGCCGGCCCAAGGCGGTGCGCAGCATCTCGACTTGCTGCGCAATCGCATCCACATCCACCACGTCTTGCACATGCGCGAGATAGTGTTCTAAATCGGCCAAGGCCAGGCTATGGTTGCCTAAAGCCGCGTGGGCCAAACCCCGATCGCGGTATTCAGTCCAGGCCTCGGGCATCAAAACAACCAAGCGCTCTTGAACCTCCAGCCAGTGGGCCCATTGCTTTTGGCTCTTGAAAATCTCTTTGAGGTTGCGCAGCATGCGGGCAAGAATTTCCCGCGCAGGCGCGGCTTGCAAATACAAACCCATAGGGACTTCAAAGTCTGGGGATAAGCGGTAGGGCTCCAACATCTCTGACAACTTTTCACCACTAAAGGACTGGCCGGAGAGCGGATCAATCACCGCTTGCCCCATCGGCAGGCTGATTTTGATCAAAAAGTGGCCCGGGAAACTCACTCCGCTTGCTGTTAAGCCAATGCCTTGCGCCAACTCGAGCCACAGCACCGCCATGGAAATAGGAATTCCCCGGCGGGACTCTAACAGCGCGTGAATGTAACTATTGCCCGTAGCGTAGTAGTCGTTGAGGTTGCCACCAAAGCCCAAGTCTTTGTAAAAAAACTGGTTCAGCGCCAATAAACGCGCCAAGGGTGCAGCGTCACTGGCCACCCGCCGACGCAGCCGTACCAACCATGCATCCACCTGCGACAAGACACCTTGCACATCCATCACAGGCGCTTGGATATGGCCAATAGAAACCGCTGCCTCCAGCAAAGGAAAGTTGTCATCACTTTGGACCAGGGTCGCAAAGTATTCAAGGGGGGACGGGGGGTTAAACGACAATTGCATAAATATTTAGCCGAGTCCTAATAAGCCTTTGAGGGCGGCATGGGGTTTATGGGCAATCACTTGGTCTTGGATTTTTTGAGGAGAAATGCCAAATACACGCTCCATGACTTTGGCATATACCGCAGCTACATCAATGCTAGCAGGCAAGTCACGGGATTCAAAAAGATGCTCAGGCTTAAGGCCTCGCCAGTCAGCGTACACCTTGGACTGGTCAATCAAACCTCCGGCTAAAAAGCAACATGTGCCCACGCCATGGTCAGTGCCGGTGGTGCCGTTTTCAGCTGCCGTACGACCAAACTCTGTCACGGTGACCACCACAGTCTTGCGCCATGCGTCGCCCATCTGGGTTTGGAAGGCTTGAACCAGTCGGTCCAATTCTTTGAGTTGCTGCGCGTGCACACCTTGCTCGGCACCTTGGCTGGCATGGGTATCAAAGCCATGTGTGAAGTCAATCAACCCAACCCGAGGGCCGGTGGGTTGTCGCATCTCCAAACCCGCCAAACGGCCGAGCTCTGGCCAAGATTTTGAGTTTTCAAAGTTTTCCTTGGACATGGGCCCGCGCATTTGATTCATATTTTGCTCGCGAATCACATTGGCATATGGGGCGATCACTTCGTCTTGGGCCCACAGCGCCGGCAAAAGATCGGCAACATCTCGGCGCAAGCTCGGCATCCAATTAGGGTATTGGGTCACCGAATCGGGATTGCCACGAAGTATCAAAGGCATTGGAATAGAGATAGCCACTCCACCCGGCGCATTGGCGACTTGCATGGCCCTTCCCAACCAACCAGACGGGGATGTGTAAGGCTTTGTCATGCCTGTTTGCATGATGTCTTGTCCTTCAAAGTGCGAGCGGCCGCTGTAATCAAAGCCGGTGCTGTGCACGATCGCCAATTGTCCTTGGCTCCAAATACTGTGTAAGTGGCTCAATGCCGGGTGCAATCCGAAAGAGCCATCCAAACGCAAAGTTTGCTGAACAGCCGTGGTGGGACGGATACGGGAGTAGGTGCTGTCGCCCACAGGTGCAACAGCAGTCAAACCATCCATCCCCCCGCGCAACAAAACGACCAAAATACGCGGCGCATTGTCTTGTGCATTAGCGTAGGGCGATTGAAACGCAGCAAAACTGAGCGCACCCAGGGCAGAAGTTGTTTGTAAAAAAGCTCTTCTTTGCATAACGTTAACTCCAGAGCAGGGAAGGACTGGCGTGAAACAAACTGTGAGCTAAGCGCATGTCTTTGCGCTTCAAGGCGGCTTCAATTGCTAAGACGTCCGCACCTTTGTCTGGTAAAAATCGGGCGCATTGGGCAGTCAGCTCGTCAAAATAGTTGCTATTCATCCGCGTGATTTCGCTAAACGCAATAGGCAAATACCGTACTCTGCGGTCCAACATCTCTTTAGAAATCCAATCACTCGAACGAATAGGCCAGCCATTAGGCTGCGGACACCGTGGCAAAGGTTGGCCCAAGTCCCCTAAGAGATAAAAAGTTTTCAATCCACCTCGATCGTCTAAAGGCGCAACCCGGGGAATTTCCAATCCAGAAATCGTGGCTGTCTGCAAGAACCAAGTTTCTGGCGAAGTGAATTTACGCGTACTGGAAATATGCTCCCAGCACATTTCTAAGACCGCTGCATGGACTGCAGGCAGAGAGCCTTGGGTTTTTAAAAAAACTGACTCTACGTGGGCAATGGCTTGCTGGGGTGGGGCGTCGTCCATGAAATAAATACAAAGCTTGCGCGCTATGTGATTTGCAGTTGCTTTGTGGAGGGCTAAATCGTGAATCAACTCTTCCAATTTCTGATTTGGACGAAACATGGCGCTGTATGTTTTTCCCAATACCGTTTGTGAGCCGGGTTCATGACGATCAAAGTCAAAATAAGCGCCTAGCGGAATTTCAGGTTTGCGCCATTTATCAGGTTTCATTTCACGCCAACCCGTCAATATCAACGTAGTTGCCTCCACATCTTTTTGGGTATATCCGCCTGCAGGGCTCAAGGAGAACAACTCTAAAAGTTCACGACCTAAGTTTTCATTCACGCTGTCAGTAGTCCACTTTTGGCGTACCGCTTTAGAGTTGGGTCCGGTGTTGCGGTTGTTGTCCAAGTAAACCAACATGGCAGGATGGGTTACCGCATGCCACAGCATGTCTTTAAATGACCCCTGCATTTTTTCTCGCAAAGACCGCTGAAAAGGCCCCACCATGACATCGTTATTTTGGTTGCCCGGGGCCACCATAAAGTGGTTAGTCCAGAAGTGCCAAAAGCGCTCAAAGACTGGCGCTTTGGCGTAAGCAGCTGTTGTCGCACGGGCCTGCACTTCCTTCCAATGCTCCATCCGCCAATAAGGGATTGCAATATCGTTTTTTCGCTCTAGTTCAAATTGCTCTTTAGAAAGCGTTTTGCTTTTTTCAAAGGAGGCTTTTTCCGCTTCTTGGTGCTCGTGCAAGGCAGTCATGACGTCATCGGTTGTCCATCGAAGCTTCACCCACTCAGGTAAATCGTTTCGGCGGCTTCCATCGCGCTCCAAAATAGCAATCGGCGGCGTTTGCTTTAACTGCGCTGCTGCCCAGGCCAAAGGATCGGTCGGCGTCGGAGCCTGCGCAGATATTCCAAAAGCCACCCGCCGGGTGAATTTAAGTGATAAATATTCTTTACCCATGGAAAAGTCTTTCCTCAAAAAAGTACGCTCACCGCCTTAAAAACTGTCGCAAGTTCACGCCCAAAAGGCTTACCGTACCAAGGTACAAAGCCCCAGCCCCAAAAATAATCGCTGCAACCCCACCAATCCGCTGCAAGTGTTGTCCAGGCATGTCTAGCCACGGAAAGGCTTGGGCGGCCCAGCCCAAAAATACAGCTAATACCACCGCGCCCAAAATGACTTGCAATAAAAACCGCAACCAGCCCGGCTGGGGTTGGTAGCTTTTTCGAATGCGTAAACCCACCAACAACCACACCGCATTGATCACCGCGCCCAAACCAATCGACAAGGACAAAGCGGCATGCTTAAAGTGAGGCACTAAAGCCCAATTCAGTAATTGCGTTATTACCAAGACGGCAATCGCAATGCGCACCGGCGTTTTAATGTCTTGGCGGGCGTAATAGCCGGGCGCCAAAACCTTGATCGCGATGATGCCAACCAGTCCCACGCCCCAGCCCTGCAAAGCCAGCGCGGTTTGTGCCACGTCAAAGGCCGTGAATGCTTTGTAATGGAACAGCACGGCAACCAGCGGCTGCGCAAACAACAACAGCGCAACAGAGCAAGGAACCGCCAACAAGACCACGATGCGCAAGCCCCAGTCGAGCAAGGCGGAATAGTCTTTGGTGTTTCCCGACGCGTTGGCTGCAGCCAACTGCGGCATCAGCACCACACCCAAAGCCACGCCCAGCAGTGCCGTGGGAAATTCCATGAGGCGATCGGCGTAACTCAGCCAGCTCACGCTGCCGGTGGCTAAGTGCGACGCAATTTGGGTGTTGATCAGCAATGAGATTTGCGCCACGCTCACGCCAAGCAAAGCCGGCGCCATGAGGTGGGTGATATTTTTGGTTGCGGGGTCAGCCCACGCAGTTCGAATGGCGCGCCAAGACAAGCCAATGCGCGGCAAAAGCCCCAAGCGGTACAGCGCAGGAATTTGCAAGCCGAGCTGCAACACGCCGCCAACCATGACGCCCACGGCCATGGCAAAAATAGGCTCGATGGCCGATTGTGAAAACCACGGCGCCAGCCACCAGGCCGCAGCGATGGTAGAAATATTCAA
>JAIPDD010000145.1 GCA_021737875.1 Sulfuritalea sp.
TTAGACGCCACCGACGACTTCAAAATGCAAATGGAGTTAACCCGCCAGTCGCTTTTAATTCGCGAGTTGTTTACCTCGTACCAAAACAAAAATCCGATCACGGATGCGGAAATGAAAGCAGAATACGACAAGTTTGCTGCGGCTAACAGCGGCAAAGAATTCAAGGCCCGCCACATCTTGGTAGAAAAAGAAGACCAAGCCAAAGCCATCATCGCCCAGCTGAAAAAAGGCGGCAAGTTTGAAGAAATCGCCAAGAAGTCGTCTAAAGACCCAGGCTCTGGCGCCAAAGGCGGCGACCTCGACTGGGCCAGCGCCAGCAGCTACGTTAAAGAATTCTCAGACGCCTTGGCCGCTTTAGGCAAAGGAAAAACCACTGAGACACCGGTTAAAACCCAGTTTGGTTTGCACATCATCCGCTTGGATGACGTTCGCGATGCGCAACTTCCAAAGTTTGAAGACGTCAAACCCCAAATTTCTCAGCAGTTGATGCAACAAAAAATGGGGAAATACCAAGAAGAGCTTCGGTCTAAAGCCAAGGTCGAATAACAAAAACGCGGCTAGTCCGCGTTTTTTTATGTCAACGTTGTCCAGGCCCACAAAGCGCCTAAGAGCATTGGCTGGTGCAACATATAAAAGCTCAAACTCCATCGGCCTAAAACTGCCAATTGGGGCAATAGAGGCAAGCGAATCGAGGTAGGCTTTTGTGACAGTGGGCTAGCAAGCCACCACTGCGTTGCCGCCATCCCCCACCACATCAGCGCCAACCACGGAACCAAGGGAACGTAATCCTCGGTGATAGGCTTGATGCTAATCCAGCCTATCCAGTTGAGCGGTTTAGCGTTGAAGGCGGTGCTGAGCCAACCAGAATCAAACGCCCAAGGCGTTAAGAAGTAAGTGGCCCACACCAAGGCCCCCAAAAGCCACAACCAACGCCCCCAAGACGCAGTAAGCCGAACGATCAGCAACATCACCGCCATGCCATGCAAAACGCCAAAGTAAATAAAACTGTTCGGAAACATCAGCGCGGAGCCTAAAGACACCAAAGCGGCGCACCCCGCAATTTGCAACCACCGAACCCCAAAGCGACGCCAGCTTTGGCCTTGGTGAAAAGCCAGCGCCTGCCCTGCGCCAGCGCACAGCAAGAACAAACTCAGAATACAACTGCGCTGCCAAGTCCAAAGCGGGTCAGCGTAAAAGTTAGCCGATAAAAAACCTGCGTTACTGATATCAAAACATCCATGAAAAACGGCCATCCATACCAAGGCCAAACCGCGTAGCGCGTCGACTGCTTCTATTCGGTTTGGTTTCATTTAAAGAGTTTTTTCCTCAAAGTGAGATTTAGGCTGCAACGCGCTTGCGCGTTGTCGGGCTTGGACTCGCCGTTAAATTTCTCACAGTCCTAGGCCTGCGAACCAAACGAACCTCCAGCTTGCATCCCAGAGCATCGGCGTACTTGGTCAACGTAGCCAAAGACGGCGAGTGTTTACCGCTACCCGACTCCATACGCGCTACAGCAGACTGCGTAGTGCCGATCTTCTCTGCCACCTGCGCCTGGGTTAAACCTTGTGCGGCACGCGCCTTCAAGAATTCGTCCAACAGTGAAAACTCATCGGCCAGTTTTTCGTATTCCGCTTTGACATCAGCACGAGCTAATGCCTTGGTGCGAAGTTGTTTATGCGTTAACATTTTTCCATTCCTTCATTCGCTTGCGAGCAAGTGCTAATTCTTTAGGGGGCGTCTTATCAGTTTTCTTCACAAATTGATGCAGCATGACGATCTTACGATTCACCAAGGTGCAATAAAACACCCGACCAATACCCTCACGGGATTTCAAACGCAACTCAAAAAGCCCCATTCGCATTGCCCGCGTGTGAGGCATTCCTAAATCAGGGCCGAACTCAACCATCCGATCGGTGCAATGAAAATATCTGGCCAAAATTCCCGCCGGTAACGCCAGCACATCGGCCTGTAACTTTTCATCGTGATATGTAATCTCCCACATCATTTAATTAATATAGCATATTTGTGATAATAGAGGGGTTCTTAATCTCAGGAGACTACACGCTTACGAGTTGTCAGGCTTGGACGCGCTGTTAAATTTCGCTCTACCTCCAAGCGAAGCGCAGCATTAATACGGGACTGATAGCCAGTCCCTTTGGATTTAAAGAATTCCAAAATGTCCGCATCCAAACGAACCGAGGTAAGTACCTTTGTGGGCGTTGCTTGAGGCCCGCGTCCACGCTTGAGCACGGGCGCACCAAGCATGTCCTCACTCCATGCGGGATTGTCTGGGTCGTTTACTTTAGCCAAGGTTTTCTTTGGCAACTTGGCGGTAGTAGCGAGTTTCATGTTTTTCTGCCTTTATCAGCGATATCACGTGAGGCCCTATCGGGCGTTCGGTGTAAACCATCACAACCACCTCTGCCTCAAGAAGACCAAAACAAACAAAGCGCTCTTCGCCATAGTTTTGCCGTTTGTCCTCTCGGGTCACCGTGAAGTGGTTCCAAATTGCATCGCATCCGACGAAGTCAAGCCCGTGATTTTTAATGTTCAGCTTGCGCTTTACTTCATCCCATGTGAGCATACTAAATTGTATCTACAAAATAAATAAGGGCAAGGGGGGATTTAATGTTTTAGTTATGGGGCTCCGAAAGGCGTCCCGCTTTAAGGACGGGTTAGGCATAAGGCTCCTCAACATTTTTAAGATTTGGATCTTTGCCCCGAGCAAATTCAAGAGCTTCAAGAAGTTGATCAGAAAGATCAAGACGAGTTATAAAAACATCTTGGGATACTTGCCAAGCAATGCCTCTAGCATTTATTACAGGGTATGCAAAATGACTGTCAGTGCTTTTGTGAGCCGAGGCAGCTTCCATCTTTGCAAGTGGGACTCTTAGGCGATTGAATTCTTTTTTGAGACTCTCGAATTTAACCGCTATTTCGTGCGGTATGTCATCCCTATTGTCTTTTATGCGCTGGCAAATAGTGCGTACAACTTCGTAGCCTCCTAAAACCCAAAGATATGACATCGTGAAACGGTCATTGAATTTTAGAATTTCATTTATAGAAGTTCTATTGCTTTCAAAATCAGCTAAGAATAAATCATCACCTTCTATTAGCGAAGCGTCAAGGCGTCCGAGACTTTGGATTGTCATGCACATAACTTGCTCAAACCTAACTGTCGCAAAGGATGCTCTAACCCAACGCTCGATTCTGCTCATTGTGGATTTGCCTAATCTTTGAATTAAAAGGGCAGTTGCGTTAGGCCTCTAAGGGCTAAGAATGAAATAGAGAGGTTTTGGCGGTCTAACGAAATGGGGCCGGTTTAAGTAGCGATTAAACATAGCCGCCTGGACGGCTACTGCTTTGGAAGGCTAAAGCTTTCATTGACAACAGCTTTACCAGAAGCATCCGTTTGGTGAACTGAAATAGTTCTTCTCAAACTATTAACGGCGGTGTGATCCGATACCCTTACAGATCCCGTTTTGACTCCATCCCTCCGGACTATTAAGTAGACATCAATGTCTTTTTCCAGCATGAACCCACTTGTTTTCGAACTTTCGTGCTGAAGTTCCTCGTCGTCAGCAAGAATAACTTTACTCGTCCACATATACATTCTCCTTCAATATCGACTTAGCCGCCAAGTCACGGTTGGTGGAACTATTGGTTGGGCATCATTGGTCGATACTTGCGCTCACGCGCGGTCTAAGGCTTTGCCAGCTCGATCCGATCCTTGATCTTGACCCAGCGGTTCCATCCGTAACTTTTTGCAGTGATTTGTGTTACCTCTCGAGCAGCTTCAACAGCCATATTCATGATTCTTCGATCGACATTCGCTTGGTATCGAACGAAGATCAAGATGGTTTCATGATCTGTGTTGATGACGTTCAAGCTAAAAGGTGATTCGAGTGTGGCATCTTGACGTAGCTGAGAGTTCAGTACCAGGCCAAGCCACTCTATGCGATTGGGAATGTAAGACTGCAAACCAGGTAGAGATTGAGATTGCTGAGCATCCGCGAGAGAAAACTGTGAGCAAAGTGCCAAGGCAACAAGCCAACGATGCGATGTGTGCATGATGAATTCCTCTTATGTCGATTAACGTAATGCAGATCGCAAAAATCGGCTGACACAGCCAAGGCCAGTCGATGCATCAATTTGTTGAAATACCTGCAAGCCGTTTAAAATTTGACGTACAGGTAACCATTTTGTAATTCCGTAAAGGAATAAGTTTTCCATGAACCCCGACGCTCTCTCTTTATAGTTTTTCCGATAGCTCGGACAGGTTGGCGAGCGCATTGGTTAGCCGAACTATAACTTCAAAGAAAGAAAGGTTAACGAAATACGATTATTTTTTATTCGCTAGGGTTTCACTAAACTCACCCAACCCACTTGCGAGCGTTGTGCCACAGATGCATCCAAGGACTTGGGGCGTTCGGATCTAGGGGCGACCAGCTCATCTGAATTGAGCGGAATACGCGCTCGGGGTGCGGCATCATGGCGGTGAAGCGGCCGTCGGCCGTGGTGACCGCCGTTAAGCCGCCGGGGCTGCCGTTGGGGTTAAAGGGGTAGGCTTCGGTGGCTGCGCCTGCGTTGTCTACAAAGCGCATCGCCGCGATGGCTTTGTTGGCGTCGCCGCGGTGTTGGAAATTGGCAAAGCCTTCGCCGTGGGCGACCGCAATCGGCAAGCGAGCGCCGGCCATGTCTTGCAGAAAAAGCGAGGGCGATGGCAAGACTTCGACCATGGAGAACCGTGCCTCAAAACGCTCGCTTTGGTTGGAGGTAAACCGAGGCCAATGTTCTGCGCTGGGAATGATGTCGGCCAACTCTGCGAACATTTGGCAGCCGTTACACACCCCCAAACCAAACGTGTCTTTGCGGCCAAAGAATCCTTGGAACTGGTCGGCCAATGCTTTGTTAAAAGTAATTGATCGAGCCCAACCAATCCCCGCGCCCAAGGTGTCACCATAGCTAAAGCCGCCACATGCGACCACGCCTTGAAAATCAGCCAACTTCGCGCGGCCGCTTTGCAGATCTGTCATGTGCACATCAAAGGACTCAAAGCCCGCTTGGTCAAACGCATACGCCATCTCCACGTGGGAGTTCACGCCCTGCTCGCGCAAGACGGCGACCTTGGGCCGGTGCAACATCAAGGCCGGTGCGTTCAGAGACATTGGCACATGAAAGTGCAAACCCGGATCGCTGAGCGCACCGACGCTGGCGTGTTCCGCGTCAGCACACGCGGGGTTGTCGCGCTGCTGGCAAATTTTCCAACTCACGCTGTCCCAGACTTGATGCAGATCGGTCAACGCGGCCTTGAATATCAGCTTGGCGTCGCGCCAAATTTGTAACTCGGGGCTGGCTTGGGTTTTGCCAATCACATGGCTGTGTTTTGACAAGCCATGGGTGCGCAGGGTTTGCATCACCGCGTTGCGGTCTTCGGTTCGAATTTGCAACACTACGCCCAACTCTTCGTTGAACAAGGCTTTAAGCGATAACTCGTTTCGCCGACCGCTTACCTGCCCCGCCCAGTTTTTGCTGTCCCCCACATCCATTCGGCTATCCGTTACGCCGTCGCCTTCGGTAACCAACATGTCGATATTGAGCGCCACGCCGACCCGCCCCGCAAACGCCATTTCAGCCACCGCAGCCACCAAGCCGCCGTCACTGCGGTCGTGGTAGGCCAGAATTTTTTTCTCAGTGCGAAGGGCGTTAACCGCATCGACCAAAGCCACCAAGTCGTGGGCCACATCCAAATCAGGAACTTGGTCCCCGACTTGGTTGAGGGTTTGGGCCAAGATGCTGGTCGCCATGCGGTTTTTTCCGCGGCCTAAATCCACCAGCACCAGCGTGGTGTCTAAGCCCGATTGCAATTGCGGGGTCAAGGTGCCACGTACATCGGCCAAAGTTGCAAACGCGCTGACGATCAAAGACACCGGCGAGGTGACTTTTTTGGCCCCGTCGTCGGATTGCCATTGGGTCCGCATAGACAGCGAATCTTTGCCCACGGGAATCGACACGCCCAAGGCGGGGCAGAGTTCCAAGCCCACGGCTTTGACGGTTGCGTAAAGCGCCGCGTCTTCGCCCGGCTCGCCGCACGCGGCCATCCAATTGGCAGAAAGCTTCACGCGGGACAACTCGATCGGCGCGGCCAACAAATTCGTAATCGCCTCGGCCACCGCCATACGGCCAGAAGCTGGCGCGTTAACCGAGGCCAAGGGCGTGCGCTCGCCCATGGACATGGCCTCACCCGCAAAGCCTTTGAAGTCTGCCAAAGTCACAGCGCAGTCGGCCACAGGCACTTGCCAAGGGCCAACCATTTGGTCGCGGTGCGTGAGGCCCCCAACCGTGCGGT
>JAIPDD010000154.1 GCA_021737875.1 Sulfuritalea sp.
GGCGAGAGTGTTGAAAACCACCGCCCCGCGTTGATCGCAGTGCGTTCTTCAATTGTGAGAATGGGTTCATCCATGGGGAAACTTGGCTACGGCGGTTCTCAATGAGGGTTGGTACATTGTGACCTCCTTGTTAGATTGCAGGGGTGGGTTTTGTCACCTTCGTGTCTAGGCAAGCCCTCAGACGCTTGCTAGTCGTTACGCTCTAGGTAAGTCAGCGGTGATTTTGCAATGCGCCGGGATTCACAATATTGGTCGGGATACCTTGGATAAAGCGCACGACGTTGTCAAATGCGGCTCCAAAGAGAAGCTCGTAATGTTCTTGCTCCACATAGCCGATGTGGGGCGTGCAGATACAGTTTTCTAAACGCAACAGAGCTTGACCTTGCAAGATAGGTTCTACTTCATAGACGTCCACCGCGGCGAGACCGGGGCGTCCGCGGTTTAATCCGCTGATCAAAGCGTCCGGCTCAATGAGCTCTGCGCGGGAGGTGTTGACCAACAAAGAAGTGGTTTTCATTGCCGAGAGATCAGCGTTTTTGACGATGCCCTTGGTCGCATCGGTGAGCCGTAAATGCAAGGACAACACATCGCATTGTTCAAAAAACGCAGATTGGTGGGAAGCGCAAAGATGTCCGTCTGCAAGGGCTTTTTCTCTTGACGTGGAACTTCCCCAAACCACTGTTTGCATTCCAAAGGCTTTGCCATAAGAGCCGACCAATTGGCCAACGCGCCCGTAGCCCCAAATGCCAAGCGTTTTTCCTGCCAGTTGAGTGCCTAAACCAAAGTTAGGCGGCATCGTTCCCACCTTCAATCCCGATTGTTGCCACGCGCCATGTTTTAAATTGCCGATGTACTGAGGCAATCGGCGCATGGCGGCCATGATGAGCGCCCATGTGAGTTCGGCTGCTGCAAGGGGCGAACTTTTTCCCTCTGCTACAGCAATGCCGTGCTCGGTACAGGCGTCTACATCAATGTGGGAGCCGACCGATCCGGTTTGTGCGATGAGTCGGAGTTTGGGGAGTTTCTCGACCAATTGCCTCGAAATAGGGGTTCTCTCGCGGTTGAGAACAATCACTTCGGCGTCTTTGAGTCGCACGGTAAGTTGGCCCAGTCCTTTGACGGTATTGGTGTAAACCTTTGCTTGAAAGGCGTCAAGTTTGCTGGCGCAATTTAGTTTGCGAACTGCGTCTTGGTAATCGTCAAGAATCACAATATTCATAGAACGGATTGTGCCCGTTCCGATTGGGATTTTGACGCAGGGCAAGCCCTGTTTTTATGCCATCGCAGATTCGCGTTGTGCTAAGCGGTCTAATTCAGCGCAGATGTCGGTAATGCAGCCGGAGATGATCATTCGGCCGACGCTGCTGCGGGCTTGGCCGGCTTCAACCACGCGAACAATCCGTAGCGCTTTTCTTTGTTGGTGAAAGGGGCTGCGTTGGTTTGTGTTGGCGCTCGGATAGGTGGGGAATTTGATTTCAAACTTTCGATATTTGAGAAAAATGGGTCAGCAAAATTACATCAACATGGTGTTGCGGATGAGGCCGACGGCAAGGCCTTCGATCTCAAACGGTTCGCCGGGTTCAACGATGATGGTTTGGAAATCGGGGTTTTCAGGATGCAGCTCAATCACTTCCTTATTTCTGCGAAAGCGTTTGACAGTGACTTCTTCGCCAATACGCGCCACGATAATTTGTCCGTTTTTGGCTTCTTTGGTGGATTGAACCGCCAGTAAATCGCCGTCCATGATTCCTGCATCACGCATAGACATGCCGCGTACTTTGAGTAAATAGTCGGGCTGGCGTTGGAATAAGCTGTTTTCTACGTAATAGGTTTGGTCGACATGCTCTTGGGCCAATATAGGCGAGCCCGCTGCGACACGGCCAATCAAGGGCAAGGCCAGTTGGGCAAGCCCTGGCATGGGCAAGTCGAATTGTTTAGACCGAGAGGCCTGTAAGCTGCGAAGTGCGTCGCCTAACAGGCGAATGCCGCGGGAAGTCCCGCTGACGAGTTCGATGACTCCTTTGCGAGCGAGAGCTTGGAGATGCTCCTCAGCGGCGTTGGCCGATTTAAATCCCAGCTCCGTGGCGATTTCAGCGCGGGTGGGGGGCGCACCGGTTCGGGAGATGGCACTTTGAATGAGTGAAAGAATTTGCTGTTGACGTGCGGTCAGCTTGGGGCTTTCGAGCATACTGGCTCCTGGTTCAGGTTTTGAGGCCTGTGGTTTTAAACACGCTGTTTTTATAAACAGTACGTGTATTTTTATACAGTTTTATTTTTTTTGCAAGAGGAAGTTGATCTGATGCAACAACGTGTGGTTTTTTTGGGTACGGGGGGAACGATTGCCGGTCAGGCGCAGTCATCCCAAGACAACGTTAGCTACCAAGCCGCTCAAATTGAGGTCGGCCAGCTTTTGGAGGCTATTCCTGGGCTGCGGGGCCAGCTCCGGGGCGCTTTGCTGCATTCTGAGCAGGTCTTCCAATTGAATAGCAAAGACCTTGACCCCAGCCATTGGCAACAATTGCATGGGCGCGTGGTTCATTACTTGAGCCAAGCCGATGTGCGGGGAATAGTGATTACCCATGGAACGGACACGGCAGAGGAAACGGCCTATTTCCTAGCCCGCACCGTCCCCGAAGCCTTGTTGCGAGCCAAGCCGGTTGTTTTGACCTGCGCCATGCGGCCTGCGACTTCTGCCCAAGCCGATGGTCCTCAGAATATGGTGGATGCGCTGTGTGTAGCCACAACCCAAGGCGCCAATGGGGTTTTGTTGGTTTGCAGTGCGACGGTGCACAGTGCTTTACGAGTTCAAAAAGTTCATCCTTACCGTCTTGATGCCTTCGATTCTGGGGAGGCGGGGCCCGTGGGCGTGGTGGAAGAAGGCCTATTCCGACTTTTTGGCGCTTGGCCTGATTTGCTCGAAACGGTTGTCCACCACTCATTTAGCCCGCAAGCGAGCGCAAAGAAAGATTGGCCAAGAGTTGAGATTGTGATGAGCCATGCTGGTGCGAATGGGGCATCCGTTCGGGCTATGTGTGCGCATACCGCACAAGGCGATAGCCCCCTGCGGGGTATCGTTGTAGCCGGAACGGGCAATGGCGATATTCACCACGACTTAGCACAGGCTTTGAATGACGCCCAAGCCCAAGGCGTTCGGGTCATCCGAACCACCCGCTGCGCAACAGGTAGCGTGGTGTTGGCGCAGCCTGACGGCGCAGAGCCCAAATTATTGGAGGCAAGCCCGCTTTCGGCGGTCAAAGCGCGTATTGCGTTGTTGTTGGAGCTGTTGGATTAGTGGGTTAAGGCGCAACTTTGAAAGGAGCCCCACTCAATTTTGCGCCTGCCTTGATGCCTTTTTTTGCGAACCAACCTTGATTAACTTCAAGCACGTAGCGCACCGGCTTGGTGGAGCAGTGTGATTCGGCGGTGTTGGCATGCATATCTTCGAGATTCACAACCGCACCATCATCGGCTACAAAAGCGGCAGTCAAACCCAACAAGGTGTTTTTCATCCAAAAGCATTGCTTGGAAGGTGAGTTGAAAACGAAAAGCATCCCTTCGTTTTGGGGCATTTCTTTTCTGAACATCAGACCGATAGCATGCTCCTCGGGTGTCCGGGCGACTTGGGCATCAATTTGATGGATTCCGGCCGACAGGATGGTTCGCGGTAGGTTGAGTTGGGCTTGTCCCTGGGCCAAAACGGGGGCGGACAACACCAAGGGAATTAAAAAAGCGAGAAAGTGAAGGTTTTTCATAGGCACATTGTGATGGAACTAAAGCAGACGTCAGGATTTTGCAAGGGGATGAGGGCCTGGGTTTGACAGAATCAAGTAATTATTCAAGACTAAAATCCGTTTACCGAGTCGGAGGCTGCGTTTAGGCGGGGCCCAACCCACTTTTGATCATTCACATACAACGAGACTCACTTCATGTACCAGCACATCAAAGTTCCCACAGAAGGTCAAAAAATCACGGTCAATAAAGACATGTCTTTGAATGTCCCTGATCAACCCATTATTCCGTTTATTGAAGGTGACGGAACCGGCGCTGATATTACGCCGGTGATGCTGAAAGTGGTCGATGCCGCCGTTGCCAAGGCGTATGGCGGAAAGCGACAAATTCACTGGATGGAAGTTTTCGCGGGTGAAAAATCGACCAATGTGTACGGCCCCGATGTCTGGCTGCCTGAAGAAACCCTCCACGCTATTCGCGATTACGTGGTGTCCATTAAAGGCCCATTGACAACGCCTGTGGGCGGCGGTATCCGTTCCTTGAACGTTGCTTTGCGCCAAGAGTTGGACTTGTATGTTTGTCTACGCCCGATTCAATATTTTGATGGCGTGCCCAGCCCGGTGAAAGAACCGCAAAAAACCAATATGGTGATTTTCCGTGAGAACTCGGAAGATATTTACGCAGGTATTGAATTTGAAGCCGAGTCGGATAAAGCCAAAAAACTCATCAAATTCTTGCAAGACGAAATGGGTGTCAAGAAAATTCGCTTCCCTGCTACCTCAGGCATCGGTATCAAACCCGTGTCACGCGAAGGGACCGAGCGTTTGGTTCGCAAAGCCATTCAGTACACCATTGATAACGACAAACCCAGCCTGACGATTGTTCATAAAGGCAACATCATGAAGTACACCGAAGGTGGCTTCCGTGATTGGGCGTATGCCTTGGCACAAAAAGAGTTTGGCGCGGTGATGATTGACGGCGGACCGTGGTGCAAGTTTAAAAATCCAAAGACGGGTAAAGAGATTGTTGTGAAGGACAGTATTGCCGATGCGTTCTTGCAGCAAATTTTGTTGCGTCCTGCGGAATACAGCGTGATCGCCACCTTGAATTTGAACGGTGATTACGTATCAGACGCTTTGGCGGCCCAAGTCGGCGGTATTGGTATTGCGCCTGGTGCTAACCTGAGCGACACCATCGCGATGTTTGAGGCGACCCACGGAACCGCCCCTAAATACGCCGGTAAAGATTACGTGAACCCCGGTTCTGAAATCTTGTCGGCAGAAATGATGCTGCGCCATATGGGCTGGGTTGAAGCCGCTGATTTGATCATCAGCTCAATGAAAAAATCCATCCACAGCAAAAAAGTAACGTACGACTTTGCCCGATTGATGGACGGCGCGACCCAGGTGAGTTGCTCTGGATTTGGCCAAGTGATGATTGACCACATGTAAAAAAATGGCTGCAATCGGGCGGAATTGAGCCCGATTGTCCACAGCACCAACCGCTGGACGCGTTAATTCGCTCCGGCGGTTTTTCTTTGGGTGCTTGAAATTAAGCCCAATGTTACCAATTACCCCACGGGCTGCATTACGATGGTGCGGTCTATAAAATAACTCCATGGCAACCAAAATTCCTTCTAAACCGCGAACTGCCCCCCAAGTCACCCCTAAACAAGACGATGGCGGCGCTGTAGTTTTGGAGCGGCTGCCCCAGCGGGTTCAGCCGCCCCAAATGTTCCAGGTGCTGATGTTGAATGATGATTTCACGCCCATGGAGTTCGTTGTGATGGTGATTCAGGAGTTTTTTGCCAAGGATTTAGAGACGGCCACGCAGATCATGCTGAAAATCCATTTGGATGGAAGAGGGGTGTGCGGCGTGTATTCTCGGGATGTCGCGGCGACCAAGGTCGACCAGGTGATGGAAGCGGCACAAAAGTCGGGCCATCCCTTGCAGTGTGTGAGCGAGCCTATCGATTTGTAAGGCTATTGAAAGACAGTGGTTGGTAAGCATCGCCGCTTATTTAAGCGGGGTAGAGTTTCAAAAATGAACGGTAATAAGGAAGCGTCATGATCGCCCAAGAATTAGAAGTAAGTCTACATATGGCTTTTGTCGAGGCGCGTCAACAACGCCACGAATTTATTACGGTAGAGCATTTGCTCTTGGCTTTGCTTGATAACCCTAGCGCGGCCGAAGTTTTGCGGGCGTGTTCTGCCAATGTGGACGATCTTCGCAAATCCCTGACCAACTTCATCAAAGACAATACGCCGCAAGTGGCCGGCTTGGATGATGTAGATACCCAGCCCACATTGGGCTTTCAGCGCGTTATTCAGCGTGCCATCATGCATGTGCAGTCCACTGGCAGTGGAAAAAAAGAGGTGATGGGCAGCAATGTTTTGGTCGCTATCTTTGGTGAAAAAGACTCCCATGCGGTTTACTATTTACACCAACAAGGGGTAACCCGTTTGGATGTGGTGAACTTCATTGCCCACGGCATTAAAAAGAACGAGCCACCAGAAACCAGT
>JAIPDD010000015.1 GCA_021737875.1 Sulfuritalea sp.
AAACCTGCACAACGGCACTGCGTTGGATTTGGACTTCGACGCCACTGGCCACTTCCAAGCCGATATAGCCCTCACCCACTTTGGAGACGGTTCCCAACACGCCCCCCACGGTCACCACCTCATCGCCTTTGGTAATCGCATCAACCATGGCGCGGTGTTCTTTTTGCTTTTTCATTTGGGGGCGAATCATGACGAAATACAAAACCACAAACATCAAGACCAAAGGCAGCATGCCCATCAAGGTCGATTGCAAGTCACCACCGGCAGCGGCAGCAGGAGCGGTTTGGGCAAAAGCGGAGGAAATAAACATAGAAGGCATTCCTGAAAAAAAAGATAAAGAGCGACTTGCGCCGCACCCAGGGAGTGCCGTCAAGGCACACAGAGCGGCTGATTGTAAGGGGCGGCTATTTGGCCCTAAATGCCCTACGTTGATACGCCAACCAAAGCAAGAGCGCGCCCGTCAAAGCCACGGGCACGATGGATCCCAGGTTGAGCAAGGCCCAACCGTGGTTGGTGACCAAAGCGCCTGAGGCAAAGGAGGTGATCGCCATGACGGCGAACACGCCAAAGTTGATGACGGCCTGGGCTCGGTCTTTTTCTTCGGGTGCATAAGCGCTAAACGACAGAGTGGTGCTTGCGGTAAACAAAAAGTTCCAGCCCACACCCAACAAAAAGAGCGCAATCACAAATTGGTGCAATTCCACGCCCATGAGCGCAATGGCGATACACAGGGCATTGAGCACCACGCCTGCGCCCATGACGGAGAGCGTGCCAAACCGCTTAATCAAGGCGCCGGTAAAAAAACCAGGCGCAAACATGCCAATCACATGCCACTCCAACACCAACGCCGTGTCATCAAAGCTTAAGCCGCATTGCTGCATGGCCAAGGGCGTTGCCGCCATCAGCAAGTTCATCACGCCATAGCCCAGGGCGGCGCCCAAGCAGGCGACCAAAAACACCGGTTGACGCAACATTTGCAAGGCGCTGCGGCCGGTGTACACCGTGTTTTTTGTGGACTTTTCCTTGGGAAAGGAAATTGCCGCCATGCACACCATCGCAAGCAGTGCCACCCCAGCCAACACCCAATAGGCCCCGGCAAAAGGCACCTCGGCCAAGCCGCGGCTTTGGGCGGCTAAATTGGGCCCGGCAATCGCCCCGAGCAATCCGCCAGCCAATACCCAGGAGGTGGCTTTTTCGCGCTGGCTGGGCTGCGCCAATTCGGCGGCGGCAAAACGGTAGAGTTGGCCGTTGGCGCTGTAATACCCCGCAATCACAGTGGCGGCAACCAGCCACCAAAACTGGTGCTGGGCAATGGCCCACGCGGCCAACACCGCCGAGCCGACAGCCACCGCCAAGCCCAACTGAAAGGACACTTTTCTGCCCCAGCGCATCTGCGTGTACGCCACCAACGGGGTACTCAGTGCGCCACCCACAACATAGCCCATGACGGGCAGGGTTGCCATCCACCCCAGCGGTGCAAGACTCAGGCCCACCAAGCCGTTGATGGCAATGAAGGCGACGTTATTAGTAAGAAAGAGACCCTGGCAAAGGGTTAATAGCCATAGGTTTCTGTTCATGCCCCCAGTGTAGGGGCATGCGATGGTTCTGCTTTAAGACAGGCCCCAGAGGTTTTGGCGCTGCTTAAGGCGAACACCGGCGATGCACTGGGCCCGTTTGCCGCCACTGATTTTGTCGCAATAGCCAGAGCTGCCGCCCGTCATGGCTTTGCAGTAGTTAACCCCATCGGACGTTGATATTTGAGAACACAAGGTCATTGATTTCATGGCCAGTGCTGTGCAGTGGTAACGGTCATCGTCTTTTGCGAATGCAGCGCAGTGGCCGGTCTCTGCCCCCCAACAAACGGCACCAAAAAGCCCGATAAAAATCGCAATACCTATGGAATGTGCTTTCATACGCCACCCAAAAAAAATGAAGTGGCTGAAGGTTAAAAGCGCAGGAAAATGCGTGCTGGCCTTACTTTAAAATTTTCATCTCATTTAACACTTTTGTCATGTTTCGGGGCTGCGTGGTAAGTCAATGTCAATGGTGACACGGTTGTCAGCGTGGGTCCGGATGCCGATCTGACCGCCATGGGCCAAGACGATTTCTTTGCACAAACTCAAACCCAAGCCAGAGCCCGACCCCGTGCTGAGGGATGGGTTGCCCATATCCAGGTGCCGGTAAAAGCGCTCGAACACCCGCTCGTCTAAGCCGTCCAGGGTGAGCGAGGTGGTGTTCGAGAGCGAAAAGTGAAAAGCGTGTTTGTCTTCATGGGCTTTCAATTCCACCTCGCCGCGCGCGTCGTTGTACTTGATGGCGTTGGCAAATAAATTGCTCAAGAGTTGGTACATGAGATCGCGGTCAGCCCATACCACGGCGCTGCCACTCCACGCGCTGGTCAATACCAAGTTAGGAGAAAAACTACGCAGGTCATCCATCATTTGACCGGCCATGTCTTTACAGTGCACCGGTGTTTTAGTCAGGGCGAGATGGCCTGAATCGGCTTGCGATAAAAACAAAAGTTTGTTCGTAATCGAAATGATGCGGTCTACCTCTTCTGCCACCAGCGAGAGCTGCATTTGCGTATCGGATCGGTCGGGCGACTGGTTAATCAAACGCTGCAAGTGGCCACGAATGATGGTCAACGGGGTTCGTAATTCATGCGCGGCATCGCTAGAGAATCGACTCGCCTGCGTGTAACTTTCTCGAAAGCGGTCAATCAAGGCATTGAAGTATTTTATGAATTCTGCAAATTCTCGGTAGTTGGTGGCGGTGTTGATGTGCTCGCTACTCGAGTGCAAATGGATTTGGGTGAAGGCTTTTTGCAAATTGCCAATTGGCTTGGACGCGGCGTAACTGATAGCAAACGTGGCAAGCAACAAGGCCACCAACAAAAAGGGCCCGGTGATTTTTAAAATCGAATCTCGAACCGCGACGATGTTGTCGTAATTTCTTCGAAACACCTCGCTTTTTGTGGCGACAAAAATAGCGTCCCCCTTGAATGGGGTTTGCAACACTTTCCATCGGTGGGGTCCTGCTCGCAGCGTTGCAGATTCAATACCAGCAACCCCTTGCGACGCATCTAACTTTTCCCAGGCCAGTGCCCCCTTAGCCAAGGCATCTTTTAAGTTCTTTTGGTTTTCGTTGGCAGGGGGCGCCGATTGGAAAAAGACTTCCATTTCGCCCACCTCAATGCCATCAATCGACTTTTCAAGGTTGGCTTGCAATTGCTTTGCGCTCAGCGCGTCGACTGGCGCTACCAGTTCTTTGGCAAGGTGCCGTGCCAAAGCACTGCTAAAGTAATTGAGCAGCGGTTCATCGCCAGAGTAGCGCGCAATCATCCGCATGGAGAAAATGACCGTGAGCGCACAAAGCAGGGCCACCAAGAACACATGCAACCGAAACGATGACTTCATCGCTGACTAAGCATTGTTGAGGCGGTAACCCACGCCGCGAATGGTCTCCAAAGGAAACACGTCTGGGTGGTCCGCATCGGTGTGGGCGAATTTCTTTCGAATGCGTTGTATGCACACATCCACCACATTGGTGCCCGGGTCAAAGTCGACGTTCCACACATGCTTCAAAATTTGTTGGCGAGAGAGGATTTGCCCTGGAGAAAGCATCAAATACTCCAATAACACAAACTCGCGCTGCGTGAGCGAGCTCGAACGCGCACCCCATTGCACCATGCGCGTAAAGCGGTCCAAGGTCACGCCACTTTGCTGCACCGTTTTTTCGACGTTACCGGCCTTGCGGGCGACCACCGTCTGCACGCGAATGATCAACTCCTCGATGAAAAAGGGTTTGGGGAGGTAGTCGTCCGTACCCAATTCAAACGCTTTGAGGCGGTCTGCCAAGTCCGTGCGCGCGGTGAGCAAAACAACGGGCGTGTACAAACCTTTGCGCCGGATTTCTGTCAGTACCTGAAAGCCGTCCATCAAGGGCAGATTCACATCCATCACGATGGCGTCAAAACTTCGGATCAGTGCCGTATTGAGGCCCCGAAAACCATCGGCTTCGTGGTGGATTTGAAATCCGCTCGCCTCAAAACCCGCAACTATAAAGTCGGCGATCTTTTTTTCGTCTTCCAACAATAAAACGTGCATTTAGCTATTGTGTCCTTGAATGTCTTAGGGCGCACCGACCATGACAAAGTTGTAATGCGCCCCTTGTTTCAAGCCCCGGCGCTGGCTTGCTGATTGTTGCGCCAAGCCAAAGCGGCTTGCATGCCTTGGGTGGTGCGCAGGCGTTCAAACTCGGCGTTTTCGGGTCGGGTGTTGGACTCGATCAAGGTGGCGGCATCAATCGCTGCCAACAAGGCCTGGCGCATGCCGCTGATATCAAAGCCCCGGTTGATGGCGCGTTTGGTGAGTTGCATCGACAAGGGCGAGCAGTTGGCCATGCCGGTCGCTACAGCCAATGCACGCTCGAAATGCGTGCCGCCCTGCGTGACTTCGTTGACCAAACCGACCTCATACGCGCGCTGGGCGCTGATGCGGTCATTGGCGGTGAGCAGCATTTCCTTGGCGTATTTCGCGCCCACCAACCACGGCACGATCATCGCTGCAATGCTGGAACCAAACTTCATTTCAGGCTCGCCCATCAAGGTGTCGGCATCGGCAATAGTCAGGTCGCATGACACTGCCAGCTCCAAGCCCCCGCCAATGCAAAACCCGTGGATGGCGGCAACCGTCGGTTTGGGGCAATCCCAAAACTGGATCACAAAATCAAAGTCGGCTTTGAGGACTGCGCCCCACTGCTCGGCCGTCGTGTTGCCCTGCTCAGCGAGCTCTTTGAGATCAAAGCCGGCGCTAAACGAGGGGCCGTTGGCCGCCAACACAAACGCACCAATAGCAGGGTCGGCGCTAAACGCTTGCAAGGCGTGGCTGACAGCGGCCATCATCGCGCCGTTGAGCGCGTTGCGTTTGTTGGGGCGGTTCAAGCGAATGATGCCAACGCGGCCGATGGTTTCGGTGTGCACCACCGGGTCTTGTAGCAAGGCGGGATCAATAGCTTGGTTCATACAGAAATTGTTTCTAAAGCGTTCATAGCGGACGGGGCAACAGGAATCACCAAGCAGTCGACCGCTGCCATGGTGGTGCCATCGACCAACAAGGGATTGATCTCAGCCTCTTGGATGTGGTCTTGCAAAGCCATTCCCATAGCCATGAAGTTTTCAATGACCTGGGTCAACGCATCGATGTCGGCCACCGCCCGCCCACGCGCACCTTGCAGCAAGGCAGCGCTGCGCAAACCCAAGACGGCCTTGCGGATGGTTTGTTTGGAATCACTGGGCAGGAGCAGCGCCACGTCTTTCATGATTTCAACAAAAATGCCGCCCAAGCCCACGGTAAAAATCGGACCAAACGAGGGGTCTTTTTGCATGCCCAAGATCAACTCCGTGCCTTGCAACTGGCGCTGGAGCAGCACCGCACCAGGCACCTTGGCTTGCAATGCGTTCCATGCGGCTTGCAGCTGCTGGGCATTGGTGATTCCCAATATCACGCCGCCCATGTCGGACTTGTGCGCAACCTCTGGCGCATCAATTTTGGCGACCAAAGGAAAGCCTACGGTGTTGGCAAAGGCCAACGCTTCGCTCCAAACGCTGGTGCTCAAGCCCTGGGCGGTAGGCAGTCCAAAGTCTTCTAACAAGGCAAAGCTTTGCAGGCTTTGGTCGGCTTGGGCGCAGCGTTGCAATGCGGTTTCCCAATGCGCGATTCGCTCGGCACTGGGCAGGGCGGGGGCATGGGCCGCCACACCTTCACTGATGTCTTCCATCGTTTGGGGTTGGAAGTAGGCGCTGTAGTGCGCCAAGGCCCGCAAGGCGGTCTCCGTCCCCATCAGCACGGGGATGCCCATGGCCCGAAACCGGTTGCATTCGGCAGGCGACATGGTCGCACTCACATTGCCCATGAGCACGATCGGCTTGGTGCTTGCTGCCCAGGTTTTTTCCAAGGCTTTGGAGCAGGTCACCATGAAGTCTTGCCCTTGGGCCATGTTGGTGGCCATGACCACGGTGCCCACCGCAGGGTCGTCGGCCATCGCAAGCAAGCACTCGGCAATCACGTCTTGGCCGTCACCCCAGTAGTCCAAGGGGTTGGTGGCCTCCACGCCCGGGCTGAGCAATCCGTTTAAGCGCTCGACGGTTGACGCGCCCAAGGGCGCAAAAGCAATTCTCAATGGCTCGGCCAAATCAGCAATCAGCTGGCGCTCACCGCCGGAGTCACTGCCCAAGGCAAAGCTGCCGTTGTGGGGCTTGCGTTCGGCGGCGAAGAGTTCTGCGGTGTCCATCATTTCGTCCAAGGTATGGACGATCACAACGCCATGGCGAACAAAAATTGCATCCAACACGTCAGCGCTGCCGGACAAAGCGCCGCTGTGCGATTTGGCAAAGGCTTGGCCGCGCTCGCTGCGCCCGAGCTTCAAAGCCACCACCACGATGCCGGCTGCGCGGGCGCGATCGAGCGCCGCTAAAAATTCGCTCGGCTGGCGCACGGTCTCCAATACCAGGCAAATCACCCGAGTGGAAGGCTGCGTGATCAGGTAGTCCATGTACTGCGCCACCCCCGTGGCCAGTTCTTGGCCTGCCGAGATCGCGGTGTTAAAGCGCATGCCGCGCAAATTGCCCACGATGCCCGACCAGGTGGAGCCGCTGTGCGAAATCAGCGCCACATGGCCCGGGTCGCGCAGGGTTTCAAACGGGAAGCCTGTCATTTGCAACTTGGCATCGAGATTGACAAAGCCCATGCAGTTCGCACCGCACAGCTGCATCTTGGCTTCTTGCGCAATTGCCGCTAGCGTCTGCGTGAGCTCACGACCCGCACTGTCTACACCATACGAGCGCCCAAAAAGTACGGCGCTGCCTGCATCGGCGCGCGCCGCGGTTTCAAGCGCGGCGGGCAAAGCCGCATCGGCAATGGCCATGGCCACACAGTCTGGTGCGGTGGGCAAGTCATTCAAACTGGGGTAGGCGGGGCGACCGTGAATTTCGCTGTACTTGGGGTTGATCAAAAACACCTGGCCGTCATAGCCCAAAGAGGCAATGGAGCGCTCAATCATGTTGCCAAAACTGCCTTCACGCGGGCTCGCTCCCACGATCGCAATCGAGCGGGGTTTGAGAAGCCGGTCTAGGGCATGGCTGGGTAGGGCGAGTGCGTTATCTCGGGTGACTGAACTGGGCAAACGTGCGCTCATGCTGCCGCCTTCAAATCCACCACCACGCGGCCATGGGCTTGGCCTGCCATCATCTCTGCAGCCAATGCCGGCAGCGCGGCCAGGCCGACGATGCGCTGCATATCCTTATACGCATGGGCCGAGCACAGCGTTGCCAGACGCGCCCAGGCTTGGGTGCGCTTGTCTTGAGGGCACATGACCGAGTCCACGCCTTGCAAACGCACGCCCCGCAAAATAAAGGGCAGTACCGTGGTTTCCAGCGATACGCTGGCCGCCAAACCGGAGGCGGCCACTGCGCCACCGTAATGCACTTCGGAGAGTGCCTGCGCCAAAATAGCGCCGCCTGCCACGTCCACCACACCAGCCCAGCGCTGCGCGGCCAAGGGGCTGATTTTGGTTTGCCATTGCGCGACCCCCAACACCTCGGTGGCACCGAGTTGGGTCAAGTAGTTTTGGTTTTCTTCGGGGCGGCTGGTCAAGGCCGTCACTTCAAAGCCCAAGGTCGACAGCAAAGCCACTGCCACACTTCCCACGCCGCCACTGGCGCCGGTCACCAAAATTTTTCCCTTGGGCAGCGCTGCCTCCTCCAACGCCATCACGCACAGCATGGCCGTCAGACCAGCAGTTCCCAACGTCATCGATTGCAAAGGCGTCATGCCTTGGGGCAAGGCCGTCAACCACTCGGACTTCACGCACTGCACTTGGCTGTAGCCGCCCCAAAAGCGCTCGCCCACACCCCAACCGGTGAGCACCACGGCGTCTCCGGTTTTCCACACGCCGCTGCTGCACTCCATCACCGTGCCCACCAGGTCAATGCCAGGCACCATCGGAAATTGGCGCACGATCTTGCCTTTGCCGGTCAAGGCCATGGCGTCTTTGTAATTCAAGCTCGAATGGCTAACCGCAACCCAGGTGTCGCCTGCGGGCAAATCTGCCCGCGTGAGGGTCTGGACTTGGGCGTGGGTTTTGCCTTCGACTTCGGTTAAGACCAGGGCTTGGAATGGGGTTTGCATAGAAATAAAGTTCCTTGGGTTGCAGTTTTTCAGATGGCTGTGATTCTGATCAAAGCGCTGCCCAGAGGCAAACGAAGAAACTTCAGTTGTAGAATTAGTTTTACTAATGAATAACTAATAGCTTCATATGTCCCAACTTCCACCGCTGAATTGGTTGCGCGCTTTTGAAGCGTCCGCCAGCGCCTTGAGCTTTACCGAAGCGGCGCAAGCCTTGCACATGACGCAGTCGGCGGTGAGCCAACAGATCAAAGCCTTGGAGAGCGCATTGGGCCGGCCTTTGTTTATGCGACGCGCCCGCGGCCTGGAACTCACCGCCGCTGGAAGAAGTTATTTGCCCACGGTGCAAGCAGCGTTTGCGATGCTCGAAGAAGGCACCAGCGTTCTCACTGGGCGTAAGAATCCGGGCATTTTGGAGGTGCACGCCAACCTTTCGTTTTCTATTTTTTGGCTGGCGCCGCGCTTGCACCGCTTCTTGGAAGCCTACCCCTGGGTGCAAATGAACGTGGTGACATCGATTTGGTCCGAAGACCGCCAAAGCCCCACCGCTGCGGTTGAAATTGTTTTGGGCTTAGGCAAGTGGGAGCGCCGCGTAGGCCAGCGCCTGTGGGAAGACACGACCTACCCGGTCTGCGCCCCACATGTTGCGCAGCGCATTCACAGCGTGCAAGACCTGCGCCAAGAACGCCTACTCGACCTCTCCAGCAGCGTCCAAAGTTGGGACAGCTGGCTCGAGGCCCACCCCGATTACGACAGCGCAGGCCCACCGCCCGTAGTGCACCGCGCCAGTACCTGGGCTTTGAGTTTGACCTGGGCCCAGCAAGGCTTGGGGGTGGCCTTGGCGCACGACACGGTGGCCAGCCATTTGATAGAAACCGGACAACTGGTGCGACCGTTTGAACTATCCCTGCCGATGAAAGAGGCGTATTACCTGATCGCGGCCGAAGGCTCTGGGACCAGCGCTGCAGCCCAGGCCTTTACGTCGTGGTTGTTGCAAGAAGTGAAACGCCCCAGCGCGCTGCCCCTGCTTCCCACTGCGGGCGCACCTGCGCCCCATGCCGTGCCTTGACGTGGCCAAAGCCGCGAATCCCTTCGGGTAATGTGGCAAAGGCCAGTGCTTCACCATAGTTGCTGCTGCTGAGTTGGGGTAAGAAAGCCTGCACCACAGCGCGGTACTCGCGCACCCAAGCCCGCTCCGCTTTGCGCTCATGGGTATAGCCAAAGGGGTCCAAGGCCGTGCCGCGCAAAAACTTCAAAGGTGCGAGGATGCGAAAGGCAGTCGCCACCCACGCCCCCATTTTTTGCTTTTGCAATTGGCCTTGGGCGTTTTTCTTGGCAAACAAGGGCGGGGCCAGGTGGTAACGAACTTGGTAGTTGCCTTCAAACATCGCAGCGATACGCTGGCGAAACTGCGGGTCACTGTGCAAGCGGGCCACTTCGTATTCGTCTTTGTAGGCCATCAACTTAAACAAATTGCGCGCCACCGCCACACTGAGCGTTCGCCGCCCTGCGTGCAGCGCCTCTTCCGCACGCGCGACCTGCTCCACCAAGTCAGCGTAACTTGCGGCATATGCGGCGTTTTGGTAGCCCCTTAAAAAATCAACGCGCTTGGCCACCACGTCCTTCAAGGCCGCTGGCGTGTCTTTGTCTGCTTGCAGCCATTGCACGCTCTGCGCTGGCTGCAAGGCGCGCGCCAGTGCGATGGGGTCGTGGGCTGCAAGGCGGCCCCAGTGGAAAGCCGCCACATTTTTCTCAACCGCCACGGCGTTGAGTTCCATGGCTTGCAACAAGGACGCCAACCCCAAAGGAATCCAGCCTTTTTGCCAAGCAAAGCCGAGCAACACCGGGTTGGTGTAAATGCTGTCGCCCAAGAGTTGGGTGGCAATGGCATCGGCATCGACCGTGCCCAAAGCAGCGGGGTCTTCCAAGGTGCTGGCAATCGCAGCCAGACAGGCCTGACCCGGATTCGTCCAGTTGGCATTTTTTACAAAGGCTGCCGTTGGTGCGCTGTGGCTGTTAAGCGCCACATGGCTGCGCCCAGCGCGCAAACGCAAGCTGGTTTCTTTGCCGGCGGTCACGATGGGGTCGCAGCCAATCACCAAATCGGCGCAGGCCATGCCAACGCGGGTTGTGCGAATCGTCTCTTGCGTGGGGCCAATAAGAACATGGCTCCAGGTGCCGCCGCCTTTTTGCGCCAAGCCGCCGGCGTCTTGGGTCACGATGCCCTTGCCTTCGATGTGCGCAGCCACGCCGAGCAGCTGGCCGATGGTGATAACCCCCGTGCCACCCACGCCTGCGACCACCACCCCCCACACGCCATCGTGGGTTTGGCTTAGGTTGGGAAGCACCGGTTCAGGCAAGCTGGAGATATCGAGCGCGTGCGATGCGGCTGCTTTTTTCTTGCGCAAGCTGCCGCCTTCAACAGTGACAAAGCTCGGGCAAAACCCTTTGACGCAGGACACATCTTTGTTGCAGGTGCTTTGGTTGATCTGGCGTTTGCGGCCGAATTCGGTCTCCAAAGGCTCCACACTCACACAGTTGCTTTGTTCGCCGCAGTCGCCACAGCCTTCACACACCAGCTCATTAATGACCACCCGAACCGCAGGATCGACCAGCGTGCCGCGCTTGCGGCGGCGGCGTTTTTCGGTTGCGCAGGTTTGGTCGTAAATGATGACACTGGTGCCTTTGATCTCCCGAAACACGCGCTGAATCTGGTCCAAGCCATCGCGGTGTTCAATCGAAATTCCCTCGGGAATGCCTTGCACCGCTGCGTATTTTTCCGGTTCATCGGTGACGATGACGATGCGCTGTGCGCCTTCGGCGCGCATGCTTTGCGCGATCTGCACCACGCTGTGGCCTTCGGCACGCTCGCCGATTTGCTGGCCGCCGGTCATGGCCACGGCGTCGTTGTACAAAATTTTGTAGGTGATGTTGACGCCTGCTGCAATCGACTGGCGTACCGCCAACAAGCCGCTGTGAAAGTAGGTTCCATCGCCCAAATTAGCGAACATGTGCGCGTCGTGCGAGAACGGCTGCTGCCCCACCCACGGCACGCCTTCGCCTCCCATTTGGGTAAAGCCCGTGGTGGAGCGGTCCATCCAAATGGTCATGAAGTGGCAACCAATACCCGCCATCGCGCGCGAACCTTCAGGTACTTTGGTCGAGGTGTTGTGCGGGCAACCCGAGCAAAACCAGGGCTGGCGGTCGCCCTGCGGGCTGCTCAGTTGCAGCACCTGCATGGAGCGTTCTTTGGCATCCAAAATCGCCAGCTGCGCATCCATGCGGGCTTGGGTGTCGCTGTCAACGCCCATTTTTGTCAAGCGCTGGGCAATCGCCCGGGCAATCAAAGCGGGCGACAAATCGGCATTGGCACGCAACAAGGTGTTGGCGCTGGGGTTGGGCATGGACCACTCACCCCCGCTACCATAAGTGCTGTCTGCGGCGTCACTGACTTCGTTGAACTTGCCCAGCACATGGGGGCGCACATCGGCGCGCCAGTTGTACAACTCTTCTTTGAGCTGGTACTCGATCACTTGGCGCTTTTCTTCAACCACCAAAATTTCTTGCAAGCCCGTGGCAAATTGGCGCGTGAGCTGGGCTTCCAAGGGCCAGACCACGCCGACCTTGTGCAGCCGAACGCCAATGCGTTGGCAGGTGGCGTCATCGAGCCCCAAGTCCAACAAAGCTTGGCGGGTGTCGTTAAAGGCTTTGCCACTGGCCATTAAACCAAAGCGGTCGTTGGGGCCTTCGATCACGTTGTAGTTCAGGCGGTTGGCGCGGATGTACGCCAGCGCCGCATACCACTTGGTATCAAACAAGCGCGCTTCTTGGTCCAAGGCCGCATCGGGCCAGCGGATGTGCACGCCGCCTGCGGGCATGGGAAAGTCGGTGGGCAACGCAATACGAACCCGGTCAAAGTCCACCTGGACCGCCGCGCTGGACTCGACAATTTCTTGGATCGTTTTCATACCGGCCCACACGCCAGAGAAACGGCTCATCGCAAACGCATGCACGCCCAAATCCAAAATTTCTTGCACGTTGGACGGGAAAAAAACCGGCGTGCCGCAGGCCTTGAAAATATGGTCGCTTTGGTGGGCGGCGGTGGAGCTTTTGGAAATATGGTCATCGCCCGCCACCGCAATCACGCCGCCCCAAGGTGTGGTTCCCGCCATATTGGCATGCTTAAAAACATCGGAGCAACGGTCAACGCCTGGGCCCTTGCCATACCAAATACCAAACACGCCGTCGTACTTGTTGGAGCCTGCTGGCGCAAACCCGAGTTGCTGCGTTCCCCACAGCGCGGTGGCTGCCAGCTCTTCATTGACGCCGGGCTGAAACACCACATGGTGGGCCTTCAAATGGGCTTGCGCTTTGGCCAAGGCTTGGTCGTATCCGCCCAAAGGCGAGCCGCGGTACCCACTGATAAAACCTGCGGTGTTTTTTCCAGCGGCTTGGTCCCGCAGACGCTGCAACATCGGCAGGCGCACCAGCGCGTGAACGCCGCTCATGAAGGCCGTCCCAGTGGACTGGGTGTATTTGTCGTCAAGGCTGACGGACGAAGGCGCAGCGCGCAGTTGCGCAGGATGGAGCGGGGCGTTCATGGTTTGAAGTCTCCTGGTTTGGGGGAGTCGCCTTGTGGGCAACGTTCATCGCATGGGCGCCCGGGTAGGGCGCATGCGAGAGCCCCCAGTGTAATCAACTCCTCACGGAGTCGCCACTGACTTGGGCCACAGCACCCACATGTTTAACGGCTGCTTCAAACGCCCGGCCAATTCGCCTGCTGCTGCGCCTGCGCCTACAAAATAATCGGCCCGCACGGCGCCCACAATAGCGCTGCCGGTGTCTTGCGCGAAGACCAGTTTTTGCAAGTTCACTTGGGGGCCGCGCGAGACCAACCAGACCGGTGTTCCATAGGGCATGGCCAAGGGGTCTATCGCGATGGAGCGTCCGGGCGTGAGCGCCACGCCTTGGGCGCCTTTGGGGCCCCAAGCCATATCCAAATCACCCAGCGCTTCTTCTTTGAAAAAAACCACCCGAGGATTGACCCACAACAGCTCTTGCAGGCGTTGGGGGTTTTGCGCCACCCAGGCTTTGATGCCTGGCCACGAGGCGTCTTTGACCAAACCTTGGTCGAGCAGCCATTTGCCCACACTTTGGTAAGGCTGCTCGTTGGTCGCAGCGTAGGCCAAGCGCGACGTGCGTGTGCTGCCATCGGGTTCCGCCACCCGGATGCGGCCGGAGCCTTGGATTTGCAAAATCAGCACATCAATTGGGTCTGAGGCGTAGGCGAGAACGCGGCCTTGCAGTTGTGTCTGCACCTGCGCCAGGGTGTCGATTTCTTGCCGACTAAACCACGGCGTGCGCTGATTGAGGTTGGCTGGCACTTGGTACAGGGGAAAAGGAAACATCGGGCTTTGGGTTCGGCTGACATCCATCACCGGCTCGAAATAAGCGGTGAGCAAACCCCGTGCTTCGCCTTGCAAAGACTCGACCCGGTAAGGCACGAGCTGCTGCTGCAGCCAAGCCTGCTGTTCTTCTTGCGAAGCAATACTCAAAGCCCGCACCTGCGGACACAAAGCCAACAAAGGGGCCGGCAAACTCACGGGGCGCTCGCAGCTTTTAATCCACGCGTTCCACGCGGGCGCCAGCGCGTCTTCATTGAATCCTGGCAGCTCGGCCCAATCGACGCGCATCCACTGGCTGCGGGCATTTGTCATCACCGCACTGGTTGCCGCTTGCGGCTGTGCTTGGGGCGCCTTGTTTGGCAAGGGCTTGGTGAGGACATAGCGCGGCGCGCTGCTGCACGCTGCCAGTATTCCTACAATCCAAGCCAACACACTCCAACGAAAGACCTGCGCCATGACACTGCTCCTGCTTGAAGCCCTCGGTGCCGGATTGATTTTTGTTGGCATCATTTGGTGGACGATGTTCTCAGGCCGAAAAAATGGCGAAATTGCCCCGCCGCCCAAAGCAGACGATGAGGACGCACCGCGCTGAAAATACATCACAGCAAGCGGTGCTGCAACGCGGGCAACTGGCTGCGGCATGTGGCCAAGTGCGTAGGGTCGAGGTCTGCGATGACCACGCCCGCCCCTTGCGCTTGCTCAGCCAAGACCTGGCCCCAAGGATCGATCAATAGCGTTTGGCCCCAGGTTGTGCGCCCGCTCGGGTGGGTTCCGCCTTGCGCAGCGGCGGCAACATAACTGAGGTTTTCAATGGCCCTGGCGCGCAGCAAAATTTCCCAATGGGCCTGTCCAGTGGTAAAGGTAAAGGCGCTGGGCACCAAGATCAGATCAACGCCCTTGGCCGCGTAGGCGCGGTAGAGCTCGGCAAAACGCAAGTCGTAACAGACACTTAAACCAATCTGCCACACATGGCCATCGCGCGCGGGCAAGGCAAACTGCGTGGGCAAGCTTCCTGCCGACAAAACGCGGGATTCGTCATACGACTCCGCGCCGTTGTCAAAACGAAAAAGGTGGATTTTGTCGTAGCGCGCTACGCATTGCCCTTGCGGGTTGAACACCAGGCTGCTGTTAAACACCCGGTCGGTGGGTGAGGAGGGGTCGATGCTCAAAGGAAGGGTGCCTGCCACGATCCATAGCCCCAAGCTGCGGGCTTGCTCGGCGAGAAATGTTTGGATGGGCCCCGCTCCAAATGACTCTTGGATCGCCAGCTTGTCGCTGTCGTGGTGGCCGATCAAACAAAAGTACTCTGGCAAAACCGCCAACTCTGCGCCTTGCGCTGCGGCTTGCGACAGCAGCTGGCCCGCTTGCGCTAGATTATCCGCAAGCACATCGGTGGAAACCATTTGCAAGGCAGCAACTTTCATGGGCGTGACTCCTATTTGGTTTCCGATTTTGCAGGTGTGCCAGGGACCGCTTTGGCAGGCTTGGTACTGCGCTCGACCTTGGTAACGCGGGGCTCTAACCACGTGCCGTCCACCAACATCTCTTGGGTTCCGGCCTCCATCAAGGGCTTGTTCAAAAGCCACTGGGCAAAGAAGGTGGACAGGCCGACCACGGGGTTGATGGCAGACGCGATCAAGGACGCGCTGCCGGCATTGAGCTCCGGAATCACCACGACTTTCAGGCTCTGCGTTTCTTTGGCAATGTCGGTGCTCCCTTCCATCAATACCGCGGCGTTCACACCCTTCATTTGCAAGTTATTGGTTCGGGCCATGCCTTGGTCGATGGTCACATCCCCGCGCAAAAAGTCAAATGCAAAACCCTCGCTGAACACATCTCGAAAGTCCAGCAACAAACGCCGTGGCAAAGACTGCAAACTCAACACGCCCAAAAGTTTGGCGATGCCAGGATCGGCTTTGAGAAATTGACCGTTTTCCACATTCACATGAAAGCTCCCGCCCATGCTGGGGTAATCCAAAGACAAAGGCGAGCCTTGCCAGCCGACCTGGCCTTCAATTTTTCCACGGCCTTTGCGCACCACCTCTTTCATACCAAAGCGACCCAAGGCCTCACCCGCATCTGAAATATCGAGCTTGAAATTCAAAGTGGTCCGCCGTCTGTCTTTCACACTCCCGATCTTGGGCGTTCCCGGGGTGGGCGTTAGCAAACTCCAACTGCCGGTGGCGTTAAAGACGGAGTCGGGCGCGCTCAAGACAAAACGCCTTAAACGCCACTCGCGCTGCGAAGCAGCCATTTGGTTCATGGCTTCGACTTCCAAGCGCCCCAACTTTTTCCCTTGCAACTCAAAATCATCGATGACGATATCCAAAGCCGGAATGCTCGCCGGTTGTTCAACCAAGAGGTTCTCAACTTCTTGGGCATCGCCGCTGCCAATAGCCATACGCGAAAAACGTGCAAACAGCCGGCCCGCGTTATCGGTCGCAGGCTCTCCAGGTGCGCGGGCTTGGCGGTATTCCACATAGCCACTGAACTCGGCGGACTCTACGTTGCCACGCCACAGCGCGCCCGCACGGGTACCGCCCAAAACCACACGCCGCAGTTTTCGACCATCCCACTGCAGCTCACGCGCCTTGAAGGCCAAGTTGTTGGGCAAATAACTTTGGGCCATGTCCAAGGCCTTGATGGCAGAGCGCTCGGCCCCTTGGCTGTCTGCCAACACCGCCGTCCAAGCATCGACATCAAAAGTGTCTGTGGTGATATTGGCGCTCACGCCTTGCGCGGGCATGGTCACAGACTCACCGGGCGCCATGCCCACAGCGATGGTGCCACGCAAGACGCGCGCGGTTTCCGTGCTGACATCACGCACATAGTTCAAGTTCACCGCACGGCCCAGGTCTACGCGCAACTGTTCTTGCCCTTTCACAAGCACACCGCCCGCGCGCGCGGGCGCGAGCTCCAATCGCAAAGGCAAGGCCTGCTCGGCAGGTTTGGCCAAAGGCTCTGGCAAACGCAAAGCCAAGCCTGTGAGATTGCTGCTCAACACAAACTCTGGCATCCCTGCCCGCACGCTGACTGTTGCTTGGTAAGGCGTGCTGCCTTGGGCATACTTTGCAACACCTGCCACCCACGCCAATTCTTGGGCTTGTCGCAAACCCTCGGCGCTTGCCACACCTTGGATACGCAATACATCGGGCGATTTAGTGGGGCCTGTGGGGCTCGTTACCCCCAGACCCATGAGTCTGCCTTCCAGCCGCACATCGCCCCCCAAAGCACGGCCTGTTAAGCCCGTCGCCGTGAACCCGTTTTCGGTAAATCCCAGGCTGCCCTTGAGACGGCTCAAGCGCGGCGTTCCTGCAAACACCTGCACATCGTTGCCTTGCAAATTGATATCGCCGCTCAGTTTGATGCGGTTGGTGTCTGCCAAGGGGAAATCAAGTTTCACTTTGTAATCCGCCGCACCGGTTGCAAGTGTTCGGTTGAAAGCGTGCCCGGTGATGTCACCCACGGCAGAGGTGTTGATAACCGCCAATGCGTCGTTCAGCGGTCCCCGGCCTTGCACCTTCACCGACACGGTGGAGGCATGGTACAAATCTGTAATCACCGCGTCGCCGCGCGTGATGGGAAGGTGGGGTGTGCTTCCCCACAGGGCCTTGACCCCGTTGAGCGACAAGGTCGAATGGTCCATTACCAACTCGCCTTGGAGCTGCGTTAATACCGGCCAAGGCAATTTTCCTTTAGCGATCTGACTCGGTGGCACATAGGCGTAACTGGCATTGCTGATATTGGCAGAAACTTTGAAATCGCCATGTTTGGCTTGCTCAAAGGGAAAGTGTTGCAAGTCGCCTTTGACCTTGAACTTCACACCGCTGGCCAGCCCCGCCAACAAAGACTCGCGCAAATACTCACGCACCTCTTTTTCCATGAGCATTGGCATATAGCGGTAGACCTTGGCGATATCGGCGCGGCTTAAAGTGCCTTGCAAGTCCAGCGCCCCCAGGCCCAGATCGGCGCTGCGCTGCGGCGTTGCCAGTGATTTACCTTTGCCTACGCCAAGCTTTGAGAGCAGGGAACTCGGCGCCGGTGGCGCTGCCCGGCTCCAAGAAAACTCGGCGTCGCCTTGCAAGTCGGCATTGGCAAAACGCAGGTTCGAGGCCGAGGCACTCAGCACCACAGGCGAGAACCCCGCGTTGGGCGCCATGGTTTGTTTCCATTGCACCTCGGCGCTGAGTTGCTGGACCGCAATCTCCGCATCAACCAATAAACCGGGCTGGTGAATCGCGCCATCTTGTATCGCTACGCTGGCTTTGCCGCCCGCTTCTGACACATCAAACGCCACGGTTAAACCGCGCACCCCCGGGGTTCCCAGCACCGTATCAAAGGACACACCGAGCTTTTGCATCGCACCTTTGGCGGTGTAGGTCGCAGGCGCTTGCACATCCCCAGTCCATGCCACGTTGAGTGTTTGAACTTCACCCACAGGCGCCAAGGCCGTCAGGGCGCGGCGCATACGCTCGTCTAAGGGCAAGCGTTGCACCAACTGGCGCAAGGCTGCCAAATCCAATCGGTCAGCCACCAACTCGCCACGCGCAGCTTTTTCTTGGGGGCCCAGGCTCTCTTTGCCTTGGGCATCCCACAAAGAGAGTTGCACATTGCCGCCAGGCCAATGCATGCCGTCCGATGTATCAAATTGCAAACCTTGCGTGGCGTATTGGCGTCCGCCTTCTAAAGTTTTGAGCGCCAAACGGCCCGATGCTTTATTTAAAGTAACCGCAGGCAACGCAGCGTTTGCGGCCAATGTGAGATCGGTCAGCGCCACATCCACCGTCGTATCGGTGAGTGCGCCGCGCGAAAAGCCTATCCATGCCCGCAGACTGCCTTGGCCCTGTTGGACACCCAAACCAAGATCGGCATAGGGTTGCAGTTGCGCCAAGTCCCACTGCGCTACGGTGCTGTAGAGCTGGCCTTGCCACTCTCGCCAACGCCCTGCATGGGTAGACAACAAAGGCTGCTTAAATTCCCCTTGCACACCCAAACGCCCACCCCAGTGCGCAGGTGGGCTGGCGTCCAATCGCATTGAATGGGTGCGGTGGCGCTGGCGCACCACCAGATCCACATCGGTAAGCGTAAGCAACGGTGCGCTGCGCATGTCGTCGCGCCAGTGCAGCGTTCCATGGCGCACCACCATTTCGGTTTGGCCCAAAAGCCAATCGAGGCCGGGGCTGTCTTGGGTGGAGGCTTGGGGCAAGGCAAACCCAGCCACCCAAAGCTGGCCGTCCATGGCCCTTCTTACTTCTATCTCCGGTCGGTCGATGTAAATTTGCTCAAACCCACCGGCAAGCAAGGAGCGCGGAGAAACTGCCGTCACCACCAAAGGCAATTCCACCACGGTGTTGTTGTTCGCATCCAAAAGCCGAACCGCTTTGAACTCTAAAGATGGAATCAAGCCGTTGGAGGTGGCTTGCATGCTGCCGATGCGAACGCCCATGCCCATCGCTTGGGTGGCTTGTTGCTCCAACCACGGGCGCAAGTCGTCAATCCGCGGCACAATCACAAAATGCAAGACACCCCACACGACACCGATCACCAACCACCCCAAGGCCAATAGCCACAATGCCCACTTGACAAAAGTATTTGCCACTAAAAATGTGCGGCTAAATAAGGCAGAAGAATCAGTCATCGGTTTCATTTGGTACAACAACAAGAATTATGACCCGCAACAGCACCGTTTCTTGGTCCGATCGCTCACGATTTGCGCAACGTATTCGCAGACGCTACGCCGCTGAGCTTGCCCTGCTGCCTCAGGGCGCGCCCAACAAAGAACGTTTAGAGCCGCTCTTTTTGGCTTTACGCACACAAGGTGCGGATGTAGGCAGCGCATTGCGCATGACCCGGCAGCTGGTTCTTGAGCGGCTGCTTTGCTTGGATTGCGAACAGGCGCTCGCTCTCAAAGTCGTCACCGGCTGCATGACCGATTTGGCTGAATTTGCCCTGTGCCAGGCCTTTGATGCAGCCAGCACCGCCTTAGACGCGGTTCATGGCGAACCTCTGACTGCGCAAGGCTTGCGCGCATGTTTGTGCATTGTGGGCATGGGTAAATTGGGCGCGCGCGAGCTCAATGTCTCCAGCGATATCGACCTGATTTACGTGTACGACCACGAGGGTGATACCGCAGGCGCAAGCGATGGGCGCGGGCGTATTTCCAACCAAGAATATTTCGTCAAGCTCGTGCGCGCTATGTTTTCCTTGCTGGGCGAAACCACCGAACATGGTTTTGTGTTTCGGGTGGATTTGGCGCTGCGGCCCAACGGCAACTCGGGCCCGCCCGCGGTTTCGCTGGGCGCACTAGAAGAATACTTCCATGTCCAAGGCCGAGAGTGGGAACGCTTTGCATGGCTAAAAAGCCGGGTACTTGCGCCAGACAGGGTTGTGGGTTCTCCCTTTGCCTTGCAACTGCGGGCGGCGGTCGTTCCTTTTGTCTTTCGGCGCTATTTGGACTACAGCGTGTTTGATGCCCTGCGCATCCTGCACCGCCAGATTCGTGACCACGCCTCCAAGCGCAGCGCGGGCCACCCCGAGCGCAACAACGATGTCAAGCTTTCGCGCGGCGGCATCCGTGAAATTGAGTTCACGGTGCAACTCTTGCAAGTCGTTCGTGGCGGGCAGTTTCCTGAGCTTCGCACCCGACCCACTCTGAGCGCGCTGGAGCGGCTGGTGAAAGCCGAACTGATGGACGCCCCCACGGCGCAAGGCCTGGCGCAGGCCTATGTGTTTTTACGCCAAGTCGAACACCGCATTCAATACCTAGACGACCAGCAAACCCACTTGCTGCCCACCGATGACGCCGACCTGGGCTGGATTGCCAACACACTGGGCTTTACCCAGGCCAGCGATTTTTTGGTGCAACTCGATACCCACCGCGAGTTGGTAGCGCAAGAATTTGACGCGCTGCTGGGCGGGCCGCCCAAAACCTGCAACGGCTGCCAAAGCACAGACGCCACAGCGCCCGCATCGGCTTTGGATATCGATACTTTGCTTGCCCTTTTGCAAGGCACAGTCAAAGACCGTGTTGCGCTGTGGCGCACCCACCCGCGGGTGCTGGCTTTGCGCGATGAGTCACGGCTGCGCTTGTTCAAATTGGTTCAACGCACCGCGCAGTGGGTGGCCGATGGCAGCGCCAGCGAAGAAGCAGCGGTGCGCTTGGTGGACTGGATTGAGCCTTTGTTACGCCGCGAAAGTTACCTGGCCTTGCTGGACGAACGCCCCGGCGTTCATGAACGTTTGCTGCGGGTCTTGGGTGCGGCACGCTGGCCCGCGCGCTACTTGCTCAAGCACCCCGGTGTGATTGACGAGCTCGCTGGCAGCGCCATGGTTGCCGAACGCTTTGACGCCACGGTATTTGAATCCGACATGGAGCGGCGCTTGGCGGCGCTCACCCTCAGCGGCGAAGACGACGAAGAAAATGTGCTCAACCTGATTCGCCGTGCGCACCACGCAGAAGTGTTTCGTACCTTGGCGCGCGATGTCGAAGGCCGCATCACCGTTGAGCAAGTGGCCGACGACTTAAGCGCACTGGCCGAAGTGCTGCTGCGTATCACCACCCGCTGGTGTTGGGCGCGGCTGAAATCACGCCATGCAGAAACGCCCCGCTTTGCCATCATTGCCTACGGCAAACTCGGTGGCAAAGAACTGGGCTATGGCAGCGATCTTGACATTGTGTTCGTGTACGACGACGAAGACGAACGCGCCGGCGAGGTGTATGCCGCCTTGGTTCGCAAACTCATCAACTGGCTCACTGTGAAAACCAGCGAAGGCGATGTGTATGAAATCGACACCGCCTTGCGACCCAACGGCAATTCAGGCCTCTTGGTGACCACCTTCACTGCCTACGCCAACTACCAACAGCAACGCGGCTCGAACACGGCGTGGACCTGGGAGCACCAGGCCATGACGCGGGCGCGCTGTGTGTTTGGCAGCCCCGAACTCCACGCGCGGTTTGACGCCGTTCGCCAAGCGGTGATTTCATCGCAGCGTGACCGCGTGGCCTTGCACGATGAAATCGCTGCCATGCGTGAAAAAGTCCGCAGCGCCCACCCCATCAAAGGCGCCGCATTTGACGTCAAGCACAGCCCTGGCGGCATGGTCGATATCGAATTTGCGGTTCAGTTTTTGGTATTGAGCGAAGGCCACCGCCACCCCGAATTGCTCGACAACGTAGGCAACATCGCCTTGCTGCAACGCGCCCAAGACTGCGGACTGCTCGCAGCACCCATCGGCGCCCACGCCGCCAGCGCCTACCGCACGCTGCGACAAATTCAACACCGCGCGCGTCTGAATGAAGAACCCACCCAAGTCGAGCCGGTTGTTGCAGCCCAAGAACAGGCTGCCGGCTTGGCGCTGTGGGCTGGCGTTTTTGGAGCGACAATTCAGCCATGAAATTTGCAAGCTACCAAGACGCAAGCCGCGACGGACAACTTGTTGTCGTATCGCGCGACCTCACGCAAGCCGTGTACCCGACCCATATCGCTAACCGCCTGCAGCAGGTGCTTGATGACTGGAACTACCTCAGTCCGCAATTGCAAGACCTCTCCGATTTGCTCAACGCCGGGCGCTTGCGCAACGCCTTTGCCTTCAATCCCGCCCAATGCATGGCCCCGCTGCCCCGGGCGTTTCAGTGGGCCCGAGGTGGCGGCTTCAGCAACGAAGATTTGCTGCCAGCGCAAACCAGCAGCGAGTGTTTTTTTGGCGCACAAGACGCTTTTGTTTGCGCCGATGAAAACGCCGGCTTAGATTTCAGCGCCGAGTTGGCAGTAGCGACCAGTGACATCGCCCAAGGCTGCGCCCCTGATAAAGCCATTGAAGGCATTCGCCTCGTACTCCTTGCCAACCACTGGACACGCAGCCTTTCCAATGCACACGATGCCGGAACCGCCTTTGGACCGGTGGGAGTCACCACCGACGAACTCGGTGACGCATGGTCGCATGGTCGCTTGCATTTGACATTGCAATCCACCCTGAACGGTCGCAAGGTCGGTCTGAGCGACACGGGTGACGACATGGCACACCACTTTGGCGAACTGATCGCTGCGCTGGCACGCAACCGCAAACTCAGCGCAGGCTCTTTGGTGGGAAGCGGCACCGTTCGCAGCCCCGGCGTAGAGAAAAACGGCCAGACCGACTGGCCCAAGGGCTACCACAGCATCGCGGACAAACGCGCGATGGAAACCCAACAAGACGGACAGACACAAACCGACTTTTTGCAAGTGGGCAACGCGGTGCGCATCGAAGTCAAGGGGCGCGATGGCTTGAGTGTTTTTGGAGCCATTGCCCAAGATGTGGTCGCATCACTTTAAAGGCCGAAACGGGACGCCTGTATGGACACAAAAATAGTACCCAACCAGAGCCTCTACCTTTTCGAGAAATTTGACGTTGGGGTGATTCATCTCGACGCTCAGCGCAATGTGCTGGCAATGAACGACTTTGCACGGCAGGTTTTGCCTGTCGATGAGAAGCAGCCCTTTGGCGCATTGGTGACTTCTTTTCATCCCCCGAGATCACAGCCGAAAGTGAATTTTTTGCTCGACGAAGCCTCACGCTGCCCCATGTCGAATGCTGTGCCGATGACGATGATCATCAACATTCCAGAGCAAGTTCTCCTCATCAAAGTGAGCCGACTGGGCAATGAACACAATGAAACCACGGGGTTCGTCTTGGTCTTTTATGACGTGACACAGGTTGTCAGCCAAGCCGATGCAGGTCTTGACTTGGCACCGCCGAACATGCGGCTCTCAAGAATCCCGATGGTTGCCAACCAAAAAGTGTCTTTCGTAGACACCCAAGACGTCTTGTGCCTTGAGTCCCAAGCCCACTACACCCGCGTGCTCACGGCGGAGGGTTTCCACTTTTGCAACCTGAGCATCGGAGACCTCGAGTTGCGACTCGATCCGGCGCAGTTCCAACGCGTGCATCGGCGCTTTATTGTGAATTTGAAAGCGGTTCAGGAGCTCGGGCGCGAAGGGACCAAAACCCACCTCGTTCTCAAAGGGAAAAAAAACCAGCCCATTCCCGTCTCGCGCACTGCGGTCAGCCGCTTGCGTGAATCCCTGGGTCTGAGTTAAACCGCAAAACCAAGGGTATTCACTGACTGTTTGGGCCTCAGGGTAACTCCCTAGTTGCTTTAAGTAAAAAATTTGACCTACGCGCTTCATGCGCCTAAACAGGCATTTCGAGCAACAAAATCGACCACCCGATGACGGGCGAGTCTATAACCTGACTCTTCAGTCGGAAATTGATTTTGGTCAAAATGGTTTTCCCAATAAAGCCATAGGAGACCACCATGATTCCACCGCGTTTTGAATACCACGCGCCCAAAACCGTGGGCGAAGCTGTTGCTTTGCTTGGACAGCTCGGTTCAGAAGCCAAATTGTTGGCAGGTGGGCACAGCCTGTTGCCGATGATGAAGTTGCGTTTTGCGCAACCCGAGCACTTGATTGACATCAACCGCATTCCCGAACTCAAAGGCATTTGTGAAGATGGCGCCACCGTGGTGATTGGCGCAATGACGGTCGAAAACGACCTGATCAAGTCCCCTATCTTGCAAGCCAAAGTGCCACTGCTGTGCGAAGCGGCCAAGTTGATTGCGGACCCGCAGGTGCGCAACCGCGGCACCATTGGCGGCGACATTGCCCACGGCGACCCTGGCAACGACCACCCCGCGCTCTCCATCGCCATCGACGCCTCCTTTGTTCTAGAAGGCCCCAAGGGCCGGCGTACCGTAGCCGCCGACGGCTTTTTCCTCGGTACCTACATGACCCAGCTCGAAGAGAACGAAGTCATGTGCGAGATCCGTGTCCCCGCGTTTGCACACGGCACAGGCTATGCCTACGAAAAACTCAAGCGTAAAACGGGCGATTGGGCGACCGCCGGCTGCGCAGTCGTTCTTCGCAAAAAAGGAGACCAGGTCAGCCATGTGCGCATTGCCCTGACCAATGTGGCTCCCTCGGCTTTGCGCGCCAACGCCGCTGAAGCCGCTTTGCTAAACAAGCCCTTCAATGCCGCCAACGTGCAAGCCGCCGTGGCAGCCGCCATCGCGGTGTGCGATCCGGCCGAAGACTTGCGCGGCGACGTGGAGTACAAAACCGCGATGGCCGGAGAAATGGTCAAACGCGCTCTCAACAAAGCCTGGTCACGTTGCTCATAAAAAGGAATTACACGTATGTCTAAAAAACTCATCACCGTTTCCGTCAACGGCAAGAAAGAAGAAAAAGCGGTGGAGCCGCGCACCCTGCTGATCCACTTTTTGCGCGAAGAACTCAACCTCACAGGCGCCCACATCGGCTGCGAGACCAGCCACTGCGGCGTTTGCACCGTGGACGTCGATGGCCAATCGGTCAAGTCCTGCACCCACTTGGCCGTGCAGTGCGATGGCTCGGAAGTGCTCACTGTCGAAGGTCTGGCCAACAAGGGTGTGTTGCACGCAGTGCAAGAAGGCTTTTACAAAGAGCACGGCTTGCAATGCGGTTTCTGCACCCCGGGCATGCTGATGCGCGCCTACCGCTTCTTGCAAGAGAACCCCAATCCGAGCGAAGACGAAATTCGCCACGGGATGTCGGGCAATCTGTGCCGTTGCACGGGTTACCAAAACATCATCAAAGCCGTCCAGTACGCCGCCAAAAAATTGCAAGAGCCCGTTGCGGCTTAAGCCCCCCTCTATTTGATCGGAGAAACACATGAACGCACCGGTACAAACTGTAGAAGCCCGCGAACTCGCGCTCGCTGGCATGGGCGCTTCGCGTCTGCGCAAAGAAGACGCCCGCTTTATCCAAGGCAAGGGTAACTATGTCGATGACATCAAGATGCCCGGCATGCTGCACATGGACATCGTGCGCAGCCCCATTGCCCACGGCCGCATCGTCAAAATCAACAAGGCAGCAGCGCTGGCCATCCCTGGCGTGCACGCCGTGCTGACCGCCGACGACTTGAAGCCCCTGAAGCTGCACTGGATGCCCACCCTGGCCGGTGACGTGGCCGCTGTGTTGGCCGACGAGAAGGTGCACTTCCAAATGCAAGAAGTAGCCATCGTCATTGCCGACGACCGCTATATTGCTGCTGACGCCGTTGAAGCGGTTGAGGTGGAATACGAAGAACTGCCTGTGGTGATGGACCCCTATGCGGCCCTGCTACCGGGCGCACCGGTGATTCGCGATGACCTCGCCGGCAAAACCGAAGGCGCCCACGGCAAACGTGACCACCACAACCACATCTTCACTTGGGATGCGGGCGACAAGTCGGCTGCGGATGCGGCTTTTGCCAAGGCCGAAGTCACGGTCTCGCAGCACATGTACTACCCCCGCGTGCACCCCTGCCCGCTGGAAACCTGCGGTTGCGTGGCCTCCTTCGATCCGGTCAAAGGTGACCTGACGACCTACATCACTTCGCAAGCGCCGCACATTGTTCGCACCGTGGTGTCCATGCTCTCAGGTATTCCCGAATCCAAAGTTCGCATCGTCAGCCCCGACATCGGCGGTGGCTTTGGCAACAAAGTGCCGATCTACCCTGGCTATGTGTGCGCCATCGTGTCTTCCATCGTTTTGGGCCGCCCGGTCAAGTGGGTCGAAGACCGCATCGAAAACATCTCGAGCACTGGCTTTGCCCGCGACTACCACATGGACGGCGAATTGGCCGCCACAGCCGACGGCAAGATCACTGGCTTGCGCGTGAACGTGGTGGCTGACCACGGCGCGTTTGACGCGTGCGCTGACCCAACGAAGTTCCCTGCGGGCATGTTTCACATCGTCTCGGGCTCCTACGACATTCCTGCAGCGCACGCCAGCGTCAAGGGCGTCTACACCAACAAGGCCCCCGGTGGCGTGGCTTACCGCTGCTCTTTCCGCGTGACCGAAGCGGTGTACCTGATCGAGCGCATGGTCGACGTGCTGGCGCAAAAACTGGGCATGGACAAGGCCGAAATCCGCGCCAAGAACTTCGTCAAGAAAGACCAGTTCCCCTACACCAGCGCCTTCGGTTTTGAATACGACTCCGGCGACTACCAAACAGCGCTCGATAAAGTGTTGAAAGCGGTGGACTACAAGGGACTGCGCGCAGAGCAAAAGGCCAAACGCGCCGACCCCAATAGCCCCACCTTGATGGGCATTGGCTTGGTCACCTTCACCGAAGTGGTCGGTGCTGGGCCGTCGAAGATTTGCGACATCTTGGGCGTGGGCATGTTCGACTCCTGCGAAATCCGCATTCACCCCACCGGCAGCGCGATTGCCCGCATGGGCACGATCACGCAAGGCCAGGGCCACCAAACCACCTATGCACAGATCATCGCAACCGAACTGGGTATTCCGTCAGAGGTGATTCAGGTCGAAGAAGGCGACACCAGCACCGCGCCTTACGGCTTGGGCACCTATGGTTCGCGCTCCACCCCAGTAGCCGGTGCGGCGATTGCTTTGGCTGCGCGCAAGATCCACGCGAAAGCCCGCAAGATCGCTGCCCACATGCTCGAAGTCAACGAAAACGACCTCGACTGGGAAGTGGATCGCTTCAAGGTCAAGGGCGACGACAGCAAATTCAAAACCATGGCCGATGTGGCGTGGCAGGCTTACCACCAACCACCAGATGGTTTGGAGCCAGGCTTGGAGGCCGTCCATTACTACGACCCACCGAACTTCACCTTCCCCTTCGGCATTTACCTGTGCGTCGTCGACATCGACCGCGCAACAGGCGAAACCAAAGTGCGCCGCTTCTATGCCTTGGACGACTGCGGCACCCGCATCAACCCGATGATCATCGACGGCCAGATCCACGGTGGTTTGACCGAAGGTTTTGCCGTGGCCATGGGCCAGCAAATGCCGTTCGATGCGCAAGGCAACTTGCTGGGCAACACGCTGATGGACTACTTCTTGCCCACCTTCGTGGAAACACCACACTGGGAAACCGACCACACGGTTACGCCTTCGCCGCACCATCCCCTGGGTGCCAAAGGCGTGGCCGAGTCGCCTCACGTGGGCTCGATCCCCACCTTCACATCGGCCGTGGTCGATGCGTTCTCTCACCTGGGTGTCACGCACCTGGACATGCCGCACAACGCCTTCCGTACCTGGAAAGCATTGCGTGAGCACGGCGCTGCTTTGTAAACAGGAAAACAATGGAAGTCAAACTCGACAAACAATACCCGCTCGATGTGGATGCCACACGGGCGTGGGCCTTGCTCACCGACCTCAAGGCGGTAGCCAGTTGCATGCCCGGTGCGGAAATCACCGAGCAACTGTCTGATACGTCCTACAAAGGCGCGGTCAAGGTCAAGGTGGGCCCTGCGGTTGCGCAATTTGGCGGAACGGTGGACGTGCTAGAAGCCGTAGCGGCAGAGCGAAAAATGGTTTTGCGCGGCAAGGGGGCCGACAAAGGTGGTTCGTCCGCTTCGATGGACCTCACCGCCATCATCACGCCCGACCCGGCCAACCCGGCGCACTGTGTGCTCAACGGCCAGGCCGCGGTGATTGTGAACGGCAAGTTCGCGCAGTTCGGTGGCCGCATGATGGTGCAGGTCTCTGATATGTTGCTCGCCCAGTTTGTTGAGAACTTTCGTCAAACCGCATTAACCCTTCCCACTGCCACAGGCGCAGCAAGCAGCCCTTCGGCCGCCAAAGTTTCTGCGCCTGTCGTGGCGCGCGAAATCAATGGACTCGCGATCTTTTGGGCCTTGGTCAAAAGCTGGTTGGGCGGCTTGTTCAGTAAAAGAGGTTGACCGTGTCCCCGCCAGACCCGTCAGGGCGGCCTGCAGCACAGGAGCGCATCCTGCGTGAGAGGCTGCAAGGCGCGGGCTATTTGGCAGACGAAGACCTGGCCACCACCGTGTGGCTGGCGTCTGCACTGCAGCGCCCCTTGCTGATCGAAGGCGATGCGGGCGTAGGTAAAACTGCGTTGGCCACGGCGCTGGCGCAATCCCAAAACGCGACCTTGATCCGCCTGCAATGCTTTGAAGGTTTGGACCTGGCGCAGGCCGCGTACGAGTGGAACTACGGCCGCCAACTGATGGCGATTCGCATGAGCGAAGCGGCACAAAACGGCGTGAGTCATGAAGGCGTGGGCCGGGTGCGTGAGTCCGACGTCTTCAGCCGTGACTACCTGCTCGAGCGCCCCTTGCTGCGCGCCATCAGCCAAACTGGCCCCTGCGTGTTGCTCATCGACGAGATCGACCGCGCTGACGAAGCCTTTGAAGCTTTCTTGCTGGAAGTGCTGGCCGAATACCAAATCACCGTGCCCGAGATCGGCACCATCCGCGCCACCCACATTCCGCAAGTGATTTTGACCAGCAACGGCACGCGCGAATTGTCGGATGCGCTGCGCCGACGTTGCCTGTACCACTACCTGGACTATCCGACGCTGGCACGCGAGATCGCCATTGTCAAATCCGCCTTGCCTGAAGTCGACACCCACTTGGTGGAAGACGCGGTGCAGTTCGTGCAACGCCTGCGCCGCGAAGACCTGGCCAAGATCCCCGGCATTGCCGAGACGCTGGACTGGGTGCGGGCCTTGTTTCATTTACAGCACAGCCACTTGCCCGAAGACATGTCAGCGGTCTTGGGCACCTTGGGCTGCTTGCTCA
>JAIPDD010000016.1 GCA_021737875.1 Sulfuritalea sp.
AATGAATATCGGCATGTCGTGCATGACAACATTTGAATTGGAGGGTTCTCGCGTGGTCTCATGGACGTACAAGGGGAACGACTGCAAGGCCAAAGAGTAGATCTGCTAGCGATAGTGCCGCCCAACCCATCGCTCCAGCAGACCGCCTTCGGCGGCCTCTGAGCTCAGACGTTAGGCCTCACAATCCCCCTCCTTCAGTACTTTTTGTCAAAATCATGAATCGCCAACTCATCAGCTCCGGATCAGTCTTTGAAGAGCAAATCGGCTACTCACGTGCAGTCGCCCAAGGACCGTTCGTCTTCGTCTCCGGTACGACCGGATTCAACTACGAAACGATGACCATTGAAGAAGGCGTAGCTGAGCAAGCCGAGCAGTGTCTAAAGAACATCGATCAAGCGTTGCTCAAGGCTGGCGCTAGCCTCGCAGACACGGTCAGGGTGACCTACGTACTACCGAACGGCGAGGACTTTGAACAGTGTTGGCCAGTCCTGAAGAAGTACCTCGGGGACGTTCGACCCGCGGCAATGATGATCTCGGCCAAGCTGCTTGACCCGCGCATGAAGATCGAGATTGAAGTCACTGCCATGAAGAGGTCAACTTGAACAAGCAGAATGCAGTGAGGCCTAACCCCTCGCTCAACCTGAGAGCCAACGGCGTGGCACAAAGCTGCGCCACGCCGTCGCCTCTAGGTTAGCTCGAACGTTAGAAGTTCAAGCCCACTGGTGATTTGACGCCAATTAAGGTATAGTTTCTATACTATGAGTTCCTTCGAGTTTGACGCTACAAAGAGCGAGTTCAATCGCACAAAGCATGGTATCGATTTTGTCGAAGCGCAGGCTCTTTGGAATGACTCCATGTTGTTAGAAATCCCGGCAAAAACGGATGATGAGCCTCGGTATTTGGTGATCGGATTGATTGATGGGAAGCATTGGTCGGCCGTCATTACATACCGAGGGACCAATGTTCGATTGATATCCGTGCGTCGGGCACGTACAGAAGAGGTGGCACTTTATGAAAGCTAAAAAGTTCGAGCAACAGTTTGATGAGGGCGTCGACATCACGGCTTCTTTGGACTTGTCCAAAGCGAAGCGGGTGCTCCAGGAGCAGAAACGGGTGAACGTCGATTTTCCAACCTGGATGGTTGACTCTTTAGATCGGGAAGCGAGCAAACTGGGGGTCACAAGGCAGTCTGTGATTAAGGTCTGGCTGGCCGAGCGTCTAGAGGCGACCGCTTCTAAATTGCCCCTCCAACGCACGCGAACAAATGCCGCGCGTCACTGAGCTCTTCTTTGGGTCCACCAACCCAAACCTAATTTTAGAACTGCCTTGAAAACCAGCCAGTTACTTTTCAGTCTTCACGCTCCTAGACCTGCATGAAATTCCTTTACGTCTGTTTCTCAAGATAACAGCCGTATATTGCCAAAGCGTTGGTCAATATGTACGATTTATGGTACGACTCAAGGAGTAGTTGATGGATTCCATGACCTACAGCAAAGCACGCGCCAATTTGGCTGGTGTGATGAGCCGTGTGTGTGAAGACCATGAGCCGCTGATCATCACGCGCAATGGCGATCAATCGGTGGTGATGCTCTCACTCGTCGATTACAAAGTGCTGGAAGAAACCGCATATTTGCTGCGCACGCCAACCAACGCCCGCCGTTTGCTGGCCTCTATCGCTCAACTTGATGCGGGGCAGGGTGTTGATCGTCAGGCGATCAGCTAGCGCTTTTGATCGCGTGCAACCAAAGACCAGTCTTCGGTCTGTAAATGCGCTATTTTTAAGAATGCCTTGTCACTGCTGATCAGCGTGGCTTTCATATGCACGGCATGCGCTGCAATTTGCATATCCAGCGCTGTCAGAGATGTGCCTTGACTTTGTAGCTGGGCGCGAAGTGTGCCGTAAGTTTGAGCCACAGCATCGTCCCACGGTAGCACTTCTACGCGGCGCAAAAACTCGTCTACTGCAGCTTTCAGCGCTACGGCTTCGGGGCGTTTGGCAAGCCCAAACGCCAGCTCACCCGCAGTGATGGCTGATATGCAAACGCTGTGCATGGGCACAGCCAGCAAGTGCTGTGTCGCTTGTGGGTGGCGTTTGATGAGGTAGCTGACCGTATTGGTGTCTAGCAGGTAGAGCGTTGTCATGTGCTGGTTCAGTGTCCGATGGGGGCTGACACTGATTCAAATGGGTCGCGCTCTTGGGTGTTCGTGTGGCCTTGCGTCAGTCGTTCGGCGGGGCTTAAAAAGTCATCCGATACTTGTGCGTTTTCTGTGGCCGCTAAGAAGCCGTTCCAGTCACCGGGGCGGCGTGAGAGGATGACATCACCTGTCACGGTGTCTTTTCGGATGAAGACTTCGTGGGTGTCAAATCGGTATGCAGCTGGTAGCCGCACTGCTTGGCTGCGGCCATTGACGAACAGTTTGGCGGTTTGAGACATGATGGGCCTCCATTGAAAATGGTAGATACCAAAGTATATTCCATGAAGGCGGACTTTATTGTTTGCGCCAGTAATTGCTTAGAAGAGCTTGCGCGACTGAGTAAGATCACCCCCTATGCATTGGCTAGACAACATCAAATGGGACGACAAAGGCTTGGTGCCCGTGATCGCCCAAGAAAAAAACAGTGGCGACGTGCTGATGTTTGCTTGGATGAATCGCGAGGCACTTGAAAAAACAGCTGAACTCAATCGTGCGGTGTATTTCAGCCGCTCGCGCAACAAGCTGTGGTTTAAGGGCGAGGAGTCGGGCCATGTGCAAACGGTGCATGAAATTCGAATTGACTGCGATAACGACGTGGTGTTGCTCACTGTCACCCAAGAAGGCCATACGCCAGGCATTGCCTGCCATACGGGCCGCCACTCTTGCTTTTTCAGTGTTTTAAAAGATGGCCAATGGCACAGTGTGGACCCTGTTTTGAAAAATCCTGACACCATTTACAAGTAACACCATGACCCCATCCTTGCCACCCGCCCCCTCGTCCGCAGACGCTTTGATGCGTCTGGCGGCTGTGATTGAAAGCCGCAAAGTGGCCAACGGTGGCGATCCGCAGGCGAGCTATGTGGCGCGTTTGCTGCACCAAGGGCCAGACGCTTTTCTCAAAAAAATTGGGGAAGAGGCCACCGAGGTGGTGATGGCCGCCAAGGATGTGGACCACGGGGCCGACACATCAAAAGTGATTTATGAAGTCGCCGATTTGTGGTTCCACACCCTGATTGCCTTGGCCCATTACGGTTTAACCCCGGCTGAAGTTATTGCTGAATTAGAGCGCCGCGAAGGTACCAGTGGAATGGAAGAAAAAGCGCTTCGCAAAGCCCTTGCCAGAGAGAAATTAGAGCCATGACCCACCCGCAGCACGACCCCAATTGCCTATTTTGCAAAATTGCAAGCCACCAGATTCCCTCGCGCAAGGTGTTTGAGGACGATGAAATTTACGCTTTCCATGACATTGCACCTTGGGCGCCCGTTCATTTTTTAATCATCCCCAAACTGCATCTCCCGTCGATGGCGCACGTAACTGAGCAACACCAAGGCTTGCTTGGGCGCATGATGGGTTTGGTGCCTAAATTGGCGTTACAAGAGGGCTGTAACCCTTATCCGGATGGGGGTTATCGCTTGGTAACCAATACTGGCACCGAGGGCGGCCAGGAAGTGCGGCACCTGCACTTTCATGTGATGGGCGGAACACGCCCTTGGTTGCGTGGTTAGCGCAAGCTAGAATTCAGTTCATTCCTTAGGAGAAAGCAACATGGGTTTTTCAACAACACACCTGATCATTTTTTTGGTCATCATTGTGGTTATTTTTGGCACCAAGAAATTACGCAACATCGGCGCTGATTTGGGTGGTGCGGTCAAGGGATTCAAAGACGGTATGAAGCAAGGTGATGAAAAGGCAGCCGAGGCGCCTGCGCAGCAAGTCACTGCCAACACCGCAGCCCCTGCGCCCACCGCAAGTAAAGATGCCATCGACGTAGAAGCCAAGCCAAAGCTCTGAGCCTTCGCGACTTTTGATTTTCTTCGTTCCCGAGATGCATCCTCGTGTTTGATATTGGGGTCACCAAGTTGGCGATTGTGGGCGGAATCGCCCTGATCGTCATTGGCCCTGACAAGCTCCCAGGATTAGCGAAAACGCTGGGCGCGCTCTTGGGGCGGGCACGGCGCTACGTGGCCGATGTGAAAGAAGAGGTCAACCGCTCGATGGATCTTGATGCACTCAAGAAGATGAAAGAAGCGGTGGAGGACGCGGGAAAAGAGGTTGAAAACTCCATTCAAACCACGTCCAGTGAATTCGAAGCCCAGTGGAGTGAGGCGGTGCAACTGGCAGGAGAAACGCTTTCCGAGCCCAATGCGACGCCCTATACAACGCCCTACCGAAACGTTAAAAAACGCTGGCGTATCAAAATCAACGTGACCCCTCGCTGGTACAAGGCCCGAGAAGGCTTGCGAACCAAAGCTTTGTCTGGTGCTGCCCGTGTTGCGCGGTTTCGGCCCCCTAAAGTGAATCCATGACCGAACCCACATCTACAGACGATGAGCTCAAAGGCACAGAGCAACCGTTTGTCCAGCACCTGTTTGAACTGCGCGACCGCTTGCTCAAAGCCATTTATGGCATAGCGATCGTTTTTTTGGTGTTGGTGTTTTATCCCGGTCCGTCGCAGTTGTATGACTTCTTGGCCATGCCCTTGGTCCGCTCCTTGCCAGAAGGCTCCAAGATGATTGCGGTGGGTGTGGTGTCGCCATTTTTGGTACCTATCAAAGTTTCTGTCATGGCGGCTATCGCGGTGGCCTTGCCTTGGATTCTTTACCAACTATGGGCTTTCGTTGCCCCAGGCTTGTACCGCCACGAGAAAAATCTTGTGATGCCCTTGCTAACGGCTAGCACCTTGCTTTTTTACACCGGCGCTGCGTTTTGTTACTTCTTTGTATTTGGGCAGGCCTTCCCAGCGATTCAAAAGATGGCGCCTATTTCTGTGGCCGTGAGCCCGGATATTGAAGCCTACCTTGATTTCGTAATCACCATGTTTATTGCTTTTGGCGTGGCCTTTGAAGTGCCCATCGTGGTGGTGATCTTGGCCCGAATGAAAATCGTTTCAGTAGAGCAGCTGAAGAAATTCAGGTCGTATTTTGTGGTCGCAGCCGCAGCGGTGGCGGGTTTGGTGACGCCGCCTGATCCGGTGTCTATGTTGGCACTGTTGGTGCCAATGTGTATCTTGTACGAGATTGGCATTTGGTCAGCCCAGTTTTTTATTCGCCACACGACAGCGCCTGTCGATGAGGAGACCGCTTCGGAAGAACCGGTGGCAAAAGAAGAAACCAACCCGAGCGTGGGTAGTTAGCCCTTGCTAATGCGCTAAGGCGCCAAAGCTCTGGGTTTGGGCCGGGTTCCCGGGGTGACGTTGAGTGCCAGTTTTTGCTGCTTGCGTTGAACCATAAACGTGACGCTTTTACCAGGCGCTAAGCCAGCGACCTTCGCCAACATTTGTGTGACGTTCTGAATGGGGCTGGTCTCAATCATGAGGATGATGTCCCCCGGTCGCATTCCGGCCAGCGCCGCCGGACCGTTTTGCAAAACGCCCGTGATGATGACGCCGCTGCTGGTGGCTGTATCAAACGCCTCGGCCAGTTCAACCGACAGGTCATTGGGCTCCACGCCAATCCAGCCGCGCGTTACCTTGCCGTCTTTCACGAGGCTCTCTAGGACTTGTTTTGCGGTGGCTATCGGAATGGCAAAACCAATGCCCATGCTGCCCCCGGATCGGGAGTAAATCGCGGTGTTAATGCCCAATAAGTTGCCCTGGATATCGACCAGTGCGCCGCCAGAGTTGCCGGGGTTGATCGCTGCATCGGTTTGGATGAAGTTTTCAAAGGTGTTGATACCAAGTTGATTGCGTCTAAGCGCACTCACAATGCCGCTGGTGACTGTTTGGCCTACGCCAAAGGGATTGCCTATCGCTAATACCTGGTCCCCGACTTGCAGTGCGTCAGAGTCACCCAGCACAATGACGGGGAGTTTGTCGAGTTCTATTTTGAGAACAGCAAGATCGCTGTCGGGGTCGGTGCCGATGACTTTCGCCTGCGAACGCCGCCCGTCGTTCAAAACCACCTCTATTCCATCCGCTCCTTCGATCACATGGTTATTGGTCAAAATATAGCCACTGCTGCTCACAATCACGCCGCTGCCCAAGCCGCCTGAAGGTGCGTTATCAGGCTCGCCGTTGAAAAAGCGCAACCAGGGATCGGTTCCAAGTTTGTTTTTTCGGGCGTCCTTGCGGGTGCTGATGCTGACAACGGCGAGAGAAGCTCTTTTTGCAGCCAAGCGATAACTTCCGTGGGGCGCGTCATTGAAAAGGGTTGTAGGCGCTTCTAGCAATGCAACTGAGGTACTGGTGGTCGCTACTGGCCGAGTCCATTCGGGCTTCAAAGTAGCCACCACAAAATAGGTTGCTAGAAGCACGGTGACAGTTTGAGAAAACAAAAGCCAAAAACGATTCATTGCGTTGTCCGTTAGACGCTGCACCGCAGTGCAGCCAAGAACTAAATTGTAGGCGCGGGACGCTTGCAAAATGGGGATGGCATTTTCTAAGCCAAGTGGCTGGATAATCAAGCAATGACAAACCGCCAAGAACTCCTCCTTGCTTTTGATGCCTTGCTTGAGCCTGAGCGTTTCAAGGACTACGGCCCCAATGGGCTACAGGTGGAAGGTCGGGCGGACATCCGAAAAATCGTCTCTGGCGTGACCGCCAACCAGGCACTGATCGAGGCCGCCATCGCAGCGCAAGCAGACGCCATTTTTGTCCACCACGGCCTGTTTTGGCGGGGTCAAGATGGGTGTGTGACGGGTTGGATGCGTAAGCGTCTCGCGTTGTTGCTAGCCCATGACATCAATCTGTATGCCTACCATTTGCCGCTCGACGCCCATCCCCTGTGGGGCAACAACGCCCAGTGGGGTGAGCGTTTGGGTTTTGTGGGGGATGGCCGATTTGGTGAGCAGCAGTTAGGCTGGCAAGGAACGCCTGCTGCCCCCGGTTTTTCCAGCGCGCAAGCGCTCGCTGAGCATGTGCAAGAAGTGATGGGCCGCACAGTTCAGTTGGTTGCAGGACGTCCTGGCCCGATCCGGCGCGTCGCTTGGTGTTCAGGGGGGGCGCAAGGCTATTTTGAAGCGGCCATTGCCGCAGGAGTCGATGCATTCTTAACGGGTGAAATTTCTGAGCCACAAGCCCACTACGCCCGTGAATGTGGCGTGGCGTTTTTGGCCTGTGGCCACCATGCCAGTGAGCGTTACGGGGCGCCTGCATTGGCGGCGCATGTGGCGCAGCAGATGGGCATAACCCATGTATTTATTGATATTGAGAATCCGGCATGAGCGCGCTGAATTCGTCGTTGCAAGAAAAAAACAACCCCTGGATCGCCATCACCATGGGCGACGCTGCCGGCATTGGGCCTGAAATCATTGCCAAAGCCTTTGCGCAGGACCCCGTCTTGATGCGCAACTGTTTTGTGGCCGGTGACCTCGCGGTGATGCAAGCTGCGTGTGCATGGATTGACAAAAAAGACACCTTGCCTTGGAAGGCCGCTCGCATCACCCAAGCGCCAGAAGTGCTCACACGCGACCCAGAGACGATCCCTGTAATGCAAGTGGGGCAGCCTTTAGGGCCGGTTTCTTTGGGTGTGGTGAGTCCACTGGCGGGGGAGTTCGCTGGGCGGTGCATCACTTGGGCCGCGCAAGCTGCTCTGCGTGGAGACATCGCAGCCCTGGTGACGGCGCCTATCCACAAAGAAGCGTTGGCTGCGGCAGGAGCCCCTTACCACCACTACCCCGGGCACACCGAACTTTTGCAAGCCCTGGCAGCGCAGCACGTGAATCAGCCGATTGCAGGCATGCCAGTTCGCATGATGCTGGCCAATGAGGAACTGCGAACGGTGTTGGTCAGCATCCATTTGTCATTGCGCGATGCCTTGGCGGCGGTGACGTTTGACAAGGTGTTGCAAACCATCCAAATCACCCACCAAGCCCTCAGTTTGATGCTTGGGCGTAAACCGCGCATTGCCGTGGCAGGCTTAAACCCCCACGCAGGGGAGGGGGGCATCTTTGGCCGAGAGGAAATCGATGTGATTGCGCCAGCCATCCGGGCGGCCCAGTCCCAAGGCTGTGACGCCAGTGGCCCGTGGGCACCCGATACCGTTTTTATGCGAGCGCGTTCAGCCCCCGGCAGGATCGCTGAATTTGATGTGGTCATTGCGATGTACCACGACCAAGGGCTGATCCCTGTGAAGTATTTGGGCGTCGAGCAGGGCGTGAACGTTACTTTAGGCCTCCCTTTGGTGCGAACCAGCCCAGACCACGGCACCGCTTTTGACATCGCTGGGCAGGGTCTTGCCGATGCCGCTAGTTTGCTTGCAGCTGTGCGAATGGCCGTCAAGCTAGCCTGACTTTGCTCTCCGCTACAATAGCTTTCTTCCCTAGTAGTGATTTTTCTTGAGGATTCTCATGAGTGACACCCTCGCTGGCAACACGCCGGCTGACCCCAGTAAACGGACTTGGATTATTGCGTCTACCTGCACCGGTATCGTTGGCGCAGCAGCAACCGCCGTTCCTTTTGTAAGCACATTCCAGCCCTCCGAGCGCGCCAAGGCAGCGGGTGCAGCGGTTGAAGTCGATATTTCCGCGATCAAACCCGGTGAAAAAATAACGGTGGAGTGGCGCGGCAAGCCTGTTTGGATTGTTCGGCGCACGCCGGAGCAGTTGGCGACCTTGAGCACGCTCAATAGCCAACTCGCAGACCCTGAATCCAAGCGCAAGCAAGACGAGTTCACCCCGGTTTACGCGCGCAACGAAGGTCGCTCTATCAAGCCCGAGTTTCTCGTTACAGTCGGTATTTGTACCCATTTGGGTTGCTCGCCTTCCGATAAATTTCAACTCGGCGCACAAGCTTCTTTGCCTGATGACTGGAAAGGTGGATTCCTCTGCCCTTGCCACGGTTCAACCTTTGATATGGCAGGACGCGTGTACAAAAACAAGCCTGCGCCAGACAACTTGGAAATTCCGCCACACATGTACCTCTCCGACAGCAAACTGCTGATTGGCGAAGACACCCAAGCCTGATTCGGAGTACCCCATGGCTGAAATGAAAGACATATCCCCGAACGCGCCCGCAGGCGCGAAGTTGCTGAACTGGGTCGACAACCGATTCCCATTAAGCAAGCTTTACAACGAGCACTTGGGCCAGTATTACGCCCCGAAAAACTTCAACTTTTTCTATATTTTTGGATCACTTGCACTGTTTGTGTTGGTGATTCAAATCGTCACTGGAATTTTCTTGGTGATGCACTACAAGCCCGATGCTGCTTTGGCATTTGGTTCTGTCGAATACATCATGCGCGATGTCCCTTGGGGCTGGCTCATTCGCTATATGCACTCAACCGGCGCCTCGGCGTTCTTTGTTGTGGTGTACATGCACATGTTCCGCGGCCTGATCTACGGCAGCTACCGCAAGCCGCGCGAGCTGGTGTGGCTTTTCGGTTGCGGTATTTTCTTGTGCTTGATGGCCGAGGCTTTTATGGGCTACCTGCTGCCCTGGGGTCAGATGAGCTATTGGGGCGCACAAGTGATTGTGAATTTGTTTGCGGCAGTTCCCTTTGTCGGCCCTGACCTGGCGTTGCTCATTCGCGGAGATTACGTGGTTGGCGATGCAACCTTGAACCGGTTCTTTAGCTTTCACGTCATTGCCGTGCCTTTGGTCTTGCTCGGCTTGGTGGCCGCGCACATCATTGCCTTGCATGAAGTGGGATCCAACAACCCTGACGGAATTGAAATCAAGGCCACCAAAGGTGCCGATGGACATCCTTTGGATGGCATTCCTTTTCACCCTTACTACACGGTCCACGACATTTTTGCAGTGAGCATGTTTTTGATGGTCTTTACCGCCATCATCTTCTTCGCTCCAGAATTTGGCGGCTACTTCTTGGAGTACAACAACTTCATTCCTGCAGACCCCTTGCAAACTCCATTGCACATTGCACCCGTTTGGTATTTCACGCCTTACTACTCCATGTTGCGGGCGATCACGGGTGAAATGATGATTGCATTAATTGCCTGTGTATGGGTAGCTGCTGCTTTGAGCGTATTCAAATTCAAAATGCCCGTCGTGTTCAAGGGCCTGATTGTGGGCGCTGCTGTGGCAGTAACGGCCATGATGCTCTCCATTGACGCCAAGTTTTGGGGTGTGGTTGTGATGGGCGGCGCAGTGGTTATTTTGTTTTTCTTGCCTTGGCTGGATAACAGCCCCGTGAAGTCCATACGCTACCGCCCAGATTGGCACAAATACATGTACGGTGTATTTGTGGTTAATTTTGTGGTCTTGGCGTACCTGGGCGTGCAGCCTCCCTCGGCGATTGGCGAGCGTGTTTCACAAGTAGGAACATTGTTTTACTTTGGTTTCTTTTTGCTGATGCCTTGGTGGAGCGGTTTGGGTCAAGCCAAACCGGTTCCTGATCGCGTTACCTTTGCTGCGCACTGAGTCGGAGTTCACTGAAATGAAAAAAATCTTACTAAGTGCATTGCTTGTACTGGCAACTCTCTCCGGTGCGCAAGCCGCCACAGGTGGTATTGCGTGGGACAAGGCCCCGAATAAAACCAATGACCTCGCGGCGTTGCAAAACGGCGCTAAGTTGTTCGTGAACTACTGTTTGAACTGCCACTCCGCAGCCTTCATGCGCTTTAACCGCCTGAAAGATATTGGCTTAACAGACCAACAAATCAAAGACAACTTGCTGTTTACGACCGACAAAGTCGGCGAAACCATGAAGTCTGCTATTGATCCGCGCCAGGCAAAAGAGTGGTTTGGTGCGAATCCTCCTGATTTGACGTTGATTGCACGCTCACGTTCTGCTGCAGGCCAGGGAACCGGTGCGGATTACTTGTATACCTACTTGCGAACCTACTACGTGGACGACGCGAAAGCCACGGGCTGGAACAATTTGGCATTTCCTAACGTGGGTATGCCCCACGTCCTGTGGGAACTGCAAGGCAATCGCGCCCCTGTCTATGCAACAGAAATGGTGCATGGCCATGAAGCCCAAGTTTTCAAAGGTTGGGAGCAGATCACTCCTGGCAAGTTGACGCCAGTTCAATACGATCAGGCTATTGGTGACTTGGTCAGCTACCTTCAATGGATGGCTGAGCCCTCCCAAAACACCCGTGTTCGCGTGGGGGTTTGGGTCCTGTTGTTCCTCTGCGTAATGACGTTTGTGACGTGGCGATTGAATGCCTCGTATTGGAAGAATATCAAGTAATTTGTAGAACGTGTTTGTCAGTCGCTTAGGCGTTTGGCGATCAATGCAGAGTGGGCTCGCCGCGGCAGTCCACTCTTTTTAATTTTTAGGAGTCCTCTGCCATGATGGTGCTGTATTCAGGTACAACCTGCCCTTTCTCTCATCGTTGCCGTTTTGTGTTGTTTGAAAAAGGCATGGACTTTGAAATCCGTGACGTCGACTTGTACAACAAGCCCGAAGATATCAATGTCATGAACCCGTACGGGCAGGTTCCCATTTTGGTTGAGCGCGATTTGATTTTGTACGAGTCCAACATCATCAACGAGTACATCGATGAGCGCTTTCCACACCCCCAACTCATGCCTGGCGATCCCGTAGACCGCGCCCGTGTTCGCCTCTTTTTGTTGAATTTTGAAAAAGAACTGTTTGTGCACGTGGCCACCTTGGAGTCTCGCGCTTCAAAAGGCAATGAGAAGGCTTTGGAGAAAGCCCGTTCTCACATTCGTGACCGTTTAACCCAACTGGCTCCTGTTTTTCTTAAAAACAAATTCATGATGGGCGACAACTTCTCTATGCTGGACGTGGCAATCGCGCCTCTGTTGTGGCGTTTGGAGTACTACGGCATTGACTTGAGCAAGAACGCAGCTCCCTTACTGAAGTATGCAGAGCGCATATTTTCTCGGCCTGCTTACATTGAAGCATTAACGCCTTCTGAAAAAGTGATGCGCAAGTAACGCACACATCATCAGAAGATCTGCGAGATTGCGTATGGAAACTGCAGAAACGACGTCAACACGGCCTTATTTGGTTCGTGCCATGTACGAGTGGTGTGTCGACAACGGCTTCACTCCTTTTCTTGTGGTTTCTGTGGATTCAAGTGTGCGGGTTCCGCAGGAGTTCGTCCGTGATGGTGAGATTGTTCTCAACGTCAGCGCAGGGGCGACCAACCAACTCAGCATGGGCAATGCGTTCATTGAGTTCAAAGGCCGGTTCAGCGGAGTCGCCCGTGATATTGTGGTTCCCATGGAGCGCGTGTCTGCCATTTACGCGCGCGAGAACGGCCAAGGCATGACATTCCCCGTCCATTCCGTTGACAGGGACAAAGGCGATAAGGCAGAGAAGCCTTCCGCCTCCACTGTGCCTGAGTCACCGCCTAAGCCGCGCCCCGCGTTGACGCGCATTAAATAAATAACAACGGCGTTTGCTTAGAAAAGCCAGCGCATGCTGGGTTAGAATTCAGCCCGTGCCGCTTTAGCTCAGTTGGTAGAGCAACCGCCTTGTAAGCGGTAGGTCGTCAGTTCGAATCCGACAAGCGGCACCATTCATGCTAGTTTCCCTTGCCCGCCATGGCAACCTTGAGACGAATCTGCGTGACATCCCACCCTTTGCTGCGCAAGTGGGATTGCATGGCAGGAAGAAGCTGCCTGAGTTTGGATGCGATGGCGTTATTGTCTAAAACCAAGCACCATACCGAACCCTCAACGGGGCCGGCTTTGATCCCAGAGCGCAAGAGGACAGGTATAAGATGCTCTATCGATTTCAAACGCGATGCTGAGTCTGTCGCCAGTTCTGCCAAGCGAGCCAAGGTAGGAGACTCTTGCGTTGCCTCCAGTACCGTCCAAGCCTTGTGGTGGCGATGCATAAATTCAATAAGGAGCAGTCCGCATGCAACTGATTATCACGGATTCTCGACTGGCTAAGAGCCGAGTCCTGCAAGTGGGCGGTTTGGCGCTGGCTTTGTGGTTGACGGGCATGTTCTTGGTTGTGACGCTCATCTCCGGCGCGGTCTACCACTGGGTTCTTTTAAAAGGTGCCAGAGAAGGTTGGCCCGTCATCAGCACGGTGATGCGCTTGGTTGTGCGTGAAGAATTTGAACAAAGAGACCGCTATCTGCGCGAAAACATTGAGGTCATGGCCAAAAAAACAGGCGAATTGCAAGCCAAGATGCTGCAGTTGCAATCCTTGGCGGAACGGGTATCCGGTTTGGCAGGAATCAACCCTGAAGCCATCAAGGTTCAGCCAGGCCAAGGAGGCGCATTGGTAGCCGGTCGAAACCTGTCTCTGCAGGAGCTAGAAGCCACATTGCAACTCTTGGACCAAACGGCCAGTCAGCGCACCGATGTGATGACAGCGATTGAATCGCGCTTGTTCGAGCAAAAAATGAAAAAAATGATGCTTCCGACCCAGTCCCCGGTTCCAAATGTAGCGACGGGCTCGGGTTTTGGAATGCGCATCGACCCTTTTCGTGGGCTTTCCGCAGTCCATGAGGGTTTGGATTTTCCGGCCACGCCTGGCACGCCTATTTACGCAGCCGCCGGCGGGGTTGTGGTGACCCAAGAATTTCATTTCCAGTTTGGTAATTTTCTAGAAATCGACCATGGCAACGATTTGCTGACACGGTATGCCCACTCGTCTAAGGTCTTCGTGAAAAAAGGCGACCTCGTCAAACGCGGCCAAAAAATAGCCGAGGTCGGGAATTCTGGACGGTCAACCGGCTCGCACCTGCATTTCGAGGTTCTGGTTAAGGGCGTGGCCCATGACCCCCAAAGGTTTTTAGCAGCCTCTCCCCAAAAGCCGGCAATTGCCACTGCGCAACGCTAAAATCGACGGTTTAAGTGGCGCCAACGAATGGGACTCGGCCAGAGTCTCTTTCGCTCACCGCCCGCCGTGTTTTTAACGAATTGAAAAAGGACTGCGCTGTTCTGCACCCCTTGGTGGGATGTAGGCCAGTCTTGAACCCATGCCCCTCACATTTTTGACAAAACTCTTTGGCAGTCGCAATGACCGCCTGCTTAAGCAGTACAGCGCCACGGTGACCCGCATCAACGCGCTCGAGCCGAAGTATGAAGTCCTCACAGACGAAGCACTCAAAGGGAAAACGCAAGAATTTAAATCCCGAATTGGTGCGGGGGAAAGCTTGGAATCTATTCTTCCCGAAGCGTTTGCAGTCGTTCGTGAGGGCTCTAAGCGCGTCATGAAGATGCGTCACTTCGATGTGCAGTTGCTCGGCGGTATGTCACTGCACCACGGAAAAATTTCAGAAATGCGAACCGGCGAAGGCAAGACCTTAACCGCCACCTTGCCGGTGTACCTCAATGCGCTGACCGGCAAGGGCGTGCACGTTGTCACGGTCAATGATTACCTTGCCAGCCGCGATGCCCGTTGGATGGGCCAGTTGTATTCCTTTCTCGGTTTGACAGTAGGCATCAACACCCCCCATGTTCCCAGGGAAGAAAAGCAAGCCGCCTACCAAGCGGACATTACCTACGGAACCAATAACGAATACGGCTTCGATTATTTGCGTGACAACATGGTGTACGAGGTCAAAGACCGGGTGCAGCGCGGCTTGAACTTTGCCATCGTTGACGAAGTGGACTCCATTTTGATTGATGAAGCGCGCACGCCCTTGATCATCAGTGGGCAGGCGGAAGACCACACAGCGATGTATGTCGCAATTAACCAAGTGATTCCGTCTTTGACACGCCAAGAAGGTGAGCTCGACCCGCGCACCGGTGAGGGCGTGATCACGCCTGGGGACTTCACCTTGGATGAAAAAACGCAGCAGGTTTTTCTTACCGAGCAGGGGCACGAGAGCGCCGAACTGTTGCTTTCGAACTTGGGGTTAATTCCAGCTGAATCATCGCTGTATGACCCTGCCAATATTGCTTTGATGCACCATGTGTATGCCGCTTTACGTGCCAATCACCTCTACCACCGCGACCAACACTATGTTGTGCAAGAAGGGGAGATCGTGATCGTCGATGAATTCACGGGCCGTTTGATGACGGGTCGCCGCTGGAGTGATGGCCTGCACCAGGCGGTCGAAGCGAAAGAAGGGGTCACGATTCAGGCTGAAAACCAAACCATGGCTTCCATCACGTTTCAGAATTACTTCCGTTTGTACGGAAAACTCTCTGGAATGACGGGAACTGCGGATACCGAGGCCTATGAATTCCAAGAAATCTACGGTCTGGAGACCGTGGTGATCCCTCCGAACCGGATCAGCCGCCGCGAAGACCAGTTAGACCGTGTCTATAAAACCACGCGAGAAAAATACACCGCTGCGATCGCAGACATACGCGAATGTTTTGAACGGGGTCAGCCCGTTTTGGTCGGTACCACATCGATCGAGAATTCAGAAATCATTGCGGAGCTCTTGACCCAAGAAAAACTTCCGCACCAAGTTCTTAACGCAAAGCAACATGCCCGCGAAGCCGATATCGTGGCTCAGGCAGGACGCGCCAAAATGATCACCATTGCCACCAATATGGCCGGTCGTGGAACCGATATTGTTTTGGGTGGGAATATTGAAAAGAATGTGGAGTCGGTGCTCGCCGATGAAAGCCTTTCTGCGCAAGATAAAGACACGCAGGTTGCGCAATTGCGATCCCAATGGACTGCAGACCACGAAGCCGTCAAGGCATTGGGTGGTTTACGAATCATCGCCACTGAGCGCCATGAATCCCGCCGCATTGATAACCAATTGCGAGGCCGCTCGGGCCGCCAAGGCGATCCCGGTTCCTCTCGGTTTTATTTAAGTTTAGACGATGCTTTGATGCGAATCTTTGCAGGTGACCGCGTCAAGGCCATCATGGAGCGCCTCAAAATGCCCGATGGTGAAGCTATTGAGGCGGGTATCGTTACGCGTAGTATTGAAAGTGCGCAGCGCAAAGTGGAGGCACGCAATTTTGATATGCGTAAACAGTTGTTGGAATACGATGATGTGTCCAATGACCAACGCAAAGTCATTTACCAGCAACGCAATGCGATATTGGATGCGACAGGCTTGCATGCCCAAATAGCCTCCTTGCGCGAGGGCAGCTTTCAAGATTTGGTACGCCAATTCGTTCCTGTCGAGTCAGTCGAAGAACAGTGGGATATTGCAGGTTTGCAAAATATCCTTCGCGATGAGTGGCAGATAGAGTTAGATTTGACCTCGCTGATTGCCAATGCATCTGCCATCAGTGATGAAGATGTGTTGACTGCCGTGGTCACTGCAGCCAATGCCGCCTTTGAGGAAAAAACGTCCCAGGTCGGTACGGAGAGTTTTACCCAGTTTGAGCGCATGGTGTTACTCCAAACCATAGACTCGCAGTGGCGCGACCATTTGAGCGCCCTCGATTACTTGCGCCAGGGGATTCATTTGCGCGGATACGCACAAAAGCAACCCAAGCAAGAGTACAAGCGTGAGGCGTTTGAGCTCTTTGGGCAAATGCTCGATTCCGTGAAGAATGATGTCACCAAGACCCTCATGACGGTGCGCATTCAGTCCAGTGAACAAATTGAAGAGGCGGCACAAGCAATGGAGTCGCGTGGTGAAAATATCAACAACATCACGTACACCGCTCCCACGGAAACCGGTGAGCCACAGACAACCCTTGTCGATGCACTAGCGGCTGGTCTTGAGCCTGCCGTGCCACGGGTCGGTCGCAATGACCCTTGCCCCTGTGGCTCTGGAAAAAAATACAAGTTTTGCCACGGAAAACTCGCTTAAGGTTATTGCCATGTCAGTGAATCTGCTAGCCCCTGATGTGAACAGCTTATTTCCGATTGCCGGCGTCAAAATTGGTATCGTTGAAGCTGGTATTCGCAAGCAAGGTCGAAAAGACCTGAGCGTTTTTTTATTGGAGCCAGGATGCAGCGTAGGCGGCGTCTTTACGACAAACCGTTTTTGCGCAGCGCCCGTCCAAATCTGTCAACTGCACTTAAAACAAGGGGGAGACATCCGCGCTTTGTTGGTCAATACGGGAAACGCCAACGCAGGTACCGGAGCGGACGGTCTTACCAGAGCACACAGCACGTGTGAGGCATTGGCAGAGCGTTTGCATGTGAAGCCCAATCAAATTCTTCCCTTTTCTACGGGTGTCATCATGGAGTCGCTGCCCAGTGAGCGCATCATTGCCGGCTTGGACGCTGCCATTGCAAACGCGAAAGCGGACGATTGGCTAGGCGCTGCACACGCCATCATGACGACGGACACGGCACCGAAAGCCTTTGGTACGCAGGTGAACATTGGTGGAACCCTGGTGTCCATCACAGGAATCAGCAAAGGCGCTGGCATGATCCGGCCCAATATGGCCACCATGCTGGGCTTTATCGCAACCGACGCTTGCGTGAACCCCGCGCTCATGCAAGAGATAGCCACAGCCTTGGCTGAGGGCTCTTTCAATCGTATTACGGTGGATGGTGATACATCGACCAATGACTCCCTGGTGGTGCTTGCTTCGAACCAAGCCGCGCATGCGCGCATTGATTCTTTGCAAAGCAAAGAAGGGCAACTCTTATTCAATGCGCTGCTGAAAGTTGCCATCCAACTGGCGCAAGCCATCGTCCGAGACGGTGAGGGTGCCACGAAATTTATATCTGTGCAGGTTGCGGGTGGCGCATCAGCGCATGAGTGCAGCAAAGTGGCCTACGCCATTGCCCACTCCCCATTGGTCAAAACGGCTTTTTACGCCAGTGATCCCAATTTAGGCCGGATTTTGGCTGCCGTGGGTTACGCAGGCATTGAAGATTTAGACCAAAGCCTGATCGAGCTTTATTTGGATGAGGTGCACGTGGCGACCCATGGCGGTCGGCACCCGAACTACCAAGAGGCCGATGGCCAGCGGGTCATGCAGCAAAGCGAGATCGCTGTGCGGGTGGAACTCGGACGTGGAGAGGCGACCCACACGGTGTGGACGTGTGACTTCAGCCACGAGTACGTCACCATTAACGCAGATTACCGATCCTAAGTGGGAATGGAAATACGCATGAGACTGTCTGATTTTCTTTTGCGAGCAGAGCAATTCATGGGGCGCGTGGAAGCGTCGTTGCGTTTGGATATCGAGCAACCCGATTGGAGCGCTTCTGTGGCCTTTCGCTACCGCAAGCGTGTATCAGGCCAAGGCTATCTCGTGCCAGTGCGCCACATCGGACCGATGCAGCTCAATGACCTTCAGGAAATTGATGTCCAAAAAGAAAAAATTCACCGCAACACTGCGCAATTCGTCAAGGGCTTGACGGCTAACAATGTCTTGTTGACGGGTGCCCGCGGAACCGGAAAATCATCATTGGTTCGTGCTTGCTTGAATACGTTTTCAAGCCAAGGACTGCGCTTGATTGAAATCGACAAAGACGATTTGGTTGACTTGCCCGATATTGTCGAAGTCATTGAAAAACGGTCCGAAAAATTCATTATTTTTTGTGATGACCTGAGTTTTGACCAAGGTGAGCCTGGCTACAAGGCTTTGAAATCCGTCTTGGACGGCTCGGTCTCAGAAACGTCTGCCAATGTTTTGATTTACGCCACCAGCAACCGCCGCCACTTGTTGCCAGAAATGATGTCGGAGAACTTAACTTACACCCATACGGCTGAAGGCGAGGTTCACCCAGGCGAAGGCGTGGAAGAGAAAATTTCTCTCTCCGAGCGTTTTGGTTTATGGATCAGTTTTTACCCCTTTACCCAAGACGAATACTTGATGATTGTGGCGCAGTGGCTAAGCGCCTTAGGTTTTTCAGCGGCGCAGATTGATGCTTGCCGTGCAGAAGCCTTGGTTTGGGCATTAGAGCGCGGTTCCCGCAGCGGACGCGTGGCCTGGCAATTTGCCAAAGATTATTCTGGGCGCAGCCCACAGTGACAAGCCCCAGCCGCATTGCCGATCCAGATCAGTTGCGTCAGGGGGGCGATGACCGACCTTTGGTTGAAGTCGCCGTTGGCGTGCTCATGCAATCCGACGGGTCGTTTTTACTGACATCTCGGCCTGTAGGCAAACCCTACGCAGGCTATTGGGAGTTTCCAGGGGGGAAAGTAGAGGCAGGGGAATCCATCGAAGAAGCGCTGCACCGTGAGCTCAACGAAGAGTTGGGGCTTACCATGGGCAAAGCAATGGCTTGGAAGGTCGAAGTGGTGGACTACCCCCACGCATTGGTTCGACTGCACTTCTTCAAAGTGACGCAGTGGTCAGGGGAGCTTCAAATGCGGGAGCAGCAGTCTTTTGCCTGGTCTGTCTTGCCCGTGGGAGTCAGCCCTATCTTGCCCGGTGCCTTACCAGTCTTAAAGTGGTTGGAACAAGAGCGTAAACACTGAGATCGAGGGGCGCCTGGTGAGAACCTCGGTGCTAAAGTTCCTCAGTGTCGTTACCCATGTTGGAGGCCTCCATGCGAAACGCTTCGCTGGCCCAAGCCCCTAAATCGAGGCCTTGACAGCGAGCGCTACAAAACGGCCGATAGGGGTTGCGAGGGGCATACAGGCTGTCGCCTTTGCAGGCCGGGCAGGGTACGATTCTCTGAAACGCTTGCGGTGTTTCCTGCATGAAATTAGGAGCACAACGCCATTTCAAAAGGACTGTCTTCGTTGCTTGCATGCAGCCGGTTATCGTCTTCGTGGCGCATGAACCGAATGGATACGAGCAAGCGGTTTCCACTGATTTCTGGAATGATTCCTAAGTGGCGATCCACAGTCAGGCGCAGCATTTGAGCAGTCCTTCCCTGTGGCAAATTTTGCTGAAATTGTCCCCCAGAAGCGACCATTTTTTGCGGCGATCCAGAATCACGCAAGAGGTTGAGCAAGACCTGAATGGATTGTGAAAGCGGCAAAAGCGTTTCGACCCATTCACGCAAATTTTGCTGCCTAAGCTCCCATGGCTGTTGTTGCCATGCGTGGTAGGCAGGGAGGTCAAAAGCGCAGGTTCCGCCTGGGATGCCAGCGCGGCTGCGCACACTCATGAGCCAATCGTTTTCAGTCAGCACTTGCCCCAATTTGCCAAGCGTTCCACTTAAACCGGCGAAACAAGAACTGAGTTGTCCCAAAATTTCATCGAGAACGTCTGTCGCAATGGCAGGATTGTCGCGAAAGGCGTTGAGGACTTGCTTTTGTTTTTCAAGGTCTTTAAGCACATCGGTTTTGAGATCTGCGCGCGCGCCCACATTCAAAATTTCAAACAAGGTCGTCAGCGCAAAATGGTGGTCCATCTCATCGGCGCGCCCCATGAGCTTGAACAAACGCGAAAACAGCTGCTCTAAACGCAGATAGGTGCGAATTTTTTCGTTAAAGGGGTATTCGTACAGGATCACGTTCAATTTTCCAGTGGGCGCATCATAGCCCGAAGAAAGGTCTTAATTCCTCAAGCGTTTGCGTGATTGTCTCAAAATCGGTGCCATCGTTAAAAAGTACCAGGTCCGCTGCTTGCAGTCGATTTAGCCGGCTGCTTTGGGCCCGCATGATCTGGGAGACTTCAAGTTCTGTTAGTCCGCTGCGATGCATGACCCTTTGAATTTGGGTTTGCGGGCTGCAGTCAACAACCAAAACGCGGTCTAACACCTTTCGCCAGCGGGGAGACTCCACTAGCAAGGGGATATCAAAGACCAAGCAGGGTGCTTCCCGGGCAATTGCCAACGCTGTTTCTTTGGCAATCTGCTCTGCCACCAAAGGATGAACGATGGCCTCTAATTTGGCCCGCGCGCTGGGATCTTTAAATACCAATTCCCGCATGCGTTCGCGATCAAGCGCCCCGTGCGCATTGACCATGCCCGAACCAAAGGTTTTCTCAATGGCCGCCATTGCTTGGCCGCCACGGTCTGTCGTCGCCCGTGAAATCGCATCGGCATCAATACAGGACGACCCCATGGACATCAAAATGCGGGCAACGCTGCTCTTGCCACTGCCAATGCCGCCGGTCACCCCAAGTTTTAACATGGCTTTTTTCATATCCCCATCGCGATGAAGCCCGCGCCCACTAAAAAAGGACCAAATGGAATGGGCTCACCCGGACCCAGTCGATGGCTGAGTTTCAAGGCGATCCCCACCAAGGAACCAGCGACAGAAGCTAGCAACACGATGGGCAACAGCATGGACCAGCCAAACCAGGCGCCTAAACACGCCAATAATTTGAAATCTCCATAGCCCATCCCCTCTTTGCCGCTTATCCATTTAAAGCACCAAAAAACCGACCACAAAGAAAAATAACCAAGGGCTGCACCCCATACCGACGCCTCTAAAGCCACCGGTATCCATCCCACACTGGCGCTCAATAATCCTAGCCATAGCAAAGGCAAGACCAAGACATCTGGGAGCAAATGGGTGTCCCAGTCGATACAGGCCAGTGCCAGCAAGACCGCACCCAAAATGCACCACAGGCCGGCGCTTGGCGTCAGACCCCAGCGCAGGGCGCAAAACATAAAAATAAGCGCGGTACTGCTTTCGATGGCGGGGTAGCGCAAGCCAATGGCGTGATGGCAGTGGGCACATTTCCCGCGCAACACGATGAAACTCAAAAGCGGAATAGTGTTGTACCAGCGAATGCAAGCTTTGCATTGAGGGCAGTGGGAGCGGGGAAACAAAAGATTCAATGGGGGAGCGGGGGGCACTTCGTTGCCTTGGAGGCTGGCAGATTCATGGGCCCAATCGCGCTCCAGCATGCGCGGCAGGCGATAAACCACGACATTCACAAAGCTACCGACCACAAGGCCTAAAGTGCCTGCAAGGCTCAACAGGACCCAATCCAATTCAAGGGGCATTAGATGAGGTGCCCCATGCTAAATATAGGCAGGTACATTGCGATAACGACAGACCCAATGAGCACCCCTAAAACCACAATAACGAGGGGTTCTATCAAACTCGACAAGCCAGCAACGCGGTGGTCGACCTGCATCTCAAAATAGTCAGCGACCTTGCTGAGCATGTGATCTAAAGACCCGGATTCTTCACCAACGGCACACATTTGGATGACCATGGGGGAAAATAGAAGGGACTGGGCCATCGCTTCACTTAAGTTCATGCCGCTAGTGACGTTTTCTTTGATTTTCACTGTACGCAAAGCATACACCGAGTTGCCACAGGCGCCGCCCACGCAATCCAGCGACTCCGCCATGGGTACACCAGCTTGGAGCATGATCGACAGCGTACGCGTCCAGCGTGCGGTCAATGCCGCCTGAAGAAGTGAGCCAACCATAGGAAGACGCAACAAAAGTTCATCCACCGCGGTGTAGAAATTTTCATGCGTGCGCCAAAACCAAACGCCGGCATAAGTCGCCAAGCAACAGATAGCAAGCGTTGAAAGACCATGGCGGATAAAAAAATCACTGACTGAAATCACCCCAAGGGTTGCAGCAGGCAAGTCACTTCCAAAAGATAAAAAAACTGCTTTAAACGACGGCACGACCCATACCATCATCACAGCCAAGACGCCCAAAGCGACTATCAAAATGCTCAAGGGGTATAAGAGTGCAGAGCGCATTTTGGATTGCAGTGCTTGTGTTTTTTCCAAGTGGGTAGCCAAGCGGTCTAGCAAATCATCCAAAATCCCTGCAACTTCACCTGCATAGATGATGTTGCAATACAGCTCGCCAAACCACTTGGGGAATTTGCCAAACGCAGCGCTCAATGGCGAACCCGTTTCTACGTCAGATCGGATGAGATCCAGCAGCTCACGCATGTTTGGGTTGGCGTGTCCTTGGGCCGCAATACCGAAGGCTTGGATCACTGGAATTCCAGCCTTGAAAAGTGTTGCGAGTTGGCGTGTAAAGTCTGCGACTTCTTTGCCTTTGATTGCGCCAATGCGAGTGGGGGCTTTTTCTTGAATTTTGGAGGGTGCAATTCCTTGTCGGTGCAAGAGCAACTTGACTTGGTTTGCGTCTTGGGCCCGGGTTTGACCGAGCGCGACTTCGCCGTTGCGATCTTTACCCACCCAATCGAATAGCGCAAAGTCCATGGTGTGGCTATTCGTTCGTAACGGCTAGCACTTCTTCTATCGAAGTGAGGCCCAGTTTGACTTTGAGCAAGCCAGATCGCCTTAAAGTACGAACGCCGTCTCGTTGTGCTTGCTGGGCGATTTCGATGGCAGAACCGTCTCTCAGAATGATCTGTTGAATGGCCTCGCTGATGGGCATGACCTGAAATATTCCCATTCGCCCTGTGTAGCCCTTGTGGCATTGGGAGCAACCGACCGCCTGGTAGGCTTGCCATGAGGGATCCAAATCACTGTCAAGAAATCCGGTTTCTCCAAGCGACTTTGGCGAAATGTGCGCTGGAACTTTGCAATGGTCACATAAGCGGCGAACCAAACGCTGCGCAGTGATGAGGGCAACGCTTGAAGCGATATTGAAGGAAGCCACGCCCATATTGCGCAATCGCGTCACTGTTGATGGTGCATCATTGGTATGCAAGGTCGATAAAAGCAAATGACCAGTGAGAGCTGCTTTCACTGCGATGTCGGCTGTTTCTACGTCACGTATTTCACCCACCATGATGATGTCGGGATCTTGGCGCAAAAAAGACCGCAAGGCAGTGGCAAATGTCAATCCAGCCTTTTCATTGACATTGACCTGGTTGATTCCAGGGAAATGAATTTCAGAGGGGTCCTCAATCGTAATGATATTGACGCTGGCTTGGTTGAGGAGGTCTAAGCAGGCGTAAAGCGATACGGTCTTACCTGATCCTGTGGGCCCGGTTGCCAAAATCATTCCGTATGGACGGCCAATGGCAGCTAGCAGGCGCGCTTTATCGTCGTCTTCATAGCCTAATGTATCCATGCCCATTCGCACATGGTTGGAATCCAAAATCCGGATCACGATTTTTTCACCAAACAGCGTTGGCAAACTGCTCACCCGACAATCGATCGCACTCCCATTGGAAATATTGAACTTCATGGCGCCGTCTTGCGGGATGCGCTTTTCGGCAATATCGATTCGGGCTAAAACCTTGATGCGAGAGGCTAAATTTTCTTTGATGTGCAGCGGAGGAGAAGCGATCTCTCGCAGTGCACCATCGACTCGAAACCTGACGCGCAAGCTTCTTTCATAGGGCTCAAGATGGACGTCAGACGCCCGCAATTGAACGGCGTGGGCCAGCAGCTTCTCTAAAAAATGAACCACAGGGGTGTCCTGTGTGGCCAAGGCTTGCTCCGACAGCGATTCGAAATTCAAGGCATCGCGTTCTTTGCCAGTGGCCGCAATGCCAGGGAGCGGGTTGCTGGCAAGCCATTGGCAAAGTCGATCAAACTCGACCACCACCCATTCAAAGTCGAGCGGGGCCAAACGCTTGAGCGCGTCGGACGCATCTTTGTTCGAGGGGTCTGCAGTGGCAATTCTTAAGCGCTTATTTTTTTTGCCTAAAACAATGAGTTGGTGATGAATGCAAATTGTCTCATCCAAAAGCCCCTGTGGAAGCGTACTGCGATCCAGGGTGCTGAGATCAAAGAAGGGCGTTGCAAAGGCTTTGGAAAGGGTTTGCGCCAGTGCGTACGCTGTCACTGCGCCTGAATCGATCAGCGCTGCAATAACGGAGGTGTTGTTGGTTTTCGCTTGTTGCCAAAGGGTTTGGGCTTGGTCCCATGGGATATGGCCGGCGGCAACCACAGCGTGAATAACTGCAGGCAGGGTGCCTGGGGGATGCGTCTTGGAGATCGAACCAAGCGCTTGCATAGGTCTAAAAGGCGTGTCCTAAGGCGTCCTTCGCTGAGAGTGAAGGGCTTGCGCCATGTAAGGGCCAATCGATATTGAGCTTGGCGTCATTCCAGGCAATGCACTTTTCATACTGCGGTGCGTAATAGTCTGTCGTTTTATATAAAAATTCAGCGTTTTCTGAAAGAACCAAAAAGCCGTGGGCCAAGCCGGGCGGCACCCACATTTGGCGCTGGTTCTGGGCTGACAATATTTCCCCAACCCACTTTCCATAGGTTGGGGATTCTGGGCGAACATCGACAACGACGTCAAACACTTCACCCGCCACCACCCGCACCAACTTGCCTTGCGCTTGTTGTGTTTGGTAATGCAGCCCGCGCAACACGTGGCGCGCAGACTTGGAGTGGTTGTCTTGGACAAAGGTCACATTCAGGCCCGTGGCTTGTTCAAAAACGCGGGTGTTGAAACTTTCGAAGAAAAACCCACGTTCATCACCAAACACCTTGGGCTCGAGCAAAAGGACATCCGCAATGGCGGTGGCTGTGACCTTCATGGGTAAACCTTCTCGGTGAGCAGCCGCAACAGGTATTGTCCGTATCCCGATTTGGCCAGTGGTTTGGCCAGCGCTTTAAGTTGCGCGTTGTCAATCCAACCATGGCGCCAGACAATTTCTTCGGGGGCTGCGACTTTCAAGCCTTGGCGATTTTCAATGGTGTGAATGAATTGGCTGGCTTCCAACATCGACTCGTGGGTGCCCGTGTCAAGCCAAGCATAGCCTCGCCCCATGGTTTGCACATCCAGCGTTCCTTGTTCAAGGTAAAGCCGGTTGAGGTCCGTAATTTCTAACTCGCCTCGGGCAGAGGGGCGAATGGATTGCGCCAGCTCTACGACTTGCGTGTCGTAAAAATAAAGGCCTGTTACGGCGTAGCGTGATTTCGGCTGCGCAGGTTTTTCTTCCAAACTGATCGCTTTGCCAGCGGCATTAAATTCAACAACGCCATAGCGTTCTGGGTCTTGAACCGCGTAGGCGAAGACGGTTGCGCCGTGGGTTTGTTCCCGAGCGGACTGCAGCAGGGTGGCAAAGTCGTGGCCGTAGAAAATGTTGTCCCCCAACACGAGGGCACTGGACGCACCGTTGAGAAATTTTTCACCAATCAAAAAAGCCTGCGCCAAGCCATCGGGACTGGGTTGGACGGCATAACTTAACTCAAGCCCCCATTGGCTTCCGTCGCCCAGAAGCTGCTCGAACCGCGGCGTGTCTTGGGGGGTGGAAATAATGAGAATCTCTCGGATACCCGCAAGCAGCAAGGTGCTCAACGGGTAGTAAATCATGGGCTTGTCGTAGATAGGCAAGAGCTGCTTGCTAACCACCTGGGTAGCGGGGTACAGGCGCGTTCCTGAACCGCCGGCGAGCACAATGCCCTTGCGCTTGAGCGTAGACGCTGGTTTCATTGTTGTGACTCCCCAAGAATTTCTTGCAACATGCGTGAAACGCCCTGCTGCCATGGTGGCAAGTGTAATGAAAAAGTGGACTGCAGTCGATCGCAATTGAGCCGAGAGTTCAAGGGCCGCACTGCTGCGGTTGGGTAGTGGGCCGATGCAATGGCGTCAATGTTTTTGGGGCTGGCTTTGAGTACAGCGCCTAAAGATGCAGCATGCGCAATCACAAACCGTGCATACGCGTTCCAATTCGTCTCACCACTGGCCGTGCAATGGTACAAACCGGCCAGTTCTGGTTGAGCCATGCAGGTACGCAGAGCCGTGGCGGTGATATCGGCCAACAACTCCGCTGAAGTCGGGGCACCCCATTGGTCATCAATGACTTGAAACTGTTCCCTTTCGCCAGCCAAACGCAGCATGGTTTTTGCAAAGTTAGCTCCGCGCGCGGAGTACACCCAACTGGTGCGAAAAATGAGATGCTTGGGCCAGGCGGCAACTGTTTTTTCGCCTTCGCGCTTGGTCAGCCCGTAGGTGTTCAATGGCCCAGTCGCATCCTCTTCAAGCCAAGGCTTCGATCCGCTGCCATTGAATACGTAGTCGGTGGAGTAATGGACCAGCCAAGCGCCCAACTGTTTGGCCTCCTGCGCCAGTACAGCGGGTGCTTCGGCGTTGATGGTGTGCGCCAATTGGGATTGTGTTTGCGCTTTGTCGACTGCGGTGTAAGCCGCTGCGTTGACAATCACAGTGGGTGCAACGCGGCGTACCGTTTGGGCCAATCCTTCGAGGTCGCTGAGGTCGCCACACAAGCCGTCTGGGTTGTCATTGGCTTTGCTTGAGAGCGCGATCACCTTACCCAAAGTCGATAGGCTGCGTTGCAACTCCCAGCCGACTTGGCCATTGCGACCCAAAAGCAAAATGCTCATGGCGTAGCGCCGTACTGTTGCGCGACCCACGCGCGGTAAGCGCCGCTTTGCACTTGGGAAACCCACTGTGCATGGTCAAGGTACCACTGCACCGTTTTGCGGATCCCGGTCTCGAAAGTTTCCGCAGGTTCCCAACCAAGTTCATTTTTGATTTTGCTGGCATCGATGGCATAGCGCTTGTCGTGACCCGGTCGATCCGTGACGTAGGCAATTTGCGCTTTATAGGGCATCCCATCGGTTCTGGGGCGAAGTTCATCGAGCAGTGCGCACACGGTATGCACAATCTCAATATTGGGTTTTTCGTTCCATCCGCCAATGTTGTAGGTTTGTCCTGTTTGGCCTTTCGCAAGAACCTGCCGAATGGCACTGCAGTGGTCTTTCACATAAAGCCAATCGCGAATTTGTTGGCCGTCGCCATACACGGGCAGCGGTTTGCCGGCCTGCGCATTGACAATCATCAGGGGAATGAGTTTTTCCGGGAAATGGAAAGGCCCGTAATTGTTGGAGCAGTTGGTTGTGACAACAGGCAGGCCGTAAGTGTGGTGGTAGGCCCGCACCAAATGGTCACTTGCGGCCTTAGAAGCGGAGTAGGGGCTGTTGGGCTCGTAGCGGTGGTTCTCAGTGAATGCAAGTTCATTTTTCTCAAGCGATCCATACACCTCGTCCGTGGAGACATGCAGAAAACGAAAATCCCCCATGCGCTTGGTGTCTAAGGCACCCCAGTAGGCTCTAACGGCTTCGAGCAATTGGAAGGTTGCGACGATATTGGTTTGGATAAATGCACCAGGGCCAGAGATGGACCGGTCCACATGGCTTTCAGCGGCGAAGTTCACCACGGCACGCGGCTGGTGTTGTGTCAAAAGGGCGGTGACTAACTTGGCATCGCCAATATCGCCATGGATAAAAATATGGCGTGGGTTATCTTCAATTGACGCCAGATTTTGCAAATTACCAGCGTAGGTGAGCTTATCGAGGTTAATCACGACCTCATCAGAATCTGCCAGCCAGTCCAAGACGAAATTGCTTCCGATAAAACCAGCACCGCCGGTCACAAGAATGGCCATGGTAGAAGGGCGACTGCCTAAAGTTGTAATAAACAGAAGTGTAAAGTGTTTTTGGTTTTTATCGTTAGGATGCGAATCGCAGACAATGCCGTGTAATTTCGCGTAACTCATGGAGCGTAAGGCGATGGCAAAAGGAATGATATTGGCAGCCGGGCAGGGCACGCGCGTGCGGCCCTTAACGCGTGACTTGCCCAAGCCCATGGTGCCGATTTTGGGTAAGCCAGTGATGGAATACCTGATTGCGCATTTGGCACGGCATGGGGTCACAGAAATCATGGTCAATGTCGCCTACCACCACCACAAAATTGAGGAATACTTTGGTGATGGGAGCCGCTGGGGCGTTGAAATTGGCTATGCCTATGAAGGGATTCGCGAATACGGGGATATCTTGCCCCGACCCAAAGGCTCTGCCGGTGGGATGCGAAGCATCCAAGACCAGAGCGGTTTTTTTGATGAAACAACGATCGTGTTGTGTGGTGATGCCTTGGTTGATCTCGATATCACGGCGGCATTGGCAGAGCACCACGCTAAAGGGGCCATTGCCAGCGTCGTCGCGATGGATGTTCCCTTGGCCGATGTGCAGTCCTACGGTATTGTTGTGGCCTCCCAAGATGGCCGCATCGCGTCGTTTCAAGAAAAACCACAACCCCAAGACGCCAAGTCAACGTTGGCGAGTACGGGAATCTACATCTTTGAGCCCGAAGTGCTCGAACTGGTACCCCAAGGCCAAACGTACGATATTGGTAGCCAGTTGTTCCCACAACTGGTATCGCATCAGAAGGCTTT
>JAIPDD010000126.1 GCA_021737875.1 Sulfuritalea sp.
GCATTTTGGGTTGGCGTTGGCCTTGCCCGATTGAACTCAAAGGCTTAGCCTAACTTACAACTGTTTGCGCCACATGATGAACTACACCTTTGCTTCAGCGACGATTTTGCTGCTGCTCATTACCGACCCTGTTGGCAACATTCCTGTGTTTGCCAACGCGCTCAAGCATGTGGCTCCCGAGAGACGGGCACGGGTTATTTTGCGAGAAATTTTGATCGCATTTTTCTTGCTCTTAACGTTTATGTTTGTGGGCGAAGGTTTTTTGCGCGTGATGAACCTCAGCGAGTTGTCTTTGCAAATTGGCGGTGGTGTGATTTTGTTTTTAATCGCGCTGCGCATGGTCTTCCCACCTCCTGCGGCCGAAGAAGCAGAGATTCTCACCGAGCCCTTGATCGTTCCTTTGGCGATTCCAGCGATTGCGGGTCCCTCCGCGTTAGCCACGGTGTTGCTCTTGGTCTCGCAACAACCGGAGCGGCGTTTGGAGTGGATCGCGGCGTTGTGCGTCACTATGGTCATCAGCGCCGTGGTACTGGTTTCAGCAGAACGAATTCAGCGTATTGTCGGTCCGCGTTTAGTCACTGCAGTCGAGCGCTTGATGGGCTTGGTGTTGGTATCCGTAGCCATTGAAATGATGTTGCGGGGTGCAAAGACCTTTGCTATGCAATTGAAGTAGGGCGGTGCGAGTTAGGTAAAAAATAACGGTAGATGTGTCATTCACAATATCGGCAGAGCCGTCGTACTTTTTATTTCCTCCATTGAAAAAGCCGAAGACACCCGAGACATGTCGGCAAGGCCGATTAATTTTTTGTAAAACCGGTCATAGCCTTCAATGCTAGAAGCGACAACCTTCAGTAGGTAATCCACATCACCACTCATTCTGTGGAATTCTTGTACCTCTGGTAAAGCGCTGACCACCGCCGCAAAGCGGTTGAGCCATTTTTCGTCGTGTTGCCCGGCCTGAATGCTGACGAAGACCGTGATAGGTAAGCCAACCGCTTTTCGGTTGATGATGGCCACGCGTTTGTCGATATGGCCACTGTCCTCTAAACGTTTGACACGCTTCCAGCAGGGCGTGCTTGAGAGCCCCACTTTTGCGCCAAGGTCGACCATCGATAACGCGCTGTCCCGCTGGAGGGCATCCAATATCTGCAAATCAAGTCTGTCTAGCATGAAAAATCACATTAAGATAATTAGTTAGGATGATATTCTAATTAAGTGGCTATAAATCAAAATAAAAGTAATGAATTTCTGGCGGTGGCTTTTTAAACTTCTGGAATGCACAAAACCTTGTACTTTGATTCGAATGCTACGACTTGCGTCATGCCACAGGCCATAGACGCCGCCACACAAGCGATGGCGGAGCTATTCGGAAACCCCAGCAGTTCTCATTCGAAAGGCTTGCAGGCAAAAGCAATTCTGAATCGCGCCCGTTTTTATGCGGCCAAAGTGATAGGGGCAAAGCTTGAAGAGGTGGTTTTTACCAGCGGAGCGACCGAAAGCATTCAAACCGCAATGCTTTCTGCGCTGTGTGATGTCAAACAACGTCTTGAAGGTAGAGAAAAATCGGAAGCGCTACTGGTTTATGGAGCAACAGAACACAAGGCCGTACCTCAAGCGCTGGCCCATTGGAATTGCATCCTTGGTTTGAATTTAGAAATACGCGCACTGCCGGTGGATGGCCAAGGCCGGCATGACCTCGAAATTTTGTCGCAATGGCTGCCACGCACTGCGCTCTTATGCACCATGGCAGCCAACAACGAGACTGGGGTTGTTAGCGATTTAGAGGGCGTTGAGACAATTTTGACGGCAAGTCAAAGTAAAGCGCGTTGGTTGGTTGACTGCGTGCAGGCCTTGGGTAAGTTAACCCTGAACTTACAAAAAACGCGCATTGACTATGCCGCATTTTCCGGTCACAAACTGTATGCGCCTAAGGGTGTGGGCATGCTGTATGTCCGCACGGGAGCCCCTTGGACAGCGCTGATGGTTGGCGGTGGTCAGGAGGCCGGGTTGCGTAGCGGAACCGAGAATATTCCTGGGATTGCAGCGTTTGGCGCAGTGTTGCAATTGTTGGCAGATCAAAAGATTTTTCATACTCCTGAAACCCTTAAAGGCTTTCGAGATCAATTGGCAAGTGTTTTGTGCGAGGCATTTCCTAGGATTGTTTTTAATACGCCTTTGGCCCATGCCTTGCCAACGACCCTGAACTTTTCGGTGCCTAACGTAAGCAGTCAGATGTTGCTTGATATCTTTGATGCTGCGGGTGTGTATGTCAGCGCTGGAAGTGCCTGCAGTGCAGGGAAGGCCGAATCAAGCGATGTTCTCGTTGCGATGAATTTGCCGCAATGGCAAGCTTCCTCGGCTGTGCGTTTGTCTTTTGGCCCGTTAGTTAGCGCAGATGATATTGCGGCGGGATGCTTGGCTATTGCAAGATGTGGGCAGCTCATAGAGGCGTCGTACGAGTGCGCCCTTGTAAATGCCGAGACCGAGACGCTAGCTGAAAAAAATCTAGAGTTTTCAGTTGACGCCTGCGCATTGACTTTGCAATGGGACGAGTTGGATGATTTTTTGAAAAAATACCCCCATGCACAACTCATCGATGTCCGAGAGTCGTTTGAGCATCACGCCAGCCAAGGGATTCAGTACGGCCAACGGTTTGCGGTTAATCGACCATTCAGCGCGATGAATGAAAGTACGCGGGAGGGAATCAAGGTTCCAGCGGTCGTTTTGTTTTGTCGCAGTGGCAGTCGAAGCCTCAAGGCTGCGCAGTACTTACAAAGTCTAGGGTGTGGAATAGTGCGCCATGTACATGGCGGTTTGGCAATGCGCCCTTAAACGGGCTTTGCAACGTCTTGCGCAATCGCGCCAAATACACCCAAACCGTCTCGCCCCTTCATCTCGATGCGCACCGCATCGCCGCTGTGTAAAAAGTCAGCCACAGCGTTGCCGTCTTGTTGGGTTTCCATCGCGCGCTTCTCAGCGATGCTGTGGTAGCCCTTGGGCCAATCGGTCTGGCCGTTTTTCTCAACACTGGGGCTGCGAACCGTCCCGCTGCCAACCAAAGTGCCCGCGCTGAGTTTGCGACTGTTTGCTAGTGCAGCGATCAGCTCACCAAAGTGGTGGGTCATATCTTCGCCTGTGTCGCACAGACCGACCTTGCGGCCGTTCAGAGTGGATTGCAATGTCAAATGCAAGCGGCCTTGTGACCAGGCTTCTCCGAGTTCGTCGGGGGTGACCGCTACGGGTGCAAAAGCGGTTCCTGCATCTTTAGTGCTGTGGTTGTTGAGCAAATGGAGCGCCCAATGGTTGGCAAGTAAAACCAGGCGGATGCCTTCAATGGCTTTTTCGGGCGAGCAGCCTTGGGGAATGTCACTGGTCGCGACAGCCAACTCGGCGCTGAAATCTAAGCCGGCGTTTGCATCTGCGCAAACGAATGTGTCTTGCGCTCCAAAAAAGCTGTCGCTGCTGGTTTGCGTGGGAAGTGGTGCATCGCTGGTGAACCCGCCGCCGCGGGCCCACTGGTAAGCGCGGGGTAGCGGGGCCATGCATTGGGCGGGATTGAAGGCAAAGGCATTGCGCAATCGCCCAGCGTTAAGTAGATCGGACAGGTCTTGCAACTGCGGGCTCAAGTAGTTCCAGTCATCGAGCACTTGCTGCAGGCGGTTGGCAATATGGGTAGGGTAAACGGCTTGGGTCAGGTCGCGCGATACGACAACGAGTTGTCCGTCGCGGCTGGCGTCTTGGTAGCTTGCAAATTTCATGGCTGAATTGTCGCTCCAAATACCGCGGCCCAAAGTGCCAAACCGGCAGCCTGTTCTTGGGCCGCAACATCCGGGCCGACTTGGGTGGGTTCTTCGTTCAGGCGCGCCCGGTGCTGGATTTGTCTTAGCGTGCGGTAGGCGCTGGCGGCGTGGGCGCCGATGGGCGCTGCGATCAGGCCGCAGTCTTGGGCGCGTTGCAGCAAAGCGATGTTGCCCACGTTATCCAGTAATTCAGGATGCCGATAGCCTTCGCTCAGCACCAAAAATTGAACTGCAAATTCGATATCCACCATACCGCCTGGGCTGTGCTTGACATCAAAATGGTTGCCTTTAATGGGATGGCCGCTGCGGACTTTTTCACGCATGGCCGCAATTTCATCGTGCAATGCGGTGCGGTCACGTTGCGATGAAATCACCGCTTGGCGCACGGCTTCAAAGCGCGCGTGGAGTTCGGGGCTCCCAAACACACAACGCGCCCGCGTCATAGCCTGGTGCTCCCAAGTCCATGCTGTATTGGAGCCGCGTTGCTGTTGGTAGTTAGCGTAGGCAGTGAAGGTACTTACCAAGAGACCCGAGTTACCGTTGGGTCGCAGGGCGGTGTCGATTTCATAGACATCTCCTTCGCTGGTTTTAACGGTTAACCAGTTGATGAGTTTGCGGACCAAGGCGGCATACACCTCCCCGGCGCGTTCGTCTTCGTCGTCATACACGAACACAATATCGAGATCGCTGCCGTAACCGAGCTCTTTGCCGCCGAGTTTGCCGTAGGCAATGATGGCAAAGCGTGGCGTTTCTCCGTGGCGCGATTTAAGCCGCGCCCAACACCAGCGTGTGGTGATACGTAACAGCACTTCGGCCAGCGCACTTAAATCATCGGCTACTTGCTCCACTGTGATCCGACCTTCGACATCGCGCGCCAAGGTTCGAAAGACTTCGGCGTGGTGGGCGCGGCGAAGCAGGTTGAGTAAATTTTCTTCGTCGTCTTCGCCGCTGAGTGTCAGCGCGGTCAAGCGGCGCTCCATGTCGGATTCAAACACCGCCGCATCAAAGCGTTCGGCGACCATGGCGCTGCCAGCGAGTTCGTCAATCACGCCGGGGTGCTTGAGCAAGTAACGCGCGGGCCAGCGCGCCGCCCCCAAGATACGCAGCAAGCGTTCATGAACGCCCGGGCGTTCTACCAGCAAGGCGAGGTAACTTTCTCGCCGTAACAAGGGCTCAATCCAGTCGACCAAGCGCACGGCCGATTCTTCAGTCGCGCTGCCGTCGGCAACCCACTGCGCAGTACGTTGGACCAATTTAAATAAGCGCACCCGCGACTCATCGCGCAAAGCCACCACGCGGGGGTGGGTGCGCCAAAGTGCAACACGGTCTTTGACTGCGCCGTGTAGGAGAGCGAGCAAGGTGTCGATGTCTAAGTCTGATGCCGGCGCTGCGGCCTCTTTGCTATTCCCACTGCAGCCGTTGCATGTTTTGGGCGGCCCGCCCAATAGCGCGTCAAATTCTTGCGCCACCAACTCGCGGTGTGTATCGAGCTGCGCTAAAAAATCGCTGGAGTGTGCGAACCCAAGCGTATGGGCAATCCAACCCAAGTCGGCATCGTCCGTGGGCAAAAGGTGGGTCTGCTGGTCGTCTAAATATTGAATCCGGTGTTCGACTTGTCGTAAAAACACATAGGCCTTCGCAAGGCCTTGCGCTGTCGGGGCGTCCATCAGTTCGGCTTTTACCAGCCGCTCCAATGCGCTTAAGGTGGGGCGGGTTCGAAGCTCAGGAAACTGCCCGCCGCGAACCACTTGCAAGAGTTGAACCGTGAACTCAATTTCACGGATGCCGCCGCGCGAAAGCTTGACATCGTTATTGCGTTCGGGGTGCCCCGCGCTGCGTTTGGAGGCGTGGTCGCGAATTTGGCGGTGCAATATGCGCAAGGCATCAAACACGCTGTAATCCAAATACCGCCGAAAGACAAAGGGTGCGACCGCGGCTCGCAGTTGCAAGGCAAACGCAGAACCCACCACGCCGGCAGGCGCAAGCACCCTGCTTTTTAGCCACGCAAATCGTTCCCACTCGCGGCCTTGGACGTGAAAGTACTCCTCCAGTGCGCTCAAAGAAACGGCGGGAGGACCTGAGTTGCCGTTGGGCCGCAGCGCCAAATCCACCCGAAAGACAAAACCATGTTCGGTGGTTTCGCCTAGCAAAGCAAACATGGCGCGCACGAGCTTGCCGAAATACTCTTGGTTCGAAATACGCCCGCGCCCGTTATTGGTGCCTGCGGTGTCGCCATCGTGGTCATACACGTAAATCAGGTCAATGTCGCTAGAGACGTTGAGCTCGCGTGCACCGAGTTTGCCCATGCCCACAATGCACAGGCTGGCACGCAGGCCTTGCGGATTGAGGG
>JAIPDD010000149.1 GCA_021737875.1 Sulfuritalea sp.
TGGCGTGGCGATGGCAAGCCAGCAAGACATCGCCTCCGTCGATGGAATTTCCTTGGAATTGGCTGAAGAAATCTACCGGGCGCTTCATTAGCCGTGCCACAATAACGTTATGTTCTTGACCATTCCCACACTGTTGACCTGGACGCGTATTTTTGCGATCCCGTTGATCGTGGGCGTGTTTTATTTGCCTGAAAGTGTGATCGCGGCTGCCGATAAAAACTTTTGGGCTACCGTCATGTTCGTGGTTTTTGCTTTGACCGATTGGCTTGATGGGTATCTAGCCCGCAAACTCGATCAAACTTCTTCTTTTGGTGCATTTTTAGACCCCGTCGCGGACAAATTTTTAGTCTGCGCTTGTGTTTTGGTCTTGGTTCACTTGCAGCGGGCCGATGTTTTTGTAGCACTCATCATTATTGGCAGAGAAATCGCCATTTCCGCTTTGCGGGAATGGATGGCGCAAATTGGAGCTTCAAAAAGCGTGGCAGTCCACATGATCGGCAAGCTCAAAACAGTGGTGCAGATGGTTGCTATTCCGTTCTTGCTGTTTGACGGCGTGCTTTTAGGCTTGATGGATACCCGGCTTTGGGGCACTGCTCTCATCTGGGTCGCTGCGGTGCTTACAGTTTGGTCTATGGCCTATTATTTACAAAAGGCTATCCCTGAAATTAGGGCCCGAAGCCGCTGATAAGTTCATTAGTAATTTAATTCGCTTAGAATAAAGCTGCGGAATGTTGCATAATTAAATTTGAGAATTTTTTCCGCCACCTCCCCAAGTATTCTTATTGATAAGGAAATTTTTGTGAACAAAACTGAATTGATCGAACACATCGCCAAGCACGCTGATATTTCCAAGGCCGCCTCGTCGCGTGCATTGGAGTCCATCATTGGTGCCGTTAAAACCACCTTGAAAAAAGGCGGAACAGTCTCCTTAGTGGGATTTGGTTCTTTTGCCGTGACCAAGCGTGCAGCCCGTGCGGGCCGCAATCCACGTACGGGCGCTGCGATTAAAATCAAGGCAGCTAAAGTTCCTAAGTTCCGTCCTGGTAAAGCATTGAAAGATGCTTTGAATTGATTTGTTGTTTCAGGTGGGGTGATTAGCTCAGTTGGTAGAGCGGCGCCCTTACAAGGCGTAGGTCGGCGGTTCGAGCCCGTCATCACCCACCACCCAAACTAAGGCGAACGTCAGCGTTCGCCTTTTTTGTTTTTCCTGGAGATAGCGCATGTTTGATTTCGTTCGCAAGCACACCAAGATCATGATGGCCCTCATGTTCATGCTCATTATTCCCGCCTTTGTGCTGGTCGGTGTGGATGGCTACCGTAGCATGAATGAGGGCGGCGCCTCCGTTGCCAAAGTGGGAAGCCACAGCATCACCCAAGGCGAATGGGACGCCGCGCACAAGCGTGAAATAGACCGTCTGCGGGCTTCTATGCCTAACTTGGACGCCAAAATGTTGGAGTCTCCTCAGGCACGCTACATCACCTTGGAACGGCTGGTTCGCGACCAAGTGATTGCCCAAGCGACAGCTGACTCTTTGCTCAACATCAGCGATGCACGCCTTGCGCGGGAGTTGCAGCAAGACCCAACGATCAACGCATTGAAAAAACCCGATGGCACTTTGGATATGGAGCGTTACCGCCAACTTGCTGCCAGCCAAGGGCTGACACCGGAAGGTTTTGAAGCCCGCGTTCGCCAAGATCTATCGGAGCGCCAAGTCGAAGCTGGTTTTGGCGCCACAGTTTTTGCACCCAAAGCCTTGGCCGATGTCACCTTGAATGCATTTTTCGAACGCCGTGATGTCCAAATAGCACGCTACACACCCGCTCAATTTTTTGCAAAAGTGTCACTCACTGATACCGACATTGCAACGTATTACCAAGCCAACCAAGCCCTTTTTCAAGCGGCTGAGTCGGCAGATGTGGAATACCTGGTACTCGATCTAGACGCAGTAAAGAAAACGATTGTGCTCAACGAGGCCGACCTCAAAACCTATTACGAACAAAACGCAAGCCGCCTGAGCGCCAAAGAAGAGCGCCGCGCCAGCCATATTCTGATCAACGCTCCCAAAGACATGAAGTCTGCCGAGCGTCAAAAAGCAAAGGAAACTGCGCAGGCGCTTTTAGCCAAGGCCAAAAGCAATCCTGAAACCTTTGCGGCCTTGGCGTCTAAAAATTCAGAAGACCCGGGTTCTGCAGCCAAAGGCGGCGACTTGGATTTCTTTGCCCGCGGCGCCATGGTCAAACCATTTGAAGACGCAGCGTTTTCTATGAAAAAGGGCGAGATAAGCGATGTGGTTGAATCAGATTTTGGTTTCCATATTCTCAAACTCACCGATATCAAAGTTCCTGCCCAAGCGTCTTTTGACAGCCTGCGTGCAGGCCTAGAAGCGGAGCTCAAAACCCAACAAGCACAGCGCAAGTTTGCCGAATTGGCCGACGTGTTTTCGAACGGCGTCTATGAGCAAGCCGACAGCTTAAAACCCATGGCAGAGCGTTTAAAGTTAGAAGTTAAAACAGCCAACGGCCTGCGTCGCACCCCTCAAGCCGGCGCACAAGGTGTCTTGGCCAACCCCAAACTCCTCGCAGCCTTGTTTAGTTCCGATGCCACCGAAAAGAAACGCAATACCGAAGCGATTGAAACCGGTGCCAGCCAATTGGTTTCTGCCCGCGTAGCGCGTTATACGGCGGCGCATACTCTGCCCTTGGATGAAGTTCGCAATGCGGTGAAAGACCGCCTCATGCTCAGCCGTGCCACGGAATTGGCTAAAAAAGAAGGTGCTGCACAACTTGCCGCTTGGAAAACCAACGCGGCCCCAGCCAGCGTGGGTGAATCAGTGCTTGTTTCGCGCGAACAAACCAGTGCGGTCAAAGGGCTGCTGCTAAGCGCCATCATGCGGGCCGATACCTCTGCGCTTCCGAGTTGGGCGGGTGTTGATTTGGGTGAACAAGGCTATGCGGTTGTTCGTGTGAACAAGGTACTAGCCCGTAATAACCCCGCTGCAGAAACCGCAGCCCAAGAATACGCACAGTACAGCCAGTGGCTTGCCAACGCAGAGTTACAGTCGTATTACCAGCTCTTGAAAGAACGCTTCAAGGTCAAAATCTCTGTGCCTCGCCCTAGCGCAGAAACAGCGTTGGCAGCGGCTGCACAGTAAGAAGAAGGTTCCGCAGTTATAATTTACAGCATACGGTGGCTGTAGCTCAGTTGGTAGAGTCCAGGATTGTGATTCCTGTTGTCGTGGGTTCGAGCCCCATCAGCCACCCCAACATTCATGCGCCCTAGCGACCTTATTGGTTTCTAGGGCGTTTTGTTTTGGCGACTTTCTAATTTCAATTCAAGTTGTATCGATACCAATGAATATCAATGCTGATTACAGTGAAAGAGTCGTGATTAATCACCATGATCTTCCTTGGATTCCAAGTCCCGAATCAGGGGTTGAGAGGCGCATGCTAGAGCGTCAAGGTGATGAGGTGGCAAAAGCAACATCGATTGTTCGCTATCAGCCACAATCCAAGTTTCAAACGCATCTTCATACCCTAGGAGAAGAGATATTTGTTTTGGATGGGATTTGGAGTGATGAGACAGGCGACTATCCTGCTGGCACCTACATCATGAACCCCCCTGGTTCTTCACACGCACCATTCAGTGAATTTGGCTGCACTCTGTTTGTGAAGCTGCGTCACCTCGGCCCTGACCAAGTGGAGCGAGAAGTCATTGATACGACAACAGCCCTTTGGTACCAAGGCATGGTGCCCGGTCTCAATGTCATGCCATTGATGCAGCAGGGGAGTGGCTCAACCTTAGTGAAATGGGCGCCGCAAACATTTTTCAATCCACATAGGCACTTTGGTGGTGAGGAAATCTTTGTCGTGGATGGTGTGTTCGAAGACGAACACGGGCGCTATCCAGCTGGGTCGTGGATCAGAAGTCCCCATATGAGCCAGCACCAACCTTTTAGCAAAGAGGGCTGTACTATATTTGTAAAGACGGGGCATCTGCTGGGCTAGTTCCATCAAAGCCAGCAGCCCCAGTGCTGCTATCAAATATGTAACGCGACTTCCATGTCATAGGCATGACTGAGAGTCACCTGCGGTGGTCAATTTTTTGCACAAACCACTTCGTACTTGAATTCGCAAATTTTTTTCTGGTCTGTATTATTTTGTTTCCACTTCCGAAGACTCCAATGACGGGCATTGATATTGTTTACCTCTGGGTGAATGGCAACGATGATGAATGGCGCGCCAAACGTCAAAAATTTGCCCAAAAAATAGAAACCAATGGTCACTCGGGTATTGCCAAGTTTGGCAATGTTGAAGGGCGGTACCGCGACAATGACGAGTTACGATTTAGCTTGCGAGCACTTGAAAAGTTCTTTCCTGAACATGGGCACATTTTCATCGTCACAGACGGACAGGTGCCCGATTGGTTCCACGCTTCAGACCAAATTACCCTGATCGACCACCACCAACTGATTCCCCATTCGGCATTGCCCACTTTTGATTCTGGCAATATCGAATCGTATATTCACCACATTCCAGGGTTGTCAGAGCGCTACTTTTATCTGAATGACGACGTGTTCTTTGGTTCGCTTGTCTGCTTAGAGGATTGGTTTTTTGAAAGTGGTATTTATGTCTCTTGGTCTGATGAACCTGAGGTGATTGGTAGCAAGTTGCAAGCTGAATCAACATCTCTAGAAAATGCCAGTCGCATGTCCAAGCAATGGTTCCAAGCGAAATCAGATCATTCGACTTTGAATACAGATTCATTCGTGCGAAAAATGGACCCACAGTACCAACATACGCCCAGAACCTTTTCGCATTCTCCACGGCCTATGTTGAAGTCTTTGATGCTGGAAATTGAACGTGAAGCGCCTGAGCTATTTGAGCAAGTCAGGTCGACGGTTTTTCGTACTTGGAACAAGCCCACGATCATTTCTGACTTTGTATTGCGCTGGGCTTTAGCGCATGGATGTGCTAAAACCATCGAACACTCGCATTTGTACATCGCAACGGGACAATCGGTAGAGACGCAATCTCTCAAGCACCTCAAAACACTGTTTGGCAGCTTGGATTTTTTTTGCATCAACGACACCACCGACGATGCGATGGATAGCGATCCGCGTTTACTTCAAATACAGCAAATTTTGCGAACCTTGCTTCCTGATGCTTCTCGCTGGGAGCTTGCGAATAGTTACCGGTAGCTAAAGGTCAAGACTCGTCAATCAATCGAACTACTGATTCCAATCGCTGCAAAGGATCTAATTGCGCAAGCAGCTGCTGCTTTTGCTCTGGGCTCAGGGACATGGCTTCTGCGTATCGGTTGGCCAACCACCCGCATTGGTCCAAATAGTAGGGGGCGAAGATAGGCAGTTTATCGATGACGCCCTGCTGTTGTGCGCTTGCAATGACTTTGCCAAGCCGATCCGCATGGGTTTGCATTTCGGGTGGGACCTCAACCTCCGGGTCTTGCGCCAGATAGCTCACCTTGCCTTGCCACACTCCAAATGGGCCGGCTTGCACTTCGTGTAACTCAAAGCGCAAACCTCCTTGGCACATGATCCGAAAAAAAGTGGGCTGCACTTGTTCGAACTCTTTAATGTGTGCCATGCAACCCACCTTGTGGAGGGAGGGCATTTGGCCGGGCACTTGCACCTCACTCCCCTGTTGAATCCATGCCACGCCAAAGGGCAGTTTTTGTTGCTGGCACCGCTTGATGAGGTCAAGGTAGCGCACTTCAAAAATTTGAAGTGCCATCAATCCGTCGGGGAAGATGCCCTGTGAAAGCGGAAATAGGGGAATGGTGTCGTGCATAGATGAAAAAATGGGACAGCAGATTTTTCTGCTATCCCATTTTGGCGGATGAAGTGAAAAGCTGCTTACTTCGGCAACATGGCCTCACGCGCCAAGCGCACTGGGAAATCGGCCCGCAACTGCGCGTCCATTGCAGGGGAAATGTGCGAAGGGTAGTGGCTGTCTAAGATGAATTGCAGCTTTTTCGATGCTGTTTCAATCAAGCTGGGACGGCCTTGCTCGACCCATTGGTTGGGGCCGGAGCGGTTCGCAATTTGGGGATAGAGGTAG
>JAIPDD010000017.1 GCA_021737875.1 Sulfuritalea sp.
ACTCGCGGCCCATACCTTGCGCGTTCGATGCTTTCAATGCCGCTGGCAGCGTTGCTGCCACCCTGCCATCCCATTGGGGGGCTGGCACCATGACTTGCAAGGTGCCTGTCACGGCATCCAAACCAATCACATCCCCCTCTTGCACCTTGGCCAACGGCCCGCCTGCGGCTGCTTCGGGCGACACATGGATGGCAGCAGGCACCTTGCCCGACGCGCCACTCATGCGCCCGTCCGTCACCAAAGCCACCTTAAACCCCTTGCCCTGCAAAATGGCCAAGGGGGGCGTGAGCTTGTGCAGCTCCGGCATTCCGTTGGCCTTCGGTCCTTGCCATCGCACCACGCAAATCACATCGCGGTTGAGTTCATTGGCGCTGAAGGCGTGGTGCAAAGCTTCTTGCGAATCAAAAACACGGCACGGTGCTTCAATCACATGGCGATCTTCTGGAACCGATGACACCTTGATCACACTGCGGCCTAAATTTCCCTGCAACAGCTTTAAGCCTCCGCTACGGCTAAAGGGCGCATGCGCAGGCCGAACAACGGTCTCGTCTTTGCTTGCACCCGCCTCTTGCCACGACAAAACACCGTCCCTTGCGCTTGGAATGCGGGTGAATTCACGCACGCCGCCTGGGCGAACCGTCAGCACATCGGCATGCATGAAACCCGTATCGAGCAGCTCTCTAATCACAAAGCCGGGCCCACCCGCGGCTTGAAACTGGTTCACATCGGCACTTCCATTGGGGTAAACGCGACTCAGCAAAGGAACCACGTCAGAGAGGTCGGAAAAATCATTCCAATCAATCACGATTCCCGCAGCGCGGGCCACGGCGACCCAGTGAATCAAATGGTTGGTCGAACCACCCGTTGCCAACAAGGCCACCATGGCGTTAACGATACAGCGCTCATCCACAATGGTGCCGATCGGTGCAGATTGCAAAACCGAACGGGTCGCTTCCCGCGTGAGCTCATCGCGCATATCGTCCCCCGGGTTCACAAAGGCCGTACCCGGCACATGCAAGCCCATGGCTTCCAACAGCATTTGGTTGCTGTTTGCGGTTCCGTAAAAGGTACAGGTTCCCTCCCCGTGGTACGCCGCGGATTCTGCTTGGAGCAGTTGTGCACGCCCGACCAGTCCCAAGGTGGCTTGTTCACGCACCTTGGCTTTTTCATTGTTCGGCAGTCCCGACGTCATCGGGCCTGCTGGCACAAAAACGGTGGGCAAATGGCCGAAATGCAGCGCACCAATCAAAAGGCCAGGCACAATTTTGTCGCACACCCCCAGCATCAAAGCGCAGTCAAACACGTCGTGGCTGAGTGAAATGGCCGTTGCCATCGCAATCGCATCGCGGGAAAAAAGGCTGAGCTCCATGCCTGGCGTGCCTTGCGTGACGCCGTCACACATGGCAGGAACTCCGCCAGCCACCTGGGCTGTCGCTCCGCGCTTTCGGGCTTCTTGTTTAATGATGGCGGGGTAATGCTGCAGTGGCGCATGCGCTGAGAGCAAATCGTTATAGGCATTGACGATGCCAATGTTGGGCGCTCGCTCAGCAACCACTTGAATGGCATCCAAGGCTGTTGCGCGCCCTTTGTCGCTGGGCTCCATCGCGGCAAACGCATGGGCCACGTTGGCACAGCCCAAACGCTGAGCCCCGGGCGGTCGCTTGGCCATGGCCTCGACTTGGGCAAGGTAGGCACTGCGCGTTGGAAGGCTGCGCAGACGAATACGCGCGGTGACAGCAAGTACCTGGGGGTGCATTGGTACAGCGGGTCGGGAGTTCAGCATGGAAGCCACCTGTTAGAAAATTCATAAGAACGGCATGTAACAAAGTTACATAGCCAATGGTAACTTGGAAACACCTCGGAGTAGACCGGCAAAGTTACCAATAGGTTACTTAAAAACGCTTGATTGATTCGCTCTTTATACTCAAGCCATGACCACTCTTGCAGACCTCCGTAAAAGCTATGAGCGCGCTGAACTCAATGAAGACGCCTCGCATGCCAACCCTTTAGATCAATTTAGCCAGTGGCTGAACGAGGCCATTGCCGCAGAAGTTCCTGAGCCCAATGCCATGACCCTGGCTACGGTAGGTAGCGATTTACGGCCCTCGACCCGGGTGGTACTCATCAAAGGGTTCGATGAAAAGGGCATCGTTTGGTACACCAATTTTGAAAGCCGCAAAGGCAAAGAGCTCGCCGGCAATCCCTTTGCCGCACTGCAGTTTCATTGGGTAGAGCTTGAGCGCGTGGTGCGCATTGAGGGCTTGGTTGAAAAGGTCAGCGATGCAGAAGCAGACGCCTACTTTCACAGCCGCCCTTTGGATTCACGCATCGGGGCCTGGGCGTCGCCGCAAAGTGAAGTCATTAGCGGCCGCACGGTCTTGGTAACCAACGCCGCTAAATTCGCGGCACAGTTTTTACTCAACCCACCCCGGCCACCGCATTGGGGGGGCTACCGGCTGCAACCTGACAACTGGCAGTTTTGGCAAGGCCGCAAGAGCCGGCTCCATGATCGCCTGCGCTACCGCCAAGAAGCGCAGGGCATGTGGGTTCGGGAGCGTTTAGCGCCGTAAATCGCTCTAGAGAATTACTTCACGGCCACCGCGTCCGTCATCCTGTAATACATACCGTAAGGGTCATCGGCAAGAACTGCAAAACGGCCTTCCACAACCACCGCTTCTAGGGAATAGGGAACCGGCGTTTTGGTACGAACTTCCACCATGCTTTCTGGGCCACCAGGCAGGCAAAAGGAGCAGGTCAAAGGCACGGAGCTGATTAAAAAGTGCTTTTGCTTTTCACCCGGATCCAGCGGCATCATGAAACCTTGGATGCGCTGACTCTTTTGGTTCAGCGCTTGCAATTGCGGCGTAAAAACCGGAAGGATCCGGTTCTTTACCGTCTTGGTTTTGACATCCGTCAGCATGGACCAAGGCAGTACATCGGATCGTGCGACCAAAGGTGCAATCGGACTGTTGGGGCTGTGAACCCCCGCACCTGAGCCGGCAGGAACCCCTGCGCTCCCATTGCCAAGCGGTGAACTCAGTTGCGTTTGCGCACCCACGTGGAGCGGCACCAAAAGCAAAGCAAGTACCACCGCAGCGGCGCCTGAAATTGACAATACAACACGCGCGTTCGTCATAGCATTTCCCGAATTAATGTTGGTGTTTCATGCCGCAAAACTTGCCAATGGCCAAACCTTTGCAAGCGGCCTGCAGTTCTTTCTCACAGACTTGTTCTTTCTTTCCCGCTTCTAAACATTTTGCCGCACCTTCATGGGCTGCGGCCATAGCGCGGTGACGCGCAATATCTTCTTTGAGCTCTTTGTCGCCGTGCGTTTCAGCCGCAAAACCCATGGCAGACACCAACGCCAAAGACCATAATAAATGCACTTTTTTCATATTGTTACCTTGATTGAAGAAGTTGAAGAACATGGGACCGATAGGCTCCTAGCGCTGGCAACAAGGCCGCGCCCAAAGAAACCCCCAGTGCCAAACAGGGCACCACTGCAAGCTCCACGGGCCAAGCAAACCCGCCCAGAAGCAAAGAATGATCTAAGCCTAAAAACCAGCCCAGAAGCCCCACCAATACCTGACCGAGTAAGACTCCCAAGACGGCGGACACCAGGCCGAGCCACAGGGCCTCGGTTAAAAGCAAAGCGGCAATTTTGGTGGGCGGCGCGCCTAGCATGCGCAAAAGCGCCAAGTCTGCGCGTCTTTCCCGAACCGCATTCCACAACGCAATAAACACACTCAAACCAGCAGTGAACAGCAGCATGCCCGCAAACGCACGCAGCACGTCAGTGCCCAAGCCCAGCATGTGCAGCAGGCGGCTGACTTCAAGTGCAGGGGCAGCCGCTTGCATTTCAGTTGTCTTGTTGACCCAACGCGGAAAGCTCATGGCAGCCAAGGGACTCGTGTAGCGCACCAACGCCATGGTCACTTCGCGCTCCTCTTGCATGGCGGCGCGGTCGTCATCATCTACTGCCGTGTAGTCTTCATGTACTTTCCACACTGAGGCGGTATCGGTCACGATTAAGCGGTCTAGTACGCTGCCACTGAGCGCCAAAATACCCACGACGGTGTAGTCGTTGTCACCATGGGCATGGCCCCCAGAGCCTAAGCCATGCGAGCCCACAAAGGTCTGGCCGATGTGCAGACCCAGTTTTCGCGCAACGGTAGCGCCCACAACCACTTCCATGGGCTTGTCCCATAACCTGCCCTGCGCCAGTGCTGCTTGGTAATGTTGGATATAAGCATGCGAACTTCCAACAATGCGGTAGGCCTGAAAGTTGTCTCCCAAACTAATGGGAATCACTGCAGCGACCAGCGGATTTTTTTGCAATGCATTGACTGCGCTTAAAGGCACGTTGCCAGGGGGCACATCCAAATGCAAAACGCCAGACAAGATCAACTGCATGGGGCTGCCCTTGGCACCAACAACGGCATCGATACCGGCGAGGTCGCGGTCAAAGGCGCGCTCCACATGGTGTGACACCAACAACAAAAAGGCAATGGAAGCCAATCCCAAACTCAGCAACAGTACATTCAAAGTTGCAGCCATTGGCCGTGCCCACAGGTACCGCCAGGCGAAAAGCAGCGTTCTCACGTGCTCGCCTCTGGGCTTGAAACCCTTAGGTTTAAACGGTGCATGGCTTGTGATCTACCCATAAAAGACTGCTGATGGATCACGGCCTCTACCCGCGCGTCGTGTGTCGCAATCACCAACGTTGCGCCATTTGCATGTGCAGTTGACAACAACAAACCAATGGCATCCGATGCCGCTTGGTCATCCAAGCTGGCAGTAGGCTCATCGACCAAAAGAATTTTGGGCTGCATCAAAACCGCACGCGCCAATGCAACCCGCTGCGCCTGACCGCCAGACAATTGGGAAGGCAAACGTTTGGCCAACTCGGCTACGCCCAAAGCGTGGAGGGCGGCATGGATTCGCGAACTGTCTTGCGCCAAACCTGCCGCCCAAAAAGCCAAAGCCAAATTCTCATGAACGCTTAACGCTTCACTGAGGCGAAGCCTCTGCGGTAAAAAACCAATGGTTTTTGCCCGCCACGCATCCCTTGCAACTTGGCCAAGGCCATGCATCGACTGCCCAGCCACTTCCATAGAGCCTGACGTGGGCGCAAGCAGACCCGCAACCAAGGCGAGCCACGTGGATTTGCCGCTACCAGAGGGGCCCCGCAGCAGCAGAACATGGCCTTGGGCGACATCGACATCGGGGAACTGCAACGCACTGCCAGTTGCATATGAGAATTCCAATTTGCGAGTACTGATCACAGCGCCCCTCGCGCGCTCGTGCAATCTGCACAAACACCACGAACAGAAAAATCCATACTTAATCCTGTGTATCCCGAGGCTTGCAAGGCAGCGATGGCATTTTGTGCAGCCCGATCTAGATCACTGGCACTGGATTTAAGAGCACCCGCCAAGGGACTGTCGCGATGGCAGCTTTGACACTCAAAGTGGGGCATGGTCCGCACACTGGCGGGCATGGCTTGGTAACGGCGGACTCGATTACCGTCGACACGACACAGCAACAAACCCACTTGCGTTAATCGATCGATTAATCGGTACAGGGTGACACGATCTAGCGTTGCCTGGCCACCATGACTCAGGGCATCTTGGAGTTGGGCGTGTGTGTAACTGGTTTGTGGATTTGCGAGCAACCAGCCCAAAACAGTTCGCGCTGCACTTGTTCGACGAAGCCCATGTGCCCCAAGCAATGTATCGATGGGGTCCACTACTTCAGCGCCAGCGTTTGGAGGACGCAGTTTTGATTTGATAGTTGATGCAGGCTTCATTTTAAAAACTTAATGCAACTAAGTTGCGTTACAATTAGCGCAATTGAGTTGCATTATGACTCAAAAATGAAGTTCAATTAATGACCCAACATACATCACACCATCAACGCATAAAAATACCACTTCCGGCCAAGCTGCCAAACGCATTAGCTATGTCAGCATGGGTTCGCACACTGATTGTTTTGCCCCTGGTTGTCGGTATTTGGTTCGGTGTTTACTGGGCTTGGGTCGATGGATCGCTCGTGTGATTGTTCTATCAGACCTCACTGTGAGTTACCAAAGTCACCCCGCTTTACACCATATCAGCGGTCGCTTTGAACGCGGCTCATTGACCGCCATCGTTGGCCCCAACGGATCAGGAAAAAGCACCTTACTTAAAAGTATGGCTGGATTGATTGAAATGGATGGTGGGCACTTCAACGGCACCATCCGTTGGGACAACCCTGTCCAGCGTATTGCCTACCTCCCTCAGCTGAACGCCATCGACCGTCATTTCCCAATCACTGTGAATGAGTGCGTTCTATTGGGCTGCTGGAGCAGAGTGGGAGGCTTTGGTGAGATCGGCAAAGCGGCACTGACAAAAGTGCGTGAGGCGCTAGAAATCGTAGGCCTACAAGGCTTTGAGTCGCGAGCATTAGGAACGCTTTCAAGTGGGCAATTGCAAAGAGTTTTATTCGCAAGACTGTTGGTACAAGATGCCGAACTTATTTTGCTCGATGAACCGTTTAACGCAGTCGACACGAAAACAACCGCAGCTCTTTTGGCCATGGTTACGCGCTGGAACCAAGAAAAGAGAACCGTTGTTGCTGTCCTTCATGACGAAACACAGGTTCTGCAGAATTTTCCGCAAACGTTGATGCTTGCGCGTGAGTTAGTCGACTGGGGTCCAAGCTCACAAGTCCTTACCCCAAAAAATTTCAAGAAGGCCCAGGCCATGTCAGAGGCGTGGGACGAGCAGGCCGAATTTTGCAAACACAATGTATGACTGAAAACGCTTCTTTCATTTATGACGGTCTGATTGCGCCATTCGCTGAATTTGCTTTCATGCGCAGGGCGCTGGTAGCTTCATTGGCTTTGTCTCTGAGCGCTGTGCCATTGGGTGTATTTTTGACTTTACGCAGAATGAGTTTGATGGGCGACGCACTCAGTCATGCAATTTTGCCGGGTGTCGCACTGGGCTACTTGGTCGCTGGCCTGTCTCTTTCTGCAATGGCAATTGGAGGCTTACTCGCCGGCATGCTCGTTGCAGGCCTTGCTGGTTTAGTAAGCCGAGTTACTACGTTGAAAGAAGATGCCAGTCTTGCGGCCATTTACTTGGTGGCGCTGGCACTAGGTATCACTTTAATTTCACGCAATGCAAGCCAAATCGATCTACTCCATATTCTTTTTGGCAGCGCTTTAGGCGTTGATCAGCAGGGCTTGGTGCTTGTAGCTGGCATGGCATCCGCGAGTCTGTTAGTGCTTTCATGGATGTACCGGGGTTTGGTCTTAGAAACTTTTGACCCCTTGTTCCTTATGACATCCAGGCGCCAAACGTTTAGCGGGAATAACAGAAGGGGACATTGGAAAAGTATGGCTTGGCACCATGGCTTTTTATTTCTTGTGGTGGCTAACCTAGTGGCAGGCTTTCAAACATTAGGGACATTGATGGCTGTTGGCTTGATGATGGTGCCGGCAGTCTCAAGTCGCGTTTGGCACGTTTCACTTTTTTTCCAATTGCTCAATGCCAGCGTTCAAGCCATGTTTGCCAGCGTGGCAGGGCTTTTGTTGTCTTACCACTTTGATACACCCTCAGGGCCCACCATCATTGGGTGTGCAGGAGCACTGTACTTTTTGTCTCTCGTATTCGCGCCCAACGGATGGTTGGCACGATGGCGAAAGCCGCGGCACAAGGCGGCCTAGATTTTTTAACCCTCCAAGGACTTTTTATGCACTTGATTCGTCGGATCTTTTTCATAGGCGCCATCGCCTTGAGCGCAGCCACGCAACTTTCAGCCTTTGCGGCTGAAAAGGTAAAGGTTACTGCAAGTTTTAGCATTCTTGGCGACCTTGCACATGTCATTGGAGGCGACCGCGTTTCTGTCTATACCTTAGTAGGGCCCAATGAGGATGCGCATATCTTCGAACCTAAGCCCACCGATGCCAAGCAACTCCTAACCTCGCAAGTCTTTCTTACCAATGGACTAGGTTTCGAGCCGTGGGCCCAAAAGTTAGCCAAGGCCTCAGGATTTAAAGGCACTAGCATCACTGCTTCTAAAAGCGTTCAAGCCCGAAAAATGTCAGGAGAAACGGATCCACACGCTTGGCAAAATCCAAACAACGTGATTGTCTATGTTCAAAATATTGCCGATGGACTCAGCCAATCAGACCCAGCAGGTGCTAAGACATACCAAGCCAACGCACTGGCCTATATTCAGGAGCTTAAAGCCTTAGACCTTTGGGCCAAAGCACAGTTTGCTGACACGCCTGTTAGCAAACGCAAGGTCATTACATCGCATGATGCTTTTGGCTACTTGAGCGCACAGTACCAAATTCAGTTTCTTTCTCCACAAGGAGTAAACACGGAATCAGCGCCTAGTGCCAAACAAGTTTCACAGTTGATTCGGCAAATCAAACGCGAAAGGATTAAAGCCGTTTTTGTTGAAAACATGGCCAACCCCAAATTGCTTGCCCAACTGAGCCAAGACGCAGGTATCGAAGTCGGGGCAGCTTTGTATTCCGATGCACTTTCTGCCGCAGAGAAGCCAGGTTCCACTTATCTCTTAATGATGCGTCACAACATCAGCCATTTAGCTGCAGGTATGCGTCTGAATTAGTTCTTAGCCGCGTGCCAAGCGCGCAAAGGTTTTGCGAAATTTCTCAATCTTCGGAGCCGCCACCGCGAGGCAGTAGCCTTGGGTCGGATTTTTGGCAAAGAAGTTTTGGTGGTATTCCTCGGCACGTGCGTAGTGGCTCAGCATGGCGATTTCTGTAACGACAGGGTCGGCATAGTGCCGACTTGCATCAATCTCTGTCACCATCGCCTTGGCCACTTCAGTTTGCTCCGGGGTGGTGCCATACACAGCGCTTCTGTATTGGGTACCTACGTCATGGCCTTGGCGGTTCAAGGTCGTGGGATCATGGATCAAAAAGAAAATTTCTAACACCTCGCGAACACTGATTTGCGAGACATCAAATTCGAGCTTCACCACTTCGTTATGGCCACTGGTTCCGCTGCTGACTTGGGCGTAGGTTGGGTTGGGTAAATGGCCATTGCTGTAGCCTGACTCCACGTGCATGACGCCTTTGACTTGCAAAAAAACGGACTCTGCACACCAAAAACAACCAGCGCCCAGGGCCATGGTTTGGGTGGAATGTTGCATAGATAGAACTCCTGACTGATTTTTGCCTATGGAACCTATTGAATCACAAGCGGATGACACCGCGCGCCGCTGCCATGGAACAAGCCCTACAAAATACCCGCTTGATTGACGCAATTTCAAAAATCGTTACACTACTAACCAACCAGTCATTAATTATGAGCCTACCCCAAACCCTTCGTGATCTCGTCTGCCCTGCCCCGCACAAGCGGGAGCGGCGTAAAGAGGCGCGTCCGGGCGAACTGCTTGACGCGGCTTTATCGCTTTTCGTGGAAAAAGGCTATGCCGCCACCAAAGTTGAAGAAGTGGCGCAGCGCGCTGGCGTATCCAAAGGCACGCTGTTTTTGTACTTTTCAAGCAAAGAAGAACTTTACAAAGCGGTCGTTCGCCAAAATATTTCCGGGAAATTTTCTGAATTTAATACCGCCCTCGATGAATTTGAAGGTCCTACTGGTGAATTACTGCGCATTTTTGTACACGCTTGGTGGAACCGTATTGCAGCATCCCAAGGCGCTGGCATTATCAAACTCATGGTCAGCGAAGGGGCGCAATTTCCTGAGCTGGCAGATTTTTACCGCGTCGAGGTAGTTGAACCGGGCTCGCAATTGATTCGTCGCGTCTTAGACCGTGGAACACAACGCGGAGAATTTCGACTTCTTGACTCCCACTATGGCTTTTACGCCGTCTTAGCGCCCATCATGTTTGTAGCACTTTGGAAAAATGCACCCCATTTATCAGGCACAGACGGGCTGTCCATGGACGTCAGCACGTACCTCGATATGCAAATTGACATTTTGCTCAGTGGCTTAAGTTTGTCCTCCTCAGCCCAACGTCCCAGTTAAGTAGCTACCTCGCTTTACATCTTTTTTTATTCTGAACCCTTACCCTATGAAACTCAAAGTCAAATGGATTGCATTGGCGCTGGTTGCGGTTTTGCTCGCCGCAGGTGCGGTAAAAATGGTCACCTCAAAAAATGCGCAAAAGCAAAATTTACAAGCCCAGCAGGCTGCACAAGCCAACGCCCCCAGCGTACAGTTGGCGGCAAAAGACGTCCTAGATGTCCAAGAGATTGAACTGCAACAGGGCTTGGCCATTTCAGGTCAAATCAAAGCGGTTAACTCTGCTTTCGTCAAAGCCCGCGTCGCGGGTGAACTGCGTGAACTCTCGGTAAGAGAGGGTGACTTTGTAAAAGCAGGGCAAATCATCGGACGAATCGAGGCCACCGAATACTTGGCCCGGGTTCGCCAAGCCGAGCAACAAGCCCAAGCAGCCAAAGCCCAAGTGGATATTGCAAAACGCAGTTTTGAAAACAACCGCGCTTTGGTTGACCAGGGTTTTATTTCCAAAACGGGGCTCGACGCTTCCTCTTCCTCGCTTGCAGGTGCGCAAGCAAGCTACCTGGCCGCTCAAGCCGGTGCCGACTTGGCCCAAAAATCACTGGACGACGCAACTGTTCGAGCGCCCATCAGTGGACAAATATCGCAGCGCCTCGTGCAAAGCGGAGAGCGCGTTGCGATTGAAGCACGCATGGTTGAAATCGTTGATTTAAGCCGCTTGGAACTTGAAATCAGTTTGGCAGCCAGTGACTCTGTCTTTGTCAAAGTCGGCCAAAAAGCCCAGCTTAACGTTGAAGGCAACGGTCAAACGATCAGTGCCACAGTTGCACGCTTGAACCCCAGCGCTACTGCGGGAAGTCGCGCCGTTCTGGCCTATTTAAGCCTAGATCAAAGCGCCCAACTTCGCCAAGGTTTTTATGCCCAAGGAATGTTGGCAACTGGGTCACAGCGCGTGATTGCCATTCCGTTGAGCGCAGTGCGCACCGATAAACCCCAACCGTATGTCCAAGTGTTAGCAGACGGGAAAATTCAACACCAGACCGTAGAGCTTGGCAGTCGGGGGGAGCACCAAAGCCAAACGATGGTGGCAGTGACGGGGCTTGCCCCCGGCAAAAAAATACTGGCCGGTGTGGCAGGGCCCATGACCGTTGGCACAGCGATCAGCATTGAAGGCGCAAAGTAATTTATGTGGTTCACCCGCGTTAGCCTTCAAAACCCTGTATTTGCCACCATGGTCATGTTGGCCTTGGTCGTACTGGGCCTGTTTTCTCTTCAGCGCATGCAGGTTGACCAATTCCCCAACATTGATTTTCCAGTGGTGGTGGTGATTGCAGACTACCCCGGTGCCGCACCCGAAATTGTAGAAAGTGAAGTCTCCAAAAAAATCGAAGAAAGCGTCAACTCGATTGCCGGTATCAACGCGCTAACTTCGCGCAGCTATGAAGGCCAATCAGTGGTCGTGATTGAGTTTGGTTTGCATATCGACGGCCGAAAGGCAGCTGATGACGTGCGCGAAAAAGTAGCCGCAGTCAAACCCCTGTTACGCGCAGAAGTCAAAGAGCCCCGCGTGTTGCGGTTCGATCCTTCTGCCAAGGCCGTGTGGTCGGTTGCAGTTTTGCCTGACACCACGACCAACGCAACGGCACTGTCTGCGGTGGAACTCACCAACTGGGCGGAGCAGGTCTTTAAAAAGCGCCTTGAGAATGTTCGCGGTGTAGGTTCAGCCACCGTGGTGGGAGGAACCAAACGCGAAATCAATATTTACCTCAACCCCCAGGCACTCGAAGCATTCGGCATCACGCCCGACCAAGTCGTCAGCGCAGTGCGCAACGACAACCAGGACCTGCCGGTAGGGAGTATTCGGTCCCTAGAACAAGAGCGTGTGATTCAAATTGCTGCACGCATGCAACGCCCTGAGGATTTCGGCAAGATCATCGTTGCGAGAAAAAATGGCGCACCCATTCGGGTCGAGCAACTGGCACAAGTGAAAGACGGCGCCCAAGAGGTGGAGAGTCTGGCCTTGTACAACGGACAACGCACCTTGCTCGTGACAGTTCAAAAATCGCAAGATGAGAACACCATTGCAGTGGTTGACGGATTACAAAAAACACTGCTTGAACTCAGAAAACAACTCCCCCCAGGCATCAAATTGGAACAGGTCAGTGATGACTCACGGCAGATTCGTGTCTCCGTTGAAAACGTCCGTCGCACGCTCATTGAAGGTGCACTGTTAACGGTATTGATCGTATTTTTGTTCTTGAATTCTTGGCGGTCTACGGTCATTACCGGGCTTACCTTACCGATCGCTCTCATCGGAACTTTTCTTTTCATGAACATGTTGGGCTTTACCATCAACATGATCACCATGATGGCCATGAGCTTGTGTGTGGGTTTGCTCATTGATGACGCGATTGTGGTGCGCGAAAACATCGTGCGCCACGTTCAAATGGGGAAAACGCCTTTTCAAGCCTCCCTCGACGGAACCCAAGAAATTGGTTTGGCCGTTTTTGCAACCACGATGTCCATCGTTGCCGTCTTTTTGCCCATTGGCTTTATGGGCGGCATCATTGGAAAGTTTTTCCACGAGTTTGGACTCACGATTGTTGTTGCAGTGCTGATCTCGATGTTTGTGAGCTTTACGCTAGACCCCATGCTCTCGAGCATTTGGCACGACCCCACCATCGAACACCACAGCCTCAGAGGCCCACCCGTGAGCTTCTATGACAAAACGATCGGGCGGGTAACGGCCTGGTTTGAACGCGCCACCGAATCCTTGGCAGAAGGCTACCAAAGCATTTTGCGGTGGGCGTTGGTGCACAAGCTCAAAACTGTTTTTTTGGCCATTGGAATATTTGTAGTGAGTATTTTTATGGTGCCACTTTTGGGAACCGAGTTTGTTCCCAAGTCTGATTTTTCTGAAACCACACTCAACTTCAACACCCCGGTTGGTACATCACTGGAAGTCACCGAGTCCAGAGCCCAACAAGTGGAAGCCATCGTTCGCAGTTTTCCTGAAGTCCGCTACACCGTAACCAGCATCAATACGGGCAGCGCACAAGGGAAAATCTACGCAAGTATTTATATCCGTTTGGTCGATCGCAAAGACCGTAAGCTTGGCATTGAAGAAATGTCGGGAATTTTGAGGGAAAGATTAAAGCGCGTTCCAGGTATCACGGTGACCCACATCGGACTCAACGACTCGGTCGGCGGGAGTAAGCAAATTAAGTTCTTTATTCAAGGCCCTGACAGTGCGACGCTGGATCGCATCACCAATTCAGCATTGGAAAGAATTCTCGCTATCCCCGGTTTGGTCGACCTCGACTCCAGTGTCAAACCCAATAAACCCACGCTCAACATCCAAGTCAAACGTGAATACGCTTCAGACTTGGGTTTGAATATTTCACAAATTGGGTCCAGCCTACGTACCTTGGTTGCAGGCCAAACCGTGGGGAACTGGCGCGCAGTGGACGACCAGACCTACGATGTCAATGTGCGGCTTAACCCGCAAGCACGCAACGCGCCCCAAGACCTGGCGCAAATCCCTTTTGCCATGGGCACGAATCCCGATGGCAGTTCTCGCATCGTCAGGCTCAACCAAATCGCGGTGGTAACAGAATCAACAGGACCCAACCAAGTCAATCGGCGCGACTTAATGCGCGAAGTGTCCTTGAGCGCCAACGTGACAGGGCGTTCTGCGGGCGAAGTTTCTGCAGACATCAAAAAAGTGATGGATAGCATTGCCATGCCGCAGGGCTACATCTATAAATTTGGCGGTTCAACCAAAGACATGGCTGAAGCATTTGGCTACGCTATCTCAGCACTTGTCTTGGCCATTGTTTTTATTTATATGATTTTGGCAAGCCAGTTCAAGAGCTTTTTGCAGCCGATCGCTCTCATGACCGCCCTGCCCTTAACGCTCATTGGCGTAGTGCTGGCGTTGATGATGTTTAACTCAACTTTGTCCATGTTTTCTGTCATAGGCGTGGTGATGCTCATGGGCTTGGTGACGAAAAATGCGATTTTGCTGGTTGACTTTGCGATTCGCGCCCGCGAAGAATCCACGGACGCCCAAGGCCAACGCGTACCCGGTATGGATCGCAATGCCGCTTTGCTGATGGCTGCGAAGGTTCGACTGCGCCCCATCTTGATGACCACACTGGCGATGATTTTTGGTATGGTGCCGCTGGCTTTTGCGTTGACCGAAGGTTCCGAAATGCGTGCCCCAATGGGCCAAGCGGTGATTGGGGGCGTGATTACCTCTTCGCTCCTCACGCTTGTCGTCGTTCCCGTGGTTTATTGCTATATGGATGATCTAGCGCAATGGATACGCCGCTTGATGGGCTTAGAAAAGCCCACACATCGCCTAGATGCGTCTCACCCCCAGTAAAATCAAGCCAGATTTTGATTGACCTATTTGCCTAACCCTACTGCCCACCTGCCATGAAAATCAGCAACACCCCACAAGCCCGCTTCAACATGATCGAACAACAAATTCGACCTTGGAACGTTCTAGATACCCACATTCTTGAATTACTCACTGTTGTAGCGCGTGAAGCGTTTGTTCCTGCAGCACACCAAGCATTGGCTTTCGCTGATCTTGAGATTCCCATCGGCCACGGGCAATGCATGCTCGCTCCCCGCTTGGAAGCCCGGCTGTTGCAAGACCTGCATGTTCAAAAGCACGAACGCGTTTTGGAGATCGGTGCCGGATCGGGTTACATGGCCGCTTTGCTTGCACACCAAGCCCAAAGCGTTTTGACTTTGGATATCCACCCCGAATTGGCAGATTTGGCCTATGCCAACCTGCAAAAAACAGGCCTCAAAAATGTGCAGGTTCGTGTTGCAGATGCTTCTCAAGACCTCCTGGCAGAAGGTCCGTTTGACGCCATCATGCTCAGCGGCTCGGTAGCACATGTTCCGCACCAACTCCTAGAGCAACTGGGTACCGGCGGGCGACTGATCGCCATCGTAGGCGACGAGCCCATCATGAGTGCCACCTTGTTTACCCGTGTAGGCGAGACCGACTTTCACAGCGTCAAGCTGTGGGATGCCAATGCGCCTCGCTTGGAAAATTTTGCCGAAACCTCGCAATTTGTTTTTTAACCGACCCGCCCTTCGAGAAAATTCCATGACCCGATCCTTTTCACCACCCCGCCTTCGCTACTTGCCCCTGGTTTTAGCACTTGGGTGGGGCGCTGCGGCACAAGCGCAAAGCTTGCTCGATTTGTACCAGTCGGCGCGTGGCTATGACGCGACCTACCAATCTGCCAAGGCGCAATTTGATGCGACATTGGCGAAAGCAGACCAAGCCAAAGCGCTTTTGTTGCCTAAGGCAAGCATGGATCTGAGTTCATCGCGAACCAATTATGAAAGTGCTGCCGCCGCTATTGACCGCGTCTACGGCACGCAATCTGCAACCCTTAGTGCATCACAGCCTCTGTTTAGACCTGCGGACTGGGCTACCTACGCTCAAGGTATCAAAGGTGGTGAAGCAGCGCGTTCCGCACTCAAGGCTGCCGAGCAAGATTTGATCGTGCGTCTAAGCCAAGCTTATTTTGACGTGCTGGCTTCAAGTGACAGCTTGCAATTTGTCAAAGCCCAAAAAACAGCGGTTCAAGAACAATTGGCGTCAGCGAAACGGAACTTTGAAGTCGGGACCGCAACCATCACAGACACCCGCGAAGCCCAAGCGCGTTATGACTTGGTCTTGGCCCAAGAAATTGCTGCCGACAATGACTTACGTGTCAAAAACTTAGCTTTGACGCAATTGGTTGGCCTTGCCGAAGCAAAGCCAAAATCAGTCACGGCGCCAGTCATTTTAAATGTCATATCGCCAGATGATGTCAATGCATGGGTTTCCCAATCGCAGCTAGAAAACCAAGGCCTGCTCCAACTTCAAGTTGCCTTAGATGTTGCACAACTTGAGACAAAAAAAGCGCAAGCGGGTCACTTACCCACGCTTGACCTGGTTGGGAAATATATCGCCACTGACAACAACGGTACCGCAACGAGCACGGCAAACAGCGGCAGCAACATAACAACTCTTGGCTTAGCGCTGAATCTTCCGATTTTTGCCGGCTTCTCCACCCAAAACCGTATCCGTGAAACAGTCGCTCTTGAGGCTAAAGCCCGTACCGATTTAGAGGGTAGCCAACGCACCATTGCCCAAGCCACACGCGCCGCTTTTTACGGCGTGCAGTCTGGCTTAGGCCAAGTCAAAGCGCTGGAAGCTGCAGAAGTTTCTAGCCAAAGCGCTTTGGACGCCAACAAGTTAGGCTACCAAGTGGGTGTTCGCATCAATATTGATGTTTTGAACTCGCAAAGCCAATTGTTTGATACCAAAGCCAAACTGGCCAAAGCGCGTTACGACGTTTTGGTCGGTGGTCTCAAGCTGCGCCAGGCCGCGGGCTCACTCAAGGTGGAAGACCTCGAACAGGTCAACGCACTATTGGCGAAATAAGCCGCGTTCGCGCACATACTCCGCCACCGCGTTGCTCGCACGAAGTGCAGCGCCTTGGTGGGCATGCGCAAATGCCAGCGCTGCGCTGCTAGCGCTCTCGAGCGCTTCTGGCTTGTTGCTGAGGTTCAATGCCCATTCAAGCGCTTGGGTCATGGTGTCAACTTGGGTTGCTGCACCTTCGGCGATAGCTAATTCCGCGGCCTGCGCAAAGTTATAGGTGTGAGGCCCCATCACCACCGGACAACCGCATGCTGCTGCCTCAATGAGATTTTGCCCGCCCAAGGGGGCAAAACTCCCGCCCAAGAGCGCCACATCGGCCAGCCCAAAATACAAAGCCATTTCCCCTAAGCTGTCGCCTATCCATATGTCAGCGGGAGGAAACGCCATGCTGTCTTGGCTTCGTCTTGCCACACTCAGGCCTGCAGATTCAAACAGCTGCACCACGGCTTCAAAGCGCTGGGGATGGCGGGGCACGACCAGCCACTGCACCGACTGGATTTTCAGAACCTCCAAAAGCATTTGCTCTTCGCCATCGCGTGAACTGGCCAACATCACAACGGCTTTGTTTGAAACCAAACGCATCGCGCGTCCTTGGTTTAATTGCTCAGCGTTTGGCTTTTGGTCGAACTTGAAGTTGCCTAAAACACCCTTCACCGTTGCGCCGAGTGAGCGCAGCCGCGCCGCATCTTGCTCTGTTTGCGCCCAGACAGCGCTTAAGTGGGAATAGGCTGGAGCTGCGACCCACCGCAATCGTTGCGCCATGCGCAGAGATTTTTCGCTGAGCCGGGCATTGACAAGACACAAAGGAACATGGGCACGCGCACACCCAGCGACCCAATTGGGCCAGACTTCGGTCTCCACCAATAGACCGATGCGCGGCTGAAAATGTTGCAAGAAGCTGTGGATGGCTTGGGGCGTATCCCAGGGCTGCCAGACCTGCACATCGCCTTCTTGTAGCACGCTTTGTCCTTGGGTGTGCCCAGTCGCTGTTCCGTGGGTAAGGAGCAAACGCATGCCAGGCAAGGCTATGCGTAATTCCGAAATAAATGCAGCAACAGCGCGGGTCTCGCCCAATGACACTGCGTGCACCCATACAAAAGGGCCACCGGCGGGCGCAGGCTCGGTATAGAAGCCAAAGCGTTCCTCGATGTGATAGCCATACAGCGGCTCTACTTTGGCGCGGTGCTTGAGCTTCAACCACAGCAAGGGTTGCAAACAACGCAGCAGCAGAGAATAAATCCACAAAATCATAGAATCACACGCATGTCAGCGGCATAAGGCCGGAGTGGCCAATTTTTCCCACGCCTGCCAAATAGCATCCACATCCGGGGTCGGTGTGGCAAAGACACTGGCGTGCAGTGGGCTCGCGTGGGGACCGGTTCGCCAGGCCGTATCAAAGTTGTAAATCTGGACATGAGCCAGCCCTAGCGCCACCGCGATATGGCTGATACCGCTGTCAACACCGATCACCCCCGCACTTTGAGCGAGGGTATCCACCAAGACATCCAAGGCCATGGTCGGCCACACCACTGCGTCTTCTAAGGCTTTGGCAATGGTTTGGCTGGTCTTTTTTTCTTGCTCGTTCCCATGTACCAAAGCGACTTTAAAACCTTGGTGGTTCAGCCGTTGCCCCACCTCTATCCAAGAATCTAGTGGCCACTGTTTGTCTAAGCGTGACGTGCCGTGTACCAAGGTCACGATGGGCTTGCGTGGAGCGAATTCATTAGACGCAGGGCTGCGTATGCCCATGCCTGGCTTTGGCACCAGCCCAAACCGCACTGGGCCAGCGACCTCGTAACCCAATGCCAAAGCGCATAACAAGCGGGCCCGATCCACAGCATGGACATGGGGCTCCAACGTAAACGCAATATCAGCCACCCAGCGTGCAGGGGCTTCAAAACTGGATCCTTCCGTTTGGTTGGCAAGCCCGTAGCGCTTTCCGGTGCTGCTCGTTCGCGCCAAGCGCGATACCAAAGCCGATTTACTCAAGCCCTGCAAATCAATCACAGCGTCGTAGGTTTGGGATTGCAACTCCGTCTTGAACGCACGCCACTCTTTTCGCGTGGTACCAGACAAAGGCGAGCGCACCCAACGCCTTAAGTCACACACGATCAAACGACGCACTCCCACACACCTTGCCACCACAGGCGCAAAACTGCGTTCCACAACCCAGTCGATCTGTGCTTTAGGAAAGGCCTTCAGAATGTCTTGTACCGCGGGCATGCTATGCACCACATCCCCCAAGGAAGACAGCTTGACAATCAATACTTTCATCGGTGGGGTCTTAATGTGCAGATTGTTCAAACTGTGCGTCAGGCTTCACGGCTTGTAATACATCGAGCATGGTTTTTTGAATCCGCGCTAGCGCCTCAGGGGTGTGACCCTCAAAACGCAGGACCAAGACTGGCGTGGTGTTCGATGCGCGTACCAAACCAAAACCATCAGGCCAATCCACGCGCAAGCCATCAATGGTGGTCACCACGGCGGGCGCGTCGAAATGCGATAGTGCAACCAGCTTTTCTACCAATGCGTGTGGCTCACCCTCGGCACAGGGCACGTTGAGCTCAGGGGTTGAGAAGCTGCTTGGAAGTGCATGCAGCAAGGCGTTGGAGTCTGCCACCTTGCTCACAATTTCTAAAAGACGGCAACCGGCGTAGGTTCCATCATCAAAACCAAACCACCGCTCTTTAAAAAAGATGTGGCCACTCATCTCGCCGCCCAAGGGGGAATGGACCTCGCGCATTTTGGCTTTGATCAGCGAATGGCCTGTTTTAAACATCAAAGGCACACCGCCAGCAGCTTTAATGGCCGGGGCGAGACGCTGGGAGCACTTCACGTCAAACAAAATTGTGCCGCCAGGCACGCGGGATAGCACGTCTTGTGCAAACAAAATCATTTGCCGGTCGGGGTAAATATTGCTTCCGTCGCGGGTCACAATGCCAAGGCGATCGCCATCGCCATCAAAAGCCAAGCCCAACTCCGCGTCGCTGCTTTGCAAGGCATGAATCAGGTCGCGCAGATTCTCTGGCTTACTCGGATCAGGATGGTGGTTGGGGAAATTACCGTCGACCTCGCTGTACAACTCAATGACTTCGCAGCCGATCGCGCGCAATATGCCAGGTGCCGATGCACCGGCCACGCCATTGCCTGAATCTACGACGATTTTGATGGGGCGCTGCAAATGAATATCACTTTGAATGCGCGCTTGGTAAGCAGGCCCAACATCGGCAGTGCTTGTGCTCCCACCCGCTTGTAGCTTCCAAGTTGCATCGACCATCATCTGCCGCAAGGCTTGGATTTCGTCCCCAAAGATAGCACGTCCGCCCAAGACCATTTTGAAGCCGTTGTAGTCGCGCGGGTTATGGCTTCCGGTGACCTGAATTCCACTGGCGCACAGCGTACTCGCCGCAAAGTACAACATCGGCGTGGTCACCATACCGACATCAATGACCTCTACGCCCGCTTCTGCCAAACCACGCACCAAGGCATCGGCCAATGACGGACCGCTTAATCGGCCATCCCGACCCACAGCCACCTTTTTTTCACCTTGAAGCAGTGCTTGCGTTCCAAAGGCTCGGCCCAATCGAATTGCGACGTCCTCGTTGACCGTTGTGGGTACGATGCCCCGAATGTCATAGGCTTTGAAAATACTGGAAGAGATAGTCATTGTTGGGTAGCAAGGGCAAGGCCCTGGTTGTACCCACCATTGTAAAAGCCTTCAGATGACCGATGAAAGCGGCATCCATTCCAGTAATATCTTCATTCACTCCAAGAGGAAAACCAAATATGGCGTCTTCACCACCCTCAGCTGTCAAAACCACATTTCAAAGCCCACTGGGCCCCATGACCCTGGCTGCCAATGACAAAGGCTTGGTAGGCATTTGGTTTGACGGACAAAAACACCAGCCCGACCTGGCTGCGTGGGCCATGGTGAAAAACCATCCGGCTTTAGACCAAGCCAAGGCTGCGCTCCAAGCTTATTTTTCGGGTCAAAGCAAAGATTGGGAATTGGCCATTGATGCAACGGTAGGGACCGATTTTCAGCGCCAAGTTTGGAATCAACTGCGTTACATACCGGCTGGAAAAACCGCAAGTTATGCAGACATTGCCCATGCCATTGGGCGTCCAAAAGCAGTTCGTGCGGTAGGGGCGGCTATTGGAAGAAACCCCTTAAGCATTGTGACGCCATGTCACCGGGTGATTGGCAGCAAGGGCGCACTGACGGGTTACGCTGGAGGAATAGAACGTAAGATCGCACTTCTGAAATTAGAAAGTGCTTTGTGAACCCCACTGCTTCGCGACCGACCCCTTGGATCCCTGAATTTGTTTTACTCGCCGCCATCTGGGGCGCCTCTTTTTTATTCACGCGCATGGGCACGGTAGAGTTTGGAGTGTGGGCTACAGCGGGGCTTCGGGTTGTCATTGCAACTTTGTTTCTACTGCCCATTCTTTTGATTCGCGGCCACAGCCAGTCCTTGCGAGAGCACTGGAAATTGGTGTTACTGGTGGGCATCACCAATTCCGCCATCCCCTTTGTCTGCTTTAGCTTTGCACTTCAATCCATCACCGTAGGCCTTTCCTCCCTTTTGAATGCCACCGTGCCCTTGTTTGGCGCAGTGATTGCATGGGTATGGCTGAGCGACCGGCCCAGTGGTTCCCGCATGCTCGGCCTTGCGATTGGGTTTTTAGGCGTTGCCATGCTGGCGTGGGACAAAGCCAGTTTCAAGCCTGATGCCTCCGGCTTATCCAGCGGATGGGGCGTTTTGGCGTGTCTGTTTGCTTGCTTTTGCTACGGCATCTCAGCGAGTTTTACCAAACGCTTCCTCGGTGGGCTGCCTTCCTTGGTGTCCTCCACGGGCAGCCAATTGGGCGCAGCCTTGGCACTCTTGCCACTCACCATTTTTTATTGGCCCAGCCATGAGGTTTCATTGAAAGCCTGGGGTGCAGTCATCACTTTAGGCGTGGTCTGTACGGGTTTTGCCTATATTCTTTTCTTTCGCCTTATCGAGCGCGCCGGCCCAGCCAAAGCCTTGTCAGTCACTTTCGCCATTCCCGTGTTTGCTGTTCTGTACGGTGTGATTCTGCTCGGGGAAACCGTGACGCCTTGGATGGTGGGCTGTGGCCTGGTGATCGTGCTGGGAACGACGCTGTCCACAGGGATACTGAAATTGCCTATTCTTGGATGGTCTAAGTAAGCAAGATCGCCCGGAAATCATTCACATTGGTATGCGTAGGCCCGGTGACCAGTGCATCTCCAAGCCGCTCAAAAAAAGTATGGGCATCGTTGGTATCGAGGAACTCCACCGGATCCATTCCCAAAGAACGCGCACGCTCCAATGTTTGGGGATCGATGCATGCACCCGCAACTTCCTCTTGCCCGTCAACACCGTCGGTATCCGCAGCCAATGCGTGAATGCCGTTGGCACCGCGCAGTGCCAACGCCAAGGCCAGTAAGAACTCCACATTGCGCCCTCCCCTGCCTTGGCCCCGCACGGTCACTGTCGTCTCTCCACCGGAGAGCAAGACGCAGGGCTTAGAAAAAGGTTGCCCCGTACGCGCGCACTGCAATGCCAGCGCGGCCAACACTTTGCCTACTTCACGCGATTCGCCCTCCATCGCGTCACTCAGAATATATGCATGCAATCCCGCAGCGCGGGCTACCTCAGCGGCGGCCTCTAAAGCCATTTGTGGAGTTGCAATCAGGCGACTCTCTGCGCGTGACATCCGTGGGTCAGCCGACTTCATAGTTTCGCCAGCGCCAGTCTCTAAAACATGGCGGGCAAACACGGGAAGCTCAATCGCATACCTGCGCACAATGGCCAAGGCATCGGCGCAGCTGGTGGGATCTGCAACGGTAGGGCCGGAAGCAATATCCATGGGGTTATCCCCTGGAACGTCCGACAACAACAGAGTTAAAACGCGTGCGGGATAGCACTCTGCAGCCAAACGTCCGCCTTTGATGGCTGATAGATGGCGACGCACACAATTCATCTCTGATATCGATGCGCCTGACTTCAACAGCGCCACATTGATGGCTTGTTTGTCTTCCAGGCTGATTCCTTCCAGCGGCAAGGGCAAAAGCGCCGAACCCCCACCAGAGATCAGACACAACACCACATCGTCTTCGCTCAAATGGCGAACGCGCTTAAGAATTGCCTCAGCGGCCTGTAAGCCTTTGGCGTCCGGTACGGGGTGTGAGGCTTCTACGATATCGATATGTTGGCATTCCAGCCCATAGCCATACCGCGTAACCACCAAACCTTCCAACGGCCCCGTCCAGTGGTCTTCTACCGCACGCGCCATCGCAGCTGACGCCTTTCCAGCACCAATCACGATGAGCCTGCCTTGGGGAGGCGAAGGCAAATGCGCAGGTACACACAAAGCAGGTTGGGCGCTGGCGACTGCAGCACGGAACATGCGTTCCAAAAGCGCTTTTGCGTCGCTCGCGGTCAGTAAAGTGCGCATTTTTGATTATTCAAAAGTCAGCTTAAGGATTTGCGCACTTACCACCCTCTGCCAAACCAAAATGGGCGGCAACGCCGTCTAAGACGAGCATTCCCATCGCCGTGCGGACCTCCGCGGTCGCACTGCCAATATGGGGCAACAAGGTGGTTCGCTCTAATGCCAACCAGCGTGGGTCAATGTGCGGCTCATTTCGATAAACATCCATGGCCACGCCGCCGAGTCTGCCGGTTGCGGCATGGGCAAAGAATGCTTCTTCGTCGACCAAATCACCGCGGGCCACGTTGACCACCATGGCTTGGTCTGGCAGCAAAGCCAGCCGCGCGGCATTGATAGAGCCACGCAACTGCGCGGTTGCAGGGGCACAAATGCACAAAATATCGCTGTGCGCTACAAGGCTATCGAGCGTCGAATGGAACTGCGCGCCCTGTGATTTTTCTGCTGGCAGTTGTGAGCGGTTATGGTAGTGAATCGACAGACCAAAAGGACGGGCACGATCGGCTACGGCCTGGCCTATGCGCCCCATTCCAAAAATTCCAAGACGCAACCCCTGCAAAGACCGCCCCAGCATGGACTTAGGCGCCCAACGTCCCCAGCGTTTCTCTCGGAGCGTTTTTTCAACGGTACTTGTATCGCGCGCGGCGGCGATGATCAAAAACAAAGTTAAATCTGCCACTGCTTGCGTCAGCACATCGGGCGTATGAAAAACTTTCAGCCCACGTTGAGAAGCCGCTTGCAAATCCACATGGTCTGTTCCCACCGAATAGGTGCCCAGTACTTTGATCGAATCGGGCAGTGCGCCCATCGTTTCTGCGTTGAGCTTGTCGCCTGGCATCACAATCAAAGCATCCATGCCCGCCACATTTTTCAATAAGGCGTCTCCAATCGCAGCGTCTTCGCGCCAGATGGTCAGATCAAATAACTGTTGCGCGCGTTCTATCACGGCATCGGGCGGAACACCCGTGATAAGCAGTCGAGGTTTGGGAGTTGTTAGCTCAGAGTTCATTTCTTTTTTCCGCGTTTTTTACTGATATCGCTAGACCACTGCGAGCGAGCGCCCTTTTTTGGCGGGCTCATGAATGCATCACCCAAATTACCGGGCCCAGGTTCAGGGATAGGACGTCCACTGTCGCGCCACTCGACGGCGGCTGCAAACCCATAGGTCTCAGCATAGCGTTTAAACCAAAGGCCCTCGGGTGAGTGCCGGGTAATTCCGTCAAACACATTGGCAAACATCTGCGTTTGCTCCAAGCCCATCGCATCGATGGCTTGGTTGATTACCAGCTTGAGCATCATGAGTTGGTTTTTGGGAACCCCTGCAATGCGGTCTGCTAATTTTTTTACCGTCGCATCCAACTTTGCAAGCGGCCCGACTTCCGTCGCCCGCCCCCCTTCATACGCTTGCTTTCCAGTAATCAAATCGCCCGTGAGCATCAAGCGCTTGGCCCGCATGGCACCCAAACGGTAAACCCACATGGCCGGACTCGGGCAGCCCCACACCCGCACTGGCATATAGCCTATTCGGGCTTTGTCCTCCATCACAATGAAGTCGCAACAGGTGGCGATATCACTCCCCCCGGCAGCGGCATAGCCGTGTACCCGGGCAATTGTGGGTTTATAGGACCGCCACAGGCTCATGAAGTCTTCGGTTTTTTTCTTCATGAATTTGTAGTCCAACATCGGGTCCCAGGGCATGGGCTGAGTGATGATGTTGGTGGGGTCGCCTTCCGCATAGTGCTTCAGGTCGTACCCCGCACAAAATGCATCGCCCGCTCCGCGCACGACGATCACGTGCACCCGATCATCGGCGTTCGCTGCGTCAACGGCTAGGCGAATTTCTCCTGGCATGTCGTCATTGATCGCGTTCAATCGCTCAGGGCGGTTGAGCGTGATCGTTGCGATACGCCCCTCCACAGCGATGGTGAGCGTAGAGTATTTTTTGTCGGCTTTTTTACTGACCAGCCGGTCCCCTAAAACTACTTTTTTGCTAGCCGCTTTGGGCTTCGATTGAACGGGGGAAATAGATTTTTTAGGTACTGTCGCCATCGTTGTCTCCATGTCGAAAGCAGCAAAAATCTGCTGCTTTTACTGAACAACTGGTTTGTACCACGCTTGTGGCCGTGCCTGAAAAGCGGCTATTCGATTGAAGCGCTTTTACTGGACTCCACCATCTGAATGTAATTGGACAGAAGAATCACGCGGTCTTTGGTGATGCTTCCTATTTTTCTGATGCCCTGGATTGGATTAGAGATTCCAGCTTGGACTTTGGAAAAAATAGTTTGCATTAATCGTATTTCTGCATCCCTTTGGTGTGCCCATTGCTTTTGCGATTTACGCAAAGCCGTTTGCTCATCCTCGGACAACAGCATCATGAGCACGTTGTACTTAGACATCAACTCGACATCCCACAGCTTTTCAGACTGCAATGAGCAAGCAGCCACGCCAGGAAATGTGGGTTTTTTTGCAATGCACTCTTCTAAAATACGATCGATCGGCCCATCTGCAGCCCAGGAAACCTGAACCCAAAGTCCGCCCATAACAGCGGCAATGATTACAATTAATTTATGCATACAATTTACGAATTCAATGGATTTCTTACGGGTTTGTAATTCACTATACATTGGCTTCAAAAAATTTGAGTGACTTTCAAAACATAATTACAAAAATTTAACCCATGGGCCAATCTGAGCTATTCATCGTCGCGATCTTGACAGTTTTATTGCTTATCCTGACGGCAATAGCTGTTTACATCCACAGGCGTGGTTTGCATGCCCAGCAAAATTTCATTAGCGCACTGCAGCAATCCCAGCCGCGCGTTGCGATAGATGCCAGTCGCAGCCAAACCAACCAATTCCTCATTCCAAACCATTACGCGCTTTTTCAGAAAAGCAGCAGAACTTTTTTAATGGTTTTTGGCCCTTTGGAAGTCATTCAAAATGCGGATGCCTTGCCTTATGGGAAGGTCATTCACAAGAAGTTTCAAAGCAAGTACAACAGCGACGACTTCGATGAAATTGCAGAATTGGTAGCCCAGAAAAGTACCACTCCTCAGGCCCATGAGATTCGCAAAATAATCGCGTCTTAACTTCGCACAAGAGCCGTGTTTAGGCCTTTTGCTTTGTTGGCCAAAGCACGCTGGCAATTGCAACCATGACGAACACCATGGCCGACCAGTCTTGCCAATGCGGCATTTCCCCCGTAATCACCGTTGCGCTCAGTGTTCCTACTAAAGGGATCGCCATGATGCTCATGGCACTGGTGGACGCTGGCAGGTCGCGTGCCATGCCAAACCAAATCAACTGCGCAAAGCCGTAATTAATAAACACGCCATAGGCCAAGCTGCCCCACATCGTTGGAGAGAACGTGTTGGGCTTAGGTAAAGGGTCCAACGACAACGCCAACGCCCAAACGACGAAGCTGCCAAGCAGCAGCATCCAAACCGTAACAACCAAGGGCGAGAGCGTGAGATGCGCACGCCGAAACATCAGCGTGCCCAAGGCCCAAGAGAAGGCAGCGCCCAACATCCACGCAACACCGATGGGGCGCCCAGACAGGCCTTGGATTTCGTGCCACAACAACAGGCCAATAGCCATCCCAACACACAACACGGCCAAGCGCACGCGCGCAGTCACGCGCTCGCCAAAAAAGAAGGCTCCGATAAGCACAGTGAAAATCGGCATGGTAAAGCCTAAGATCGCAGCGCGACCCGAGGCTAACTCCTGCACTCCGAAGATGGACATGGTGTGCCAGCCCAGCACATTGGGCAATCCCAGCACAGCGATGGACAACCACTCGCGTCCCACAGGGCGCATGCGTTCGCCCTTTAGCGCTACGTAAATGAATAGCCCGATCGCTCCGAGCAACATGGTACTGGCACGAAAGTACAGTGGGCTGATCTGCTGAAGCGAGAGCTTCATCATTGGCCAGTTGACACCCCACATCAGCGTAAGTGCCACCAGCGCCACGAGTTGACGACGAGAAATCACAGGGGAAAGGCCAAGACATTCATTCGCATGTGGCAAAGTATGGCATGGGTTGAGATTTAGCGATCAAACGCAGCCATGAGAAAATGCAGCTTTTAAACAGAAAGTAACTATGTCCATCTCAATGTACCAAGCCAGCGTGCCTCGTATTGTCAACATGTTGACTAATCTAAGTCATCTGTTGGATAAGGCCCAAGCCCACATTGAAAGTAAGAAATGGAATGAGTCTGCTGTTACTCAGTTTCGTCTTTACCCGGACATGTTGCCTATGTCACGTCAAGTTCAAATTGCTTGCGATACCGCCAAAGGCGTTGTTGCTAGGCTTGCAGGTGTAGACATCCCTGTTTATGAAGACAACGAAGTCACCCTGTCGGATTTAAAACAACGAGTTGCGAAGACCATGGCGTTTGTCGAAGGCTTCAAGCCAGCACAAATTGATGGAACTGAAGACAAGGACATCATCACCAAGCGCGGTGACGTAGAGACCCATTACAAGGGCATGCAGTTTTTACTTAACCACGCTATGCCAAATATCTATTTTCATGTCACTGCTGTTTACACCATCTTGCGTCACAACGGCATAGAAATTGGCAAGCGCGACTATTTGGGTAAGGTTTGATCGGTAACGCCAAAATTCGCCCAGTGGCCTTGCCCAAAGCCTCCATTTAAATACCTGTATTTCTTGTATTGAAAATGCTAATCTGGGGCAAAAAAGAACTGCGGGGAAAATATGGGGACAGTGAATTCTGTCTGGGCATGAAAAAAGCCCGATAATTTCTTATCAGGCTTTTCTCAAGTCCTTAGTTAAAAGGAAATTTTGGCGGAGTGGACGGGACTCGAACCCGCGACCCCCGGCGTGACAGGCCGGTATTCTAACCAACTGAACTACCACTCCTGGTAGCGATAACGTTGCCGTTATCTACTTTTTGCTTTCATCATCAAAAGATGAATCTGGCGACCCCACGGGGATTCGAACCCCGGTACTCACCGTGAAAGGGTGATGTCCTAGGCCTCTAGACGATGGGGTCAAAACCTTGGACTAATCCGTTTATTAGAAATTTTGGTGGAGGTAAGCGGGATCGA
>JAIPDD010000127.1 GCA_021737875.1 Sulfuritalea sp.
TTGCACCTATTGACCCCACTGTGGTGAGCGTGGGTTTGCCCATCTGGGACGCCTTCAATGCGGCGTCAGCCAGCCAGAACTGCTGCTCTGCCGAAATAGCCGCCATGACGCTCGAAATTTGGTCCTTGCTATCTGCCAGCAGTTCGAAAACACCAATGATCATTCCGTTGTATCGAAGGACGTTTTCTTCGGAAATCGTCTTACGTAAAGGAACGACTTCATCGCGGTAATGTCGGGCGATGTCGTGTGCAGTTCGGTAAGCGGAATAGCTTTCTCGCAGGTTGGAGCCTGCAGACCGAACTGTTGCCTCTAAGCGATTCGCAAGCGCTAGCGTTTTGGCGTTCATCGCATCGCGTCGCAAACCACCAAAGTCAAAGATAGGCAACTTCATGCTGATCTCGTAACCCTGTCGAGGGTTTTCAGTGCGATGGGTGTTGTCAATAACAGTGTCACTCCGAATGCCAAGCTCGATGTCGGTCACACTGGTCAACAGGGTGAGACCTTGCGCTTTGGCAGCAGACTCCAGCGCAGACTGTGCGAGCTTGACATCGAGACGGCCGGCGTTGGCAGCCTTGCTCACGTCTTCTGGGCTACTTGGCGTTTTGGGAAGGTCGGGCAAACGATCTGGCAATCTGAGCTGTTTGGATTGCGCCTCGGTGAGACCCAAAGCCCGGTTCAGCGCCTCACGGCTTGCCGTAGTGTCGTGCTGCGCTAAAGCCAGTTGGGTCGCTGCATCGGCATAAAACGCCTGCTGCCTTGCCCGTTGCAACTTGGTAAAGTTACCTACGGCTTGCATCCGCCTTGCCAGATCAGCACTGACTTCAGCCGCGGCATTGACCTGCTGCGCATAGACCAGATTTTGTTTGGCCGCCACTGCTTTAACCCAAGCTTGGCGAACTTGTGTGACCTGATCCACCACATCCGCAGTTAGCTGGATTTGTGCGCGTGCCATGCCCCGCTCTGCAATTCCTAGTCTTTGAGGCAGCGTCAACAAATCCAACAGGCCAAACGTCAGTTGCCGACCTAGCTCTACTTCGTCTTTGAGTGTTAAACGCTCAAAAGTGAATGTTGGGTTAAGAATACGGCCTGTTTGCGCCGCGGTGGCCGCTTCAGTCCAGCTTTGGGCAAGCATGGCTTGTAGGGCTGGACTGTTAACTAACGCCAATTGAACCGCATCGCTTTGGCTTAAGGGTTGCGCAAGGAACTGTGCGGCCTTCTTGTCCTGTGCACTGCGTTGCTCCTGGCTTTGCGCAAGCTCCAACTTGCCATTGGTAAAGTCAGCCGTGTCTTGATTGGTCTTGGCAAGTGAATGATCAAAATTGAGGCTCGTACAGCCAGACAGCGCGAGCACAGCCATGATGCCAAAAAGAGTTTTCATTTTTTGTCTCCAACCATTGGCTTCGCTTGAGGTACATCAGATTGCGACTGCTGCACCTCTTTGGCATAACTGCGCCAACCTCCAATCTTTCCCACCGTATCGTTGGCGTTTCGCCAAGAGATGATGGGCTGATCTGCATAAGCCCGGTAAGTTGAAAACGAAGATTGGTATTCAAGAAATACAAGCTCTTCAGATTTGACTTTGGATGGCAAGTGATCTGTCGGGATGGTGGTTTGCGAAAAAGCGTTTGGCATAGCCAAGGCAAACAAAGCAAACAAGGCTAAGGAGCCATGCAATCGGGGAAAATAAAACATAAAGTCCTCACGTTAGTTCGTTAAAAATTTCCGAGGCAAGCCCGGATGTAACGAAGCGCTAACGGCGCGGGAAACGATCCGCGCCCTAAGCGCGGATGACCCTAGGCGGACGTTCTAAGCCAGTGACTGGCGGTGATGTAAGAAAGAAAACCGGCTGTGCAAAGTCTGCAGAAGCCCAAACAAAGTTATAAAGAGAAACGTCCGAAGAACCTAAAGCCAAGCCCACGCAACACGGCCCACAGCCACTGCACTTGGATTGTGAAACGTCGCTTACCTTGACTAAATCGCCTTGGTCAGGGAGAGATTCATTTTTAGATTCATGGCCATGGTCATGAACATGCATCTGAACTTGGACACTGGATTGGGCTGGAGCTTGACCTGAGTGACAAAAACCCAAGACTGTTCCTGCGAATCCTTGCGCTGGGATCGCAAACACCATGATGCAGAGAACAATATATTTGTAGATGAAAATCTTCACAGGTGAATTAAACCACGGTTGCGTTGCCCTCATTGAGGACTTCAAATATCCCTATGTAAAGTTTGGGTAATTGAGACAAGTACGCTATGTAAAAGTATGAACATTAATTAGCTGAGGTCTTGAACGGCTAGCGCATCGATTTCAGCCTAAGTTCTTGTAAGCCTTTAAGCCTCCCTCAATGTATCGGGCATTGGCATAGCCCATTTGACGCAAAGTATTGGCCGACAAAGCGCCTCGGTTGTTGGCATTGCAATAGCATAAGACCACGGTGTTTAAGTCGGGAATCACCCCCTCTATGTTCATCTCTAACTTTCCACGGCTGACGTGCAATGCGCCTAACAGGTGGTCTGCGTCATGTTCTTCTTTGTCACGAATGTCTAGCGCCACAGCCCCTTGCGCCAACAACGTGTTGACCTGCTCTGGTGACACGCTGGCCACTTGAAACATGGCGACATCGGCCATGCGTTGAAATTTTTCGGTATAAGCCATGAGCGCCTTTCAGATTAAATAGCAGAGTTGTGCAGTCAAAGCCGCCACCGTTTTAAAGCCACCGTTGAGTTCGGCTTGCAACTTGTCTGAAGGCACGCGGTTGGTAGCATTGCATTGGGGGCAAACCAAGTGCAGGGTTTTAGCGTTCATAGAGCGTTCAAAGGAATTTTGACGTAGGCAATGCCATTATTTTCCTTTGAAGGTAGCTCGCCAGCGCGGATGTTGATTTGCACCGCAGGAAGAATTAGGACTGGCATGTCAAGGGTCGCGTCACGCTTGGTTCGCAGCTCTACGAACTGTGCTTCGCTGATGCCGTCATGGACATGAATATTTTTAGCCCGTTGCTCTGCCACGGTAGCCTTAAAAGTCACCGGACGACCATTGGGCGGGTAGTCGTGGCACATGAACAAGCGAGTCTCAGGCGGCAGGCTCAAAATTTTGCGGGTGGATGCAAACAAGGTTTTGGCGTCACCACCAGGAAAATCACAGCGGGCCGTGCCGACATCGGGCATGAACATGGTGTCGCCCACAAAGACAGCATCACCAAATTGGTAAGCCACGCAAGCAGGTGTATGGCCAGGAACATACATGGTGTGCCCCACCAAACCGCCCACTGGGATGCTTTCGCCATCTTTGAACAAGTGGTCAAACTGTGATCCATCAGCCTTGAAATCGGCTTCCATGTTGAAAATGCCCTTGAACACTTTTTGCACGCCACCGATGTGGTCACCAATGGCGGTTTTGCCACCCAGTTGTTCTTTTAAGTAAGGCGCAGCGCTCAAGTGGTCGGCGTGGGCATGGGTTTCCAATATCCATTCGACCTTCAATTGGTTGGTTTTGACGAAATCGACAACCTTGTCGGCGGAGGTGTGTTTGGTGCGACCTGACTTGGGGTCGTAGTCCAACACCGAATCAATGATGGCGCAAGCGGAACCGGGTTTCTCGTACACCACGTAAGTGACCGTCGAGGTTGCGGTGTCAAAAATACCGTGAACTTGTGGGTTGAGAGTGCTGGTGGTCATCAAAAAACTCCTTTTTAGTTAAACTTACAATAGTATATTGACAAATAATTTATTTGTCAATATACTATCTTCATCGATATTAAAAAGCTAGGAAAACCGCCCATGGACATCTCCACCTTGGACCTCGACAAAATGAAAGAATCCGCAGCCAATGCCTGTCGGCTGATGAAAGTGCTCTCCAATCCAGACCGTCTGATGCTGCTGTGCCAGCTCTCTCAAGGGGAAAATCGGGTAGGCGAACTCGAAGAAAACTTAGGAATTGTGCAACCCACCTTGTCCCAACAACTCACCGTCTTGCGTGATGAGGAACTGGTGACTACGCGCCGAGAGGGTAAAAATATCTACTACCAAATCGCCAGCCCCCAAGCGCTGGCGGTCATGAAGGTTTTATTTGATCAATTTTGCGGACCACAAACAGGAGCTAAAGCATGAGTATCGATTGGACACATTTCACCCCCTTCTCCTCCCTCAGCGGCGGCATCATTTTGGGCATCGCCTCAGCCGTCTTCATCTTGGTGAATGGCCGCATTTTGGGCATCAGCGGCATCATGGGTGGCTTGTTACCCCCAAAAGGTGGTGATACTTTCTGGCGCATTTCATTCCTATTGGGTTTTGTAGTGGCACCCACAATTTTTCAAGCTGTAATACCTGCCCAGTACATCACCGTGCCACGCATTGACGCCACCGATTGGATGGTAGTTATCGCCGGCCTGCTGGTCGGTATTGGCACACGCTACGCCTCTGGCTGCACCAGCGGCCACGGTGTCTGCGGATTGTCCCGATTGTCCCCACGTTCATTGGTAGCCACCGCTTCTTTCATGAGCGCAGGATTCATCACTGTTTATGTCATGCGTCACGTTATCTAAGGAAAAAAACATGATTCAAAAAAACCATATTCACCACGTCATTGAATTTGCAGTGGGTCTGATGTTTGGCATGGGTTTGATGTTTTCGGGCATGACTGATCCCAGCAAAGTCATTGGCTTTCTTGATTTGTTTGGCAGCTGGGACCCCTCCTTGGCGCTGGTCATGGGCGGCGCCATCATGGTCGGCTTTTTTGCCTTCACTGTAGCCAAGAAACGCACCACCACGTTCTTAGGTGGCGTTTTGCGCTTTCCCACCAACATGGACATCGACAAAAAACTGGTCGTTGGTAGTTTGTTGTTTGGAACAGGCTGGGGCTTGGCTGGTTTTTGCCCTGGTCCCGCTTTGGTTTCCATGGCCGATGGCCAACCCAAGGCACTGGTGTTTGTGCTGGCCATGTTGGTCGGCATGCTGGGCTTTGAACTGATGGACCGTTTTGTCCACGCACCTCGCAAAGCCAAATTTAACGCCGCTTGAACCCCACGATTGGAAACACCATGGACATCAAATCACTCACCCCTCTTCTTTCCATCAGCCCGCAAATCTTGATCGCCGAGATAAAAGCAGTGGCGCAAGCTGGCTTCAAGGCCATCATCTGCAACCGCCCCGATGGCGAAGGCCCTGACCAACCCAGCTTCAAGGAAATCGAAGCCGCTGCCCTTCAATACGGCCTGCAAGCCCAGTACCTGCCGGCGGAATCTGGCAAGGTGCGCGACGAGGATGGCAAGGCCTTTGGCCAACTGCTGTACACACTCCCAGGCCCCGTGCTGGCGTATTGCCGTACCGGCATGCGCTCGACCACCATGTGGGCTTTGTCGCAAGCAGGTGTCACGCCCTTGCCGAAAATTTTGGAAGCCTCGCAAAAAGTAGGCTTTGACATGAAAGCCTTGGTGCAACGCATTGCCAACGGCGGCAAAACGCCCTCTGACCAAGTGGACGCCCGCCACGATGTGGTCATCGTCGGCGGCGGCGCTGCGGGCATCTCTGTGGCATCGAGCTTGTTGGCACGTAGCCCCCAGCTAGACATCGCCATCATCGATCCCGCTGACGCCCACTTCTACCAACCCGGCTGGACCATGGTTGGGGGTGGCATCTTCACAGCAAGCGATACCGCCCGAACCATGTCCTCAGTCATCCCCACCGATGTCAGCTGGATCAAAGCCGCAGTGGCCGCTTTTGAGCCGGACAACAACCAAATCATTTTGGAAGGTTGCCGTGTGGTGAAGTACAAGCAATTGGTAGTCTGCCCCGGCTTGAAGCTGGACTGGCAAGGAATTGATGGCTTGAACGACACATTGGGTCGCAATGGCGTGACCTCCAACTACCGCTTCGACATGGCCCCCTACACTTGGGAACTGGTGCAA
>JAIPDD010000128.1 GCA_021737875.1 Sulfuritalea sp.
GCTCCAATCGCTGGTGCTGAGACCTTGGGCGATTGGTAGTCCAAACTCTTCTAACAGCGCAAAGCTTTGTAGGCTTTGGTCTGCTTTGGCGCAGTCTTGCAAAGCCGTTTCCCAATGCGCGAGTCGCTCGGGGCTTGGTATCTTAGGGGTGTGGGTTAGCGCATCCGCAATGTTGTCTTGGGGCGCTTGGGGCTCAAAGTGCGCGCTGTAATGCGCGAGCGCGCGCAAGGCGGTTTCGGTTCCCATCAACACCGGGATTCCCATGGTCCGAAAGCGGTTGCATTCTGCTGGCGACATGGTCGCGCTGACATTGCCCATGAGCACAATGGGTTTGGTACTCGCCGCCCAGGTTTTCTCCAGCGCATGGGAGCAGGTCACCATAAAGTCTTGGCCCTGGGCCATATTGGTGGCCATGACCACCGTGCCTACGGCTGGGTCTTCGGCCATCGCGAGCAAGCAGTCGGCAATCACGTCTTGGCCATCACCCCAGTAATCTAGCGGGTTGGTGGCTTCCACGCCCGGACTGAGTAAGCCGTTTAAGCGTTCTACCGTTGCATCGTTCAATGGCGCAAACGAGATCTTCAAAGGCTCGGCCAGGTCGGCAATCAACTGACGCTCACCTCCGGAGTCACTGCCCAAAGCAAAACTGCCGTTGTGGGGTTTGCGCGTGGCGGCAAACAACTCAGCGGTGTCCATCATTTCGTCCAAGGTGTGGACGATGACAACGCCATGGCGCACAAATATTGCGTCCAATACATCCGCGCTTCCTGATAGAGCGCCGCTGTGCGATTTGGCGAAGGCCTGGCCCCGCTCGCTGCGTCCGAGTTTGAGGGCCACCACCACAATGCCCGCTGCGCGGGCGCGGTCTAAGGCGGCTAAAAATTCAGCCGGTTGGCGCACGGTCTCCAGCACCAAGCAAATCACCCGCGTGGAGGGTTGCGTGATCAGGTAGTCCATGTACTGCGCAACACCGGTTGCTAATTCTTGGCCAGCAGAGATCGCGGTGTTAAAGCGCATGCCGCGCAAGTTACCGACGATGCCCGACCAAGTGGAGCCGCTGTGAGAAATCAGCGCCACGTGACCAGGGTCGCGCAGAGTTTCAAACGGAAAGCCTGTCATTTGCAACTTGGCATCTAAATTGACAAAGCCCATGCAGTTAGCGCCGCACAACTGCATATTGGCTTCTTGCGCAATCGCAGTGAGCGTCTGCGTGAGTTCGCGGCCCGAACTGTCAACGCCGTACGAACGACCAAAAAGGACGGCGCTGCCAGCATCGGCGCGGGCAGCCGTTTCAAGCGCTGCGGGCAAAGCGGCATCTGCAATTGCCATTGCCACGCAATCCGGGGCAGTTGGCAAATCACTCAAACTGGCATACGCGGGGCGACCATGGATTTCGCTGTACTTGGGGTTGATTAAAAACACCTGGCCCTCAAAACCCAACGAGGCGATCGAGCGCTCAATCATGTTTCCGAAACTGCCTTCGCGTGGGCTGGCACCCACGATGGCAATCGATCGCGGTTTGAGAAGTCGGTCTAAGGCGTGGCTGGGAATAGCCAGTGCGTTATCAGCGGTAACGGAATTGGGCAGACGTGCGCTCATGGGGCCGCTTTCAAATCAACGACCACGCGACCATGGGCTTTACCAGACATCATCTCTGCGGCCAAGGCAGGCAGCGCGGTCAAACCGACGACGCGCTGCATGTCCGCATACGCATCGGCTGAGCACAGCGTTGCCAAGCGCGCCCAGGCTTGGGTGCGCTTGTCTTGCGGGCACATGACCGAGTCCACGCCTTGCAAACGCACGCCGCGCAAAATAAATGGCAGCACCGTGGTTTCAAGTGACACGCTGGCTGCCAAACCGGAGGCGGCGACTGCGCCTGCGTAATGCACTTCCGAGAGCGCTTGCGCCAAAATTGCGCCGCCTGCCACGTCGATGACGCCAGCCCAGCGTTGCGCAGCCAAGGGGCTGATTTTGGTTTGCCATTGCGCGGTGCCCAACACTTCTGTAGCGCCGAGTTTGGTCAAATAATCTTGGTTTTCTTCGGGGCGACTGGTCAGAGCAGTGACCTCAAAGCCCAAGCGAGACAGCAAAGCCACCGCCACACTTCCCACGCCGCCGCTGGCGCCGGTGACTAAAATTTTTCCTTTGGGAAGCGCTGCATCTTCCAACGCCATCACACACAGCATGGCCGTCAGCCCCGCCGTTCCCAAAGTCATTGATTGCAAGGGCGACATGTCTTTTGGCAAGGCCGTCAGCCACTCCGACTTTACGCGCTGAACTTGGCTGTAACCGCCCCAAAACCGCTCGCCCACGCCCCAGCCGGTCAGCACCACGGCGTCGCCGGTTTTCCAGATGCCGCTTGTGCACTCGATTACCGTTCCCACCAAATCAATCCCAGGAACCATCGGAAACTGGCGCACGATCTTGCCTTTGCCGGTCAAGGCCATCGCGTCTTTGTAATTCAAGCTGGAGTGGCTAACAGCAACCAAGGTGTCGCCGGCGGGCAAATCCGCCTGGGTGAGCGGCTGAACCTGGGCGTGGGTTTTGCCGTCCACTTCGGTTAAAACCAGGGCTTGGAATGGGGTTTGCATAGAAATAAAGTTCCTTAAATTGCAGTTTTTACGATGGGTGAGATTCTGATGGAAGCCCTTACCAGAGGCAAACAAAGAAACTTCAGTTGTAAAATTAGTTTAACTAATGAATAACTAATGGCTTTATGTCCCGACTTCCTCCTTTAAATTGGCTGCGTGCTTTTGAGGCCTCTGCCAGCGCCTTGAGCTTTACCGAAGCCGCGCAAGCCTTGCATATGACCCAGTCAGCGGTGAGCCAGCAGATCAAAGCCCTTGAAAGCGCATTGGGCCGGCCCCTGTTTATGCGCCGGGCGCGCGGCCTAGAACTGACTGCGGCAGGCAGAAGCTATTTACCCACGGTGCAGGCGGCTTTTGCGATGCTCGAGGAAGGTACCAGCGTTCTCACCGGACGCAAGAACCCGGGTATTTTGGAGGTACACGCAAACCTGTCGTTTTCTATTTTTTGGTTGGCTCCGCGCTTGCACCGTTTCATGGAAGCTTACCCGTGGGTGCAAATGAACGTGGTGACGTCGATTTGGTCCGAAGACCGCCAAAGCCCGACCGCTGCGGTTGAAATTGTTCTGGGCTTAGGCAAGTGGGAGCGCCGCGTGGGCCAACGACTTTGGGAAGACACGACCTACCCGGTGTGCGCCCCAGAGGTCGCGCGTCGAATTCACAGCGTGCAAGACTTGCTTCGAGAACGCTTGCTCGACCTCTCCAGCAGCGTGCAAAGCTGGGACAGCTGGCTTGAAGCCCACCCCGACTACGACAGCTCGGCCCCGCCGCCAGTGGTCCACCGCGCCAGCACCTGGGCGCTGAGCTTGACGTGGGCACAACAAGGCTTGGGAGTGGCCTTGGCGCATGACACCGTGGCCAGCCACTTGATTGAAACGGGGCAGTTGGTGCGCCCGTTTGCGTTATCCCTGCCAATGAAAGAAGCTTATTACCTCATCGCCTCCGAGGGCACCGGAACCAGCGCCGCGGCCCAAGCTTTTACGTCCTGGTTGCTGCAAGAGGTGCGCCGCCCCAGCGCGCTGCCCCTGCTTCCCACTGCGGACGAACTTGCGCTAAGTGCCGCGCCTTGACGTGACCAAAGCCACGAATCCCTTCGGGCAATTTGGCAAAGGCTAATGCCTCGTCGAAGTTGTCGGCGTTCAGTTGCGTCACCATCGCTTGCACTGCGGCGCGGTATTCGCCCACCAAAGCCCGCTCCTCTTTGCGCTCGTGTGTATAGCCAAAAGGGTCTAAGGCCGTTCCGCGCAAAAACTTCAACGGCGCGAGGATACGAAAGGCGTACGCCATCCACGCCCCCATTTTTTGCTTTTGCAATTGCCCTTTGTCGTTTTTCTTTGCGAACAGGGGCGGGGCCAAGTGGTAGTGGACTTGGTAGTTGCCTTCAAACATCGCACCGATACGCTGTCGAAACTGCGGGTCGTTGTGCAAGCGGGCCACTTCGTATTCGTCTTTGTAGGCCATCAACTTAAACAAGTTGCGCGCCACCGCAAAACTCAGCGTTCGCTGCGCAGGTTTCAATGTTTCTTCCGCCCGCTCCACCTGTTGCACCAAGTCAGAGTAGCTTGCCGCATACGCGGCATTTTGGTAAGCGGATAAAAATTCAATACGCTTGGCGACCAATGCATTCAAGGCCTGCGGCGTTTCTTTTTCAGACTTCACCCATTGAACGGCTTGACCGGGTTGCAACGCACGGGCCAACGCTGCAGAGTCATGCGCTGCAACGCGACCCCAATTGAAGGCAGCCACATTTTTATCTACTGCTACAGCGTTGAGTTCCATGGCTTGCAACAAGGAAGCGAGCCTCAAAGGAATCCAACCTTTTTGCCACGCAAAGCCGAGTAACACCGGATTGGTGTAAATGCTGTCGCCCAAAAGTTGGGTGGCGATGGCATCGGCGTCGACCGTTCCCAAAGCCGAAGGCTCGTCTAAGGCGCTAGCAATGGCAACCAGACACGCTTCGCCCGGATTGTTCCAATTGGCATTTTTAACAAAGGCCGCAGTCGGTGCGCTGTGGCTGTTCAGCGCCACATGGCTGCGCCCGGCACGCAAGCGCATACTGGTTTCTTTGCCTGCAGTCACGATGGGATCGCAACCAATCACCAAATCAGCGCAGGCCATGCCGACGCGGGTGGTGCGAATCGCCTCTTGCGTTTGGCCAATGAGCACATGGCTCCAGGTGCCACCGCCTTTTTGCGCCAAGCCACCAGCGTCTTGGGTCACGATGCCCTTGCCTTCCATGTGCGCCGCCACGCCGAGCAACTGGCCAATGGTGATGACACCGGTTCCACCCACCCCGGCGACCACCACACCCCAAACACCATCGTGGGCCTGGCTTAGATCAGGCAAGACCGGTTCGGGCAAGGTCGAGATATCAAACGCAGAAGATGACGCCATTTTTTTCTTACGCAAGCTCCCGCCTTCCACGGTGACAAAGCTCGGGCAAAACCCTTTAACGCAAGACACATCTTTGTTGCAGGTGCTTTGGTTAATCTGGCGCTTGCGACCGAATTCAGTTTCCAAGGGTTCGACACTCACGCAGTTGCTTTGTTCGCCGCAGTCGCCACAGCCTTCACAGACCAGCTCGTTAATCACCACCCGAACCGCAGGATCGATCAGCGTTCCGCGTTTGCGGCGGCGGCGCTTTTCGGTCGCGCAGGTTTGGTCGTAGATGATGACACTGGTGGCTTTGATCTCGCGAAACACGCGTTGAATCTGGTCTAAGCCATCCCGGTGTTCAATCGAAATTCCCTCTGGAATGCCTTGAACGGCTTCGTATTTTTCCGGCTCATCGGTCACGATTACGATGCGTTGTGCGCCTTCGGCTCGCATGCTTTGTGCAATCTGAACCACGCTGTGGCCTTCTGGGCGCTCACCGATTTGCTGGCCACCGGTCATGGCCACGGCGTCGTTGTACAAAATTTTGTAGGTGATATTGACGCCTGCCGCAATCGATTGGCGCACCGCCAACAGGCCACTATGAAAGTAGGTGCCGTCACCTAAGTTAGCAAACATATGGCTGTCATTGGAAAAGGGTTGCTGCCCCACCCACGGCACGCCTTCGCCACCCATTTGGGTAAAGCCCGTGGTCGATCGGTCCATCCATATTGTCATAAAGTGGCAACCGATACCTGCCATTGCCCGTGAGCCTTCAGGCACTTTGGTGGATGTGTTGTGCGGACAACCCGAGCAAAACCAGGGCTGACGATCGCCTTGAGGGCTGCTTAATTGCAACACCTGCATGGAGCGTTCTTTGGCATCCAAAATGGCGAGTTGCGCATCCATACGCGCTTGGGTGTCGCTGTCGACTCCCATCTTTTTCAACC
>JAIPDD010000129.1 GCA_021737875.1 Sulfuritalea sp.
TGCGGCCCTGTCAATGGGCAACCCGCATGCGGTGCAGCTTGTGAAAGATGTAGACACCGCACCGGTAGAACAGCAAGGGCCTTTGATACAGCAGAACGCACGTTTCCCGACTCATGTAAACGCAGGCTTCATGCAAATCGTGAATCGAACCTACATCCGATTGCGCGTGTTTGAGCGCGGCGTGGGTGAAACCTTGGCCTGCGGATCGGGCGCGTGTGCGGCGGTGGTTGCAGGCATTCGCTGGGGTTTGCTCGACGCCTGCGTCGATGTTCGCACACGAGGCGGTTTGCTGAGTATTGCTTGGGAGGGGGGAGATTCCCCTGTCATGATGACAGGGCCCGCTACCACGGTTTTCCAGGGTGAAATTGACATCCCGGACGCTTTGTAAGACTTGTATTTATTGAACGGAAACGCTATGAGCCAACTCACCGAAAAAACTTTGAACAACCCGATAACAGAAGAAGATATCGCCCATTATTTGGCGAACACCCCCGATTTTTTTGTTCGCCATTCGGAGCTCTTAGCTACGGTGCAATTGTCGAGCCCGCACAGCCACCGCGCTGTCAGTTTGCAAGAACGACAAGCTGAAATGTTGCGTGAAAAAATCAAAATGTTGGAAGGGCGGATGATGGAAATGATCCGCCATGGCAATGACAACATCCTGCTGTCTGACAAAGTGCTGCGCTGGGCCCGTGGCTTGCTCTTGGTTCCTGCGGCGCACTCGCTGCCAGGGCTCATTACGCAAGAAATTGGCGCGCAATTCTCCGTGCCCCAGGTGGGATTGCGTTTGTGGGGCTTAGACGCAGCCCACGGTCAAGCTGCGTTTACGCAAGGCGTATCGGAAGACGCGAAGTTATTTGCTGCGTCCTTGAAGGAGCCCTTTTGTGGTTTGAACACCGGTTTTGATGCGACCCAGTGGCTTGAAAATCCTGAGGCTGCGAGTTCTTTGGCCTTGATTCCTTTGCGCAGCGGTGATGCTGGGGGTGCGGGTGAAATTTTCGGAATGCTGGTCTTGGCGTCCATGGATGCGCAGCGTTTTCATAGCGGCATGGGGACGGACTTTTTATCTCGCATTGGTGAAGTCGCCAGCGCCGCTCTAGGGCGCTTGCGCTAAATTCAAATCAGGACCGCGTTGTGTCCTTCATCGCGACCGATGTCGAACTGATTGAGCGTTACTTAGAACACGTTCGCGTTGAAAAACGCTTAGCCCAACGCACCGTCGAACTTTACGCCTTAGACCTTAACAAGCTGCAAAATTTCGCCAGCGCAAGCAGCGCGGCTTCAGGCCGTGGGTTGGCCTTGGTGGATGTTAAAAACAACCATATTCGCCGCTGGGTCGCCAGCATGCACAGCGGCGGTCGCAGCGGGCGCGGCATTGCACTTATTTTGAGTGGCTGGCGCGGGTTTTATGCTTGGTTAGGCCGCCAAGGTTTGGTGCCAAGCAACCCGGTTCAAGATGTCCGCTCTCCTAAAGCCCCCAAGCCCTTACCCAAAGCTTTGGGCGTGGACGATGCGGTGCACTTTGCCGACTTTCAAAGCGAAGACGGTGCGTGGTTTGAAGCGCGTGATGCGGCGATGGTCGAGTTGTTGTATGGCAGCGGTTTGCGGGTGGGTGAGTTGGTGGGCTTAGACGTGGTGGCTAGCGCGCAGGCCAAAGGTTGGATTGATATGCAAAGCGCACAAGCGCACGTATTAGGTAAAGGTTCCAAGCGCCGTGCCGTTCCTGTTGGTAGCACCGCCATCAAAGCACTCGAGCGCTGGATGGAGTTACGCGGCCCTTCAGGGCTTTCTTCGGCTGCGCCGGTTCAAGGCAATGAAGCCAATGCAAGCGCCGCACTGTTTCAAGGACGCGGAGGAACCCGCCTCAGCGCACAATCCGTGTGGCAGCGCTTACAACGGCGCAGTTTGCAAGCGGGAATGGCGACACCGGTACACCCGCATATGCTGCGCCACTCTTTTGCCAGCCATGTTTTGCAGTCCAGCAGCGATCTGCGCGGTGTCCAAGAACTTTTAGGCCACGCCAATATCAGCACCACGCAGGTCTATACCCGCCTTGATTTTCAGCACTTAGCTAAAGCCTATGACGCTGCGCATCCAAGGGCTAAATTGAAAAAACAAGCTCGTTAATAGATCCCAAATTAAATATGGACCGATTGGTACTATAATATGGAAGAAATGCGCAACATTGGCCGGCCTCTTGAATTTGATCCTGTTTCAGCGCTAGATGCAGCGATAGATGTTTTTTGGCGTGAGGGCTACAAAGGCGCAAACATGACAGGCTTGCTTGAAGCTATGAATCTTTCTAAAAGCAGTTTGTACCAAAGCTTTGGCAACAAGTCGGATTTATTCCAGCGGTGCCTGACTAAGTACGCAGACGACTTGGCTAGTTCAATGCAATCGCAACTTATGGATTCAAAGTCAGGCTGGGAATTTATTGTTGAATTTTTGCATGGTGTGGCTGATACAGCGCAACGACCTGACGGTGTTAAAGGGTGTTTTTTGGTGAATTCCGTCAATGAATTTGGCCAAACAGAAGAGAAGTTTCTAGATGTATTTAAGACAGGAGTAGACGCTGTCAATTCCATTTTTTTTGCGGCGGTTGAGCGTGCAAAAAAAGAAGGCGAGATCAAAAAAAGTGTTGATCTAAAAGACGTAGTGATTTATTTGCAAATTGTAATTAGCGGCATGAGAACGATGATCAAAGGCGGCTTGGATAAAAAAACGACCAAGACCATGGTATCGCTCATGCTTGAAAATTTTGCCCAATTTCGGGTTCAAAAAATAGCCTAAACGGGCTGACTTAAAGGGAATCTATGACAATTATTAAAAAAGAAATTGCGATTAATTTATCGCGTGCTGCAGTCTGGAAAATACTGTCTGATTTCGGCAATATTTGCCATGGGCATCCTGCTGTTAGTAAGTCTTACGTGAGTTCAGAGCAAAAGCAGGGTGTTGGAGCAACTCGGCACTGCGATTTCACAATGATGGGCGCAAGTGCAGAAGAGCGCGTAGTTCAGTGGAATGAAGAAAAAAATATAAAAATCTCGGTTTATCAACTCAACAAAATGCCAGGTATCAAGACCATGGAATTGGACTTGGTTCTCCGCGATTCGCAAGAGGGAACAGTCCTGACTGGGGTGATGGAATACAGCATGAAAAACGGATTTTTCGATGTCATGAACCATTTAGTGATGAAGCGTATGAATGCAAAACTCCTGTCTGGAATTTTGGCCGGGCACAAAAAATATATGGAGACGGGCGAGGTGATTAATGACAAAACAGTGCTTGACCTCACTCGGGTGGTTGAATTGAATTAAGAGTGGCCGATCACAGGTAGGCTAATGAACGAACTAAGGGGTGACAATACCCCCTATGAAAACGATCAAACTCCGCGCTGGCAAAGAACGATCTTTGCTGCGCCGCCATCCTTGGATTTTTGAATCCGCCATCGAGCGCGGAGGCGGCGATAGCGGTGAAACGGTTCGCGTTGAAGGTTCGGACAACCAATTTTTAGGTTGGGCGGCTTTCAGTCCCAGCTCCAAAATTCGAGCCCGGGTCTGGAGTTTTGAAGAAACGCAGCGCATTGACGCCGCGTTTTTGTCCGCAACCATTGCAAAAGCAATTCAAGCCAGAACCCGATTCTTGATTCCCAGTGATGGCATGCGCTTGATCCACGGCGAGTCCGATGGGCTTCCTGGTTTGATTGTGGATCGGTACGGCAACACCTTGGTGGCGCAGTTCACATCGGCAGGAGTTGAGCGGTGGAAAAACCAAATTGCCGATGCGCTGCTTGCGCATACCGGCTTGACCAAACTCTATGAGCGCTCTGACGCGAGTAGTCGCGCTTTAGAGGGTTTGACAGAAGTCAAGGGTTGGTTGCGGGGGGAGGGAGCAACGGATCTTGTGTTGCAAGAAAATGGCTGGCAACTGGCTTTGGATATTGCCCAAGGCCATAAGACTGGATTTTATTTAGATCAGCGTGATAGCCGAAAAAAATTCTCAGACTATGCGCAGCGTTTGAACTTTCAACGCGTACTGAACTGTTACTGCTACACCGGAGGTTTCACGGTTGCGGCCTTAGCCGGCGGCGCTGCCCATGTACTCTCGATTGATTCCTCTGCGCCTGCCATTGCCAAGGCGCAAGAGAATGTGGCGCTCAATGGTTTTGCGCCGGAGCGGGCGAGCTTTATGGATGCCGATGTCAACGCGTCCTTGCGCCAATTCGCGCAAGAAGGGCGAAGCTTTGATGCGATTGTTTTAGACCCACCAAAATTTGCACCCACGGTGGCCCACGCTGAAAGGGCCGCTCGAGCCTACAAAGACATCAACCGCTTGGCTTTCAAAATATTAGAGCCCGGCGGCGTTTTATTCACCTATTCCTGCTCGGGTGGAATCAGCCCTGATTTGTTTCACAAAATCGTGGCCTCCGCAGGCGCAGATGCGGGCGTGGATGGATTTATCAGCGAACGCATGGGCGGCGCTCCAGACCATCCGATGACGATGACCTTTCCCGAGGGGGAGTATCTCAAGGGCTTGGTGGTGATGCGAAAACTGTAGGAACGTGCATGTCATATACCCTGTATTACTCCCCTGATAGCGCCAATATCGTGATTCGAATGGTGCTTGAAGCACTGGCGGTGCCTTACCAAGCTATCGAGATTGACCGGACTGTGGATGGGCAACGCAGCCCTGAGTTTTTGAAATTCAATCCACAAGGTCTGCTGCCTGTGTTGCTGGACCCCGCCCAAGCCGCCCCCTTGTTTGAAACCGCTGCGATTCTTTTGCACTTGGCGGACCAACATGCGGCATTGCCTGTGCCAGACCCCAAACACCGTGGTGAATTGTTAAAGTGGCTTTTCTTTTTGTCCAACACCTTGCATGCGGACTTGCGCGTGCTGTTTTATTCCGACCGCTATGTTGCAGATAGCCAAGCCATTCCCGCTTTGCGTAAGGGCATGCACCAGCGGGTGCTTGCGCATTTGGCCTTGCTAGATACAGAGATTGCTAAGGGCGCAGGCGCTTGGTTGTTGGGAGAGCAGCGCAGCGTTTGCGATTACTATTTGGCTGCCTGTGTTCGATGGGCGCAGTTGTATCCCCGCGGTGACACACTTTCGCCCTCCGACATCGAAAAATTTCCTGCGCTAACGGGCCTATTGCAAAACTTGGAAGCGCGCCCTGAAGTACAAAAAGCCTATGCTGCCGAAAGTATCTATGGCAAAGTATTCACCCATCCAGACTATCCCACACAGGCTGTGGTGTGAATCGATTCCCTGCCAACCTTAAGAAGCCTGACAATACGCCCATGAAAACGAAAAAGCCACGTGTTCCGGTACACAAGCATGGGCCCCAAATTCAACGCAGCCATGAAGTTCGAATTATTGGCGGCCTCTGGAAACGAACGAAACTCAAAGTTGCCGACAAGCCCGGCCTGCGGCCTACGCCAGACCGGGTGAGGGAAACCTTGTTTAATTGGTTGGGCCAGGATATGCGGGGGTTGCGCTGCATGGACGTTTTTGCGGGAACGGGAGCGCTGGGGTTTGAGGCCGCTTCGCGCGGTGCTGCCGACGTGATCGTGGTGGAACAAGACAGCGCGTTGATAGAACAACTTAAAGCAACCCAAGCGCAATTAGAAGCCAGCCAGGTACATGTTTTGCGCGGCGACGGTGTGGCATCTCTGCGCCAAGCGACGCCGGCGAGCTTGCATGTAATTTTTATTGACCCGCCTTTTGAATCGACACTCTATGAACCCGCACTTGCAGCAGCGAGTCGCGCTGTGGCTGTGGACGGATTTGTGTATTTAGAGTCTCCCACGGCGTGGAACGACGCACAACTTGCGACTTTAGGCTTAGCGGTTCACCGCT
>JAIPDD010000147.1 GCA_021737875.1 Sulfuritalea sp.
ACCTTCAAGGCCTTCCAAACGACTTAGGCCACGACGAAGTCATCGGAGAATACATGGCCGAAGGAACCAAAACGCCGTTGGTGATGATCCGGCGCGGACCGTGGAAGTTCATTTACGGACAAGACGACGTCTGCATGCTGTTTAACTTAGACCAAGATCCCGACGAGTTAAACAACCTTGCCGAACAAGCAACCCACCAAGACACTGCGCGCGCTTTTCACCAAGAGGTTGCCAAGCGCTGGGATCTCCCCGCCCTACACGCCCAAGTCCTAGCCAGCCAACGCCGACGTCGCTTGGTTGGCAAAGCCCTGGCCAAAGGTAAGCTCACCTCCTGGGACCACCAACCCCACGTCGATGCCAGCCAACAGTACATGCGCAACCACATCGACCTTGATGACTTGGAGCGCAGGGCGCGGTTTCCGGTGGTGACTTAAATACTTTGCCCATTCAATGGTGGCGTTTTTTGGAATAGACTAAGTTGACCGTCTCCCTATGGGCTTTCATTTCTATATTCCCTTGTCTCTTTAATGCATTTGATTTTCTCCTTCCTCATCGCTTTCAATAAAGCAAAAACGCATGACTAAAGTCGACCGGGCGCTCTACCTGCGCCTTTTGGGCTTTATCAAGCCCTATTGGAAAGCGTTCTCTATCGCTGTGGTCTGCATGGTTCTTACAGCGTCCACCGAACCTGTTTTCCCAGCGATCATGAAATACCTGCTTGACAGCGGCTTTCATACATCAGACGCTCGCCTCGTTTGGCTCATTCCCGCGAGTATTGTGGGTTTGTTTTTTTTGCGTGGTGTTTTGTCATTTGTTACTAGCTATTTGATGACATGGGTTTCAACGCGTTTGGTTGTTGATTTACGCAGGGCGATGTTTGATAAATTACTCCACGCCCCCACGCATATTTTTCAAACCCAACCCGCATCGCAATGGATATCGCGCTTGTTGTATGACGTAGACAACATTAATCTTGCAGCCACCCATGTTTTAGTTACCGCCATTCGGGAAAGCCTCACTGTTCTGGCGTTGCTCGCGTATTTGTTGTATTTGGATTGGAAACTCACGTTAATCGCTCTCACTGTAGGGCCGCTGATTGGAGTATTGATTCATAGTTTTGGTAAGCGAATCCGCAAAGCCAGTAAAGTCAGCCTTATCTCTTTACGTGCAGTTGCGCACACGGTAGAGGAAACAACTGCTGCGAGCAAAGTCATCAAAATCTATGGTGCACAAAATCAGCAGCAAGAGAGGTTCCACGCAGTGACGGAAAGCTTTCGGCGCAGCATGATGAAGGAAGCATTACCAGCTTCTGCCTTGACCCCAGTGACACACCTGGCTGCGTCTTTGGCAGTTGCTTTCATTATTTTTATCGCCTTGAACCGATCCATGGTCGAATCTGGAACCTCTGCCGGAGGATTCGTATCATTTATCACAGCGCTGTTGTTAATGATCTCTCCCATAAAACAACTCAGCAATATCAGCCCCATCTTGCAACGCGGCCTTGCCGCATGTGAAAGCGTCTTCGGAATTCTTGACGCTCCCAACGAGTCTGACACCGGTAAGTCCGTACTAGCCCACTCGAAGGGACAGCTGGCTTTTAAACACGTGTCATTCCGATACCCCGGCGCTGATCGGTTTGCCTTAGACGATGTCAGCTTTACGGTAGGCTCTGGTACGACGATCGCGCTGGTTGGTGCGTCTGGGGGTGGTAAGTCCACCCTTTCGAGTCTTATTTCACGCTTCTATGGCATCGACTCTGGCAGCATCACCTTAGACGGCATAGATATCAATGCCTTGACATTGGCAAGTTTAAGAAGCCATATTTCCTTAGTTAGCCAGGACATCGTGCTATTGAACGATACGGTTCATGCCAACATCGCCTTTGGGCTATCCCGCAACATTGACGCCAAAAAGGTTCAAGAAGCGGCTGTTGCTGCCCACGCCTGGGAATTTATTGCTCAGCTGCCACAAGGTTTAAACACCGTGATCGGTGAAAACGGCAGCACCTTGTCGGGCGGTCAGCGCCAGCGCATCGCGATCGCGCGGGCCTTGTTGAAAAATGCGCCACTCTTGATTTTGGACGAAGCCACCTCTGCGCTGGATACTGAATCGGAACGCTTGGTACAAGTCGCGCTTGCAACCCTCATGCAAAACCGCACAACCTTGGTGATTGCGCATCGACTCAGTACCATTGAGCGTGCAGATCAAATTTTGGTACTAGACCAAGGGCGCGTCGTAGAGTCTGGAACACACGCCACTTTGCTGCAAACCAATGGGTATTACGCGAACCTTAGTCGAATGCAGTCATGAAAATCCCCATTTTGATGTACCGCCAAATCGACCAGCCGCCTCAACGTGGAACCGCTTTGCGTGGGCTGATCGTGGCGCCATCCTCATTCGCATGGCAAATGCGTCTGCTTCGCTGGATGAACTTGCAAGGGCTCTCCATGCGAGACTTGGAGCCTTACCTTCAAGGGCGAAAACAAGGCAAGGTTAAAGAAAAACCCTTAATTACGCTGTCGACTAATGTATTTCAATATTTATTGAAGCCAATCTTTACCCATGAAGATCGGCGAGGTTGCGGTGACCTGACGGGTTTCTTCGGACCAATCTCAACTTGACTGTCTGGCCTCGGTTGATAAATCGATCTTCAAACCCGCGATGAACTCAGCCGGTGTCCGGTAGTTCAAACTTGAATGCGGGCGAATTTCATTGTAGTGACGCCGCCAGTCCTGAATAATTACCTTGGCCTCCAGACGATTGCGAAACCACTCCATTGCTAAGCATTCATCCCTGAACTTGCCATTGAAGCTCTCATTGGTTCCGTTCTGCCAAGGCTTGCCTGGCTCGCTCAGCACGGACTCTAGCCGTTCATCTTTGGCCCATTGCAGCAGCGCCAGACTTACGAATTCTGGGCCGTTATCACTGCGTAGATAACGCGGTGCGCCATGAATGCTGATAAGTTTGCTCAGCACGTCAATGACACGCTTGGAACGAATAGAGCCCGCCACGTCGATAGCCAGACATTCCCTTGTGTATTCATCCACCACCGTCAGGCATTTCAATTGTTGACCGTTGGCGCCGGAGTCAAACACGAAGTCGTAGCACCACACCGAGTTGCGTCCCAGTGCAGACATGGGCCGTGGACTGTTTCTGGCAACACCGCGCCGACGCTTCTTTCTGGCTGGCACTTGTAAGCCCGCTGCGCTCCAGATCCGGCTACAGCGATCCTTGCTGATTTCGATGCCCTGACGCGCTAGAAAGATATGGATACGGCGTGCGCCAAAGCGCGGAAACTGCCCAGATAGATCCTTCATCGCTTCAATCACCGGTGCGTCCTTGACAGGCATTCGCAACTCGTAGTGCAGCCCAGAGCGCGCTGCCCTCATCAGCGCACATGCCCGCCGTTGGCTCAATCCACGCTCTACTGCGTAGCGAACCTGTTCCAGCCGAGCCTGTGCGCTCACCACTTTTTTGCGTTGATCTCTTTCATGACCTCGATTTCCAGGTCACGGTCGACCAGCATCTTCTTCAGCCGGGCATTCTCTGCCTCCAGCACCTTGAGGCGTTTGACCTCGTCGGTATCGAGCTGGCCGAACTTCTTACGCCAAATGTAGATCGTTGCGTCACTCACACCATGGCGCTTGGCCACCACCGCCACACTGTCTTGGTCCGTCTCACGCAGTATCCGAACAATCTGCTCGTTACTGAATCGTCCCTGCTTCATTGCCGTCTCTCCTTGCAGAAGAGACCATTCTCTCAAGCTTCAATTGGCTCGAAATTCCCCGGGCAGGTCACATGGACTCCAAAAATTATTTGGATCAGCCTGGCCGTTTTTTGTGTGAGTCTATTTTGGACTGCAAGCATTTCCTCAATCGGAGTATTGGCATTAGTTAAACATTCGAAGTTGCTAGAGGTACTGCTATTGGTGCTATTAATCCAATCTGTCGAGGACGCAAAAGTAGGAATAACTGCATTAATAGCAGGGCTGTCATTCTTGCTTATAAGTTCTTGGCTTCTGGGGTTTGGCGTCCCCATTCCATGGACCACTGACCCACAGGGGAAAAACGTAGTTTTTTCAGCTTACCTAGACCAATCCATCATGTTTGCCTCCATGGCAGCTGTGGCTTGGCATCTGCGAAATGAGGGACTTTGGCCTAAATGGTTGTCAGTACTTCTAAGCGTGGCAGCCTTAGCAAATGTCTTCTTTTTGCTAGAAGGCCGTACTGGGCACATTGTTGGAGTTGTCGTGCTTTCTTTGATAATCATGTGGGCTGTTCCTAAACGCCACCGTATCATAGCGATTGCCCTTTCGTCATTAATACTTTCACTGTCTGTGTATATCGGCTCGGTACACTTCAAAACTAGGCTTGCTGGAGTTGTAACAGAGTCTCAACAGTACGCTCAAAAAGCAGATATTCAAACATCGGCTGGCTGGAGACTAAATGCATGGCACAGGTCGCTTCAAGCAATAGCTGAAAAACCGCTTTATGGGCACGGCGTAGGCAGTTGGGCGCTCACTGTAAAGCGCATTGAAGGTGTAAAAGGTGCCGCAGTTTTTGGTGAGAGCAATGCAAGTAATCCACACCAAGAGTATCTTTTGTGGGGCGTTGAATTAGGGGTTATTGGTTTGCTCTTATTCCTTTTGCTGTTGTTCTCAATTGCAAAAGACGCGCTCCAGTACTCAATATCTATCCAACGGGCTATCTTCTCTGTGCTTGCAGTTCTCGCCGTAGCTTGTCTATTTAATTCGACTATTTATGATGATTTGATAGGGGATTACTTCTGCATTACTTTAGGCTTGCTGATGGCATATGGCATTCAAAACCGTATTACGGCAACCAAGGTGCTCGATTAATTGATATGCACTGAATATGTAATCGGATTCTTGTCATCCTTTGTGACATCAACTCATAGCCCGAAGCAGCTCCAACCCACGTATGTTCACTTGAAAACGCGGCGGCATTTTTTGAAAGCTTCTCCGAAAAACTAGTATCGCTTTAAAGACGGCCAATTACCGAAGAAAGTGCTTTCGCATTCTTTAGTTCTATCAAAATCAATGCGTTCATACTATCAGTCTGATCCTGAGCTATTACGCTTTAAGGCGCACCACTCACAACCAACGGCAATCTATGGGCAATCGCCTCTAGAACCACCATGCCGTAGGAAGCTTCGAGCGTGAGGTGAGCCCACATATCAGCGGCTTGGTACGCTGCTTCGGTAATCCTCCCGATTCACCTTTGAGCGTCTCACTGCGAGACAATACTCCCCAGTTTCACTGAAAGCCCGGTCACTATGCTCGAAATCTGCGCCCCTTTGCAATCCCACATCGTCCAATGCCTAGTGCAACCCGGTGACGCCGTCACTGCGGGGCAGTTGTTGATGGTCTTAGAGGCCATGAAAATGGAGCATGAAATTACAGCCCCTATGGAAGGAGAGATTCGTGCGCTGCATTTTTCTGAAGGCGAGGCTGTGAGTGAGAACGACGTCTTGGTGACAATGCAGCGAAGCGTTTCCCCTTCTGCGCCCAGCTTAAAACATGAACCCATCGTCAACCCCTCCACGCTTCGTTCTGACTTAACACGCCTTCAACGCCGACTTGAACACACGCTAGACGTTAACCGCC
>JAIPDD010000018.1 GCA_021737875.1 Sulfuritalea sp.
ACTGAAAACCCTGCAAACGCCACACCATGTATCAGACAACGCCCGCATGGCAAGCCAGGATTTTTCTGAGTTCGGCAAGCAACTGCAGCCCCAAGGCGAATGGCTAGACCACCTCACCGCCAACATCTTCCCTGAGGGCACACCGATCCACCACATCGCTTGGCCTTACAGTAGAGCCTATTGCCACTGGCTCCAAGCGGGATGGGTGGCAGCTTAAAGGTGTCTTTTTTGAGTCCACTAAAGTTATTCAGAACCCTGGCCCGAAAGATAGCAGGCAGTTTTTTACTGGTGGTTTTAACCAGTTGTGGAGGAGGCTCGTCCGATGATTCCAGTGGGACGACGGCTACGCAGCTTCAGGGGTACTACCAGGCCACCGCATTGATTGGCGGATTTACTAAAGAATTCATGACCTTGATAGTGCCTGGTACGGGAGTCAATGCAAATTGGTATGGTTGGCACTTCATTGCCGAAGATAGCAACAATGTGGGTGATGAAGCGAATCTATTCACAGGCACACTTTCACTGGGTTCGAATGGAGCTGCGCAGTCCAATAATAGTGGCATCTTGAGCTACTCCAGTCCCGTTACTTGGAAAGAGGGAACGGGGTCAATAAGCATTACGGAAGGCAGCTTAAGTAAATTTGTTGGAAATATGAACTACACACCCACAGGGAGTGCGCAAGTTCAAGTCGCCATTAATGCTACAGCGGCTGCGAATACTACTTACCAGTACAGCCAAACAGCTTCTCACGCATCGCTGACTGGAACGTGGAATGGGGCGTGGTCTAGCGCAGGAAACGTCATCACGTCAAGCTTGGTATTTCTGAATAATGGCACGCTACAAAGTGCCACCACGTTTGTCAGTTGCGATGTGAACTCGGCACCAAATGGACTTTCGCTGACACCAGTTACGGGGGCCAATTATTTCACCGTGACTGTCACGCTGCCAGTTTCTTTGTGCAGTTGGTCTACCGGTACACCAAAAATTCTCACTGGCATTGGATTTATTCATGCCAGTGGCATCACCTTGACCCCAGATCGATTGGAGCTCATGCTGATTGATTCCAACGGTCGAGGCATAATTTCTTACAGAGGCGTGAAGTAAGCATGCCTAAAGTTCCCCCCACCCCGTCCGATGTCACTCCATACACCTCGGTTCCAAGGGCACTGTGCCTTGACTTTATTTGCAGAGAAATCCTATGAAAAGAACACTGATTGAAGTTTTTCTAGCCATCGCGCTCATTGGCGCGAGCGTCTTCGGCTGGACCAACTGGAAGCAAAACGGCGCTGCTGGGCCCCAAATCACCGAGCTCAAAGCGGCCGCTGAAGAGGCTGCCAAAACAGCCAAGACCTCAGAAGATGCGGTGAAAGCGGCACAAGAAGAGATGGCGGCTTTGCGCGAAGAGATGGCGCCGCTGGAGAGCAAAGTTCAGCAACTCGAAGCAGTCAAAGCGGCGCTGGCCAACGGCGCAACCTTGGCCGACCTGGAAGCAGCCTACAAGAAAGACAAAAATTTATCGGCAGAACGCCAAGTGGGCTTAGGCGCCCTGCGCATGTTGACCAAGGGCGCCAATGACCCCGCAACCCTCGAGTCGTTCCGCAAAGCATTGCAGATTTCCGATTTTGGCAACCGCAAAAACACGATTTGTGCCGCCCAAATTGGCCTGGCCGCAGCGGGTGAAAAAGTCACCATCATGTCGGAGTGCTTGCCTAAGGGCGCCAAAGATGACAAGGGTGAAAAATCGGAAGGCAAAGACGCCAAGGCCGATGACAAGCATGCCAAAGCCGACGACAAAAAAGGCGGCAAGCACGCCGCTCCCCATTGGGGCTACGAAGGTGAAATGGGGCCTGAGAAATGGGGCAAAGAGTTCCCCACCTGCGCCAAAGGCAAGTCACAGTCCCCCTTGGATATTCGTGGGCCCTTTGTTAAAGGCCGCATAGTTGTAACCGCGGACTACAAAGAAGGCGCTTTGCGCATGCTCAACAATGGCCACACGATTCAAGTGAACGTCAACCCAGGCAGCAAACTTCGCGTTGACGGCATCGCCTACGACCTGTTGCAATTTCACTTTCACCGCCCCAGCGAAGAAAAAATTGACGGCAAACCTTTGGCCATGGTGGTTCACTTTGTTCACAAAAATGCAGAGGGCAAACTCGCTGTCTTAGGCGTCTTGCTCAAAGAAGGCAATGAAAACCCTGGCATTAAAACTTTGTGGACGAATATGCCCAAAGCGGAGGGGCCCGAGGTAGAAGTAGGGGGCGTTAAATTCAACCCAGGTAATTTGCTACCCAAAGAATTTGACTTCTACAGTTACGAAGGTTCTTTGACCACACCCCCTTGTACCGAAGGCGTTCGCTTCTTTATTTTGAAGACCCCCGTCAATGTGGCCAAGGAACAGGTCGCAGAGTTTCCCTTTAAACTCAACGCTCGCCCGGTTCAAGCCCAGAACGGCCGTGAAATTGTGACCAACTAAGCACGCCATGAATAAACAATCCTCGCTCAATGCCATTCTGATAAGCGCCATGGTGACCGTCGTGGTGGTGGTGGGCTTGGCTTGGGCGGCTGTGGCGATGAACTGGATTCATATTTCGAGCTCGCCCGTGGGATCACGGGATGCCGAGTTAGATACAAGAGGCAGCTCTTTGGGTAAAAAAGGCGGTGACTTTATTTGCGAAGTCACCATCTCTACGCCCAAAGACACGCTCAACTCGGAGCCCAAGGTGTACAACGACATGCTGATCGCTGGGTTGGAGCCCGAGGCCAAATCGGGCTGGTACCAAGGCGAGTATTCGATTTCTGAATCCCGCAAAGGTGCGATGCGCATGGAAGGCAGCAAAGCGTTTGTCAGCCGCCCGGCCATGTTTGAGCGCTTTGGGCAGATGATTACCCAAGAAGAGTTCACGATTGACTTGAACGATGGCGCGTTCGTTCAAACCTTGACGTTTCGCGATGGAACGCGCCGGCACATGATCAAGGGCGTCTGCGCCAAGTACATCAAAGCGCCGTTTCAATAAAGCCTTGGCCCGATGGGCTCTGCCTACAATGCGGGCATGACATTTCTTGAACAACTGCAAACCGCAGAGCGCCAAAACGGCTCCCTTCTGTGCGTAGGACTAGACCCCGAACCGGCCAAGTTTCCTGCGGCGTACCGCGGTGATGCCAGCAAAATTTACGATTTTTGTGCCGCTATTGTGGAGGCGACCGCCGACTTGGTCATTGCGTTCAAACCCCAAATTGCCTACTTCGCCTCCCACCGCGCAGAAAACCAACTCGAACGCCTGATGGCCCATATGCGGGTAACCGCGCCCCATGTTCCGATTATTTTGGATGCCAAGCGCGGCGATATTGGTAGCACTGCCGAGCAATATGCCAAAGAAGCATTTGAGCGCTACGGCGCAGATGCAGTCACCCTCTCCCCTTTCATGGGTTGGGACTCGGTGCAGCCGTATTTAAAGTACCACGGCAAAGGGGCGTTTTTACTGTGCCGCACCTCCAACCCCGGCGGCGACGACTTTCAAAACCAACGCCTAAGCGATGTACCGGGGCAGCCTGCGCTGTTTGAGCACATTGCAGCCTTAGCCCAAGGGCCCTGGAATCAAAACGGCCAACTCGGCTTGGTGGTGGGCGCTACTTACCCTTCAGAGATCGAGCGGGTGCGCGCCGTGGCGCCAACGCTGCCTTTGCTCATTCCCGGCGTGGGCGCCCAAGGCGGCGATGCGGCAGCTACTGTTAAAGCCGGCTGGCGCTATGCGCAGGACGCCATAGCGACAACTACGGGTCCGGTGATCGTGAACTCCTCGCGAGCGATACTCTACGCATCCAGCGGCGCAGACTTCGCCCAAGCCGCCCGCAGCGAAGCACTGCGTACCCGAACTGTTTTAGAACAAGCCCGCCTCTTCACCTTAGGATCTCTATGATTGACCTCTATACCGCAGCCACACCCAACGGCCACAAAGTCTCTATTGCACTAGAAGAGCTGGACCTACCCTACACGCTCAAAACCTTAGACCTGAGTAAAAACGAGCAAAAAACGCCTGCTTTTTTAGCCATCAATCCCAATGGCCGCATTCCTGCCATCGTGGACCGCAGCGAAGGCGACTTTGCCGTGTTTGAGTCGGGCGCGTGCTTGATTTACTTGGCAGAAAAGACGGGGCGCTTGCTCCCTACCGAGTTCAAAGCGCGTTCGCGGGTGTTGCAATGGCTGATGTTTCAAATGGGTGGGGTGGGCCCCATGATGGGCCAAGCGAACATTTTCTTTCGCTACTTTCCTGAAAAAATTCAAGCCGCGATTGACCGCTACCAAGGCGAGAGCAAACGTTTGTTTCGGGTGATGGATACCCACCTCGCGCACAACGAATACTTGGCGGATGACTACTCCATTGCCGACATTGCCAATTGGGCGTGGGTTCGAACGCACAAATGGTCGGGTGTGGACATTGATGACCTGCCCCATCTCTCACGCTGGGTCGAAACCATTCGCGCCCGCCCTGCGGTTCAACAAGGTTTGCTGATGCCGCCATCAGTACGGGACCTGGCCAAAGGCGATGAAGCCAAAACCAAAGAATTTGTAGAGAAAGCCCGAACCATGGTCGAAATGGGCCAGTCCAATAAAACCTAAGCCTCGGTCATCTTAAGGAGCCATCGCCATGCAACTGTATATCGCTCCCCGTGCGCCCAACCCGCGGCGTGTGCAAATGTTCATGGCCGAAAAAAATATCACCAGCATTGCCTTGGTGGATGTGGACTTGAATCAAGGCGAGCACCGAGGCGATGCGTTTTTAGCCAAAAGCCCACAAGCCAAAGTTCCTGCGCTTGAGCTCGACGATGGCCGGGTTCTGACCGAAACACGGGCGATTTGCACTTACCTCGAAGGCTTGTACCCCGAGCCCAACCTGATGGGGCAGGACTTCGAAGAAAAAGCATTTATCGAAATGGCAGACCGCCGTGCTGAATGGACGCTGTTGCTCGGCGCAGCCAACGCCATTCGGCATACCCACCCTGGTTTGGCCGCTTTAGAAAAACCGCAGTTTCTGGAGTTTGGCCACTCTCAGCTTGAGAAGTTAAAGACAAACGCCAAGGTGTTTGACCGCATTTTGCAAACCCAAACTTGGATGGCCGGGCCGCGCTTTACCATTGCGGACATTACCGCGTTTTGCACCCTCGAGTTCGCACGGGGTTTGCTGAAATTTTCACCCGCCCAAGAGGGCTTACTTGCACTGCAAGCCTGGCGTGACCGGGTAAGTGAGCGCGAAAGTGCGCGGGCCTAAACCAGTCCCGGTAGACCCATGTTTGTAGTCTCTAAGCTTTTGCTGTTTGTGACCCAGCCTTTGGCATGGGTGGTTTTGCTGCTCTTGGCGGGCTTGCTGCTTTTGCGCTCTGGTTTGCGCCTTGCCAATCAACAACAGCATCAAAATAAGCAGAGCAAAACCCCTTCGCAAGCTGCGTGGGGTTTGCGTTTTGTGGGTTTGGCTTTGGTGGTGTTGTTAGTGCAAGGCTGGGAGATCTTGCCTGACGCAGGGATACGCCGGCTTGAAAATACCTACCCACCGCAAGCAGCCCCGCCCGATTTGAAAAACTTTGCTGGCATCGTTGTTCTCGGTGGCGCCTTAGACAGTGCATCGGTGTGGGAGGGCCGTACGCAGCCCGCGCTCAATGGCGCGGCTGAGCGTATGGTCGCACCGCTGCCCTTGATGCAGCAGCATCTCCATTTACGTTTGTTGTTTACGGGCGGTGAAGGGCAACTCTTGGCCCAGGGTTTAACCGAGGCCCAACGCGCTGGCATTTTTTACCAAGCCATGGGCTTGGCACCCGAGCGTCTTATCTTCGAAGACCGTTCTCGCAACACGTTTGAAAACGCCGTGTTGAGTGCAGCCATTGCGGGGGTGGACATCAAAAAACCCTGGCTGTTGGTGACCTCGGCGTGGCATATGCCAAGGTCGATGGCCACCTTTGAAAAAGCAGGTTGGAACGTCACGCCTTACCCTGTGGATTTTCGTACCGGTCAGCGCACACCGTGGACTGACTACTCTTTAGCCGATGGCGCGTCCCGTTGGCAGTTGCTCCTGCATGAGTGGCTCGGGTTGTGGGTTTACCAGCGCACAGGGCGGGCTTGATTACACCGATTTTGGCGGCGTCACGCGAACGGCCAAGACTTTGTCAATGCGTCGGTGGTCCAAATCAACCACTTCAAAACGCCAGTGTTGGCACATGATGCGTTCGCCTACCCCAGGCAAATGCCCCGAGATGGACATCAGCAAACCCGCCAAGGTGTTGTAGCGGCCCCGGTCTTCAGCGGGAAGGTCTTCCATGTCGAGGCGAGATTTCAGCTCCCCCAAAGGCATCACGCCGTCAAGCAACCACGAACCGTCCTCGCGCTCCGTAGCCCATGCGTCTGTGAGCGCACCGTATTGCAATTCTCCCGTGATGGCTTCGAGTAAATCCCTTGGAGTCAGCAAACCCTGAACCACGCCGTATTCGTCGACGACAAAAACCAAACGGCCAGCAGCCAAACGAAACTGCTCCAGCAACTCCATGCCGCTGAGCGTTTCGGGGACAAACACTGCTGGCGTTAAATGCGCATCGATCACTTCATCGGGGTGCGCGCTCAAGTCCAACAAGCGGGCAACGCTGATGATGCCCACCACATCGTCTAAAGAATTACGGCACACCGGATACCAAGAATGGGCGCCTTTGCCACCGCCGGCACTGGCCAAAGACAAACACAGGCCCACGGTACTGCGGGCATCCAACCACTGCATATCGGTGCGGGGTGTCATCAGCGAGGTCAATGGGCGCTCGTCCAAGCGAAAGACGTTTTGCACCATTTGGTGTTCATGCTCTTCAATGACACCGGCATCCACGCCCTCTTCCAAGCTGGCGGTGATTTCTTCTTCAGTTACGGCACGTGCGGCATTGGTATCAATACGCAGCAGTTGGAGTGTGGCTGCAGTGGTTCCAGACAGAAGGCGAACAAAGGGCTTGGCTGCCTTGGCTAACCACAGCATGGGCCGCGCGACCCAACAGGCCACCCGCTCCGGGTGCAGTTGGCCAATTCGCTTGGGAACCAATTCGCCAAAAATGATCGTGGTGAACGTGATCGCGGTCACGACCAGGCCGGTGGCCGTGATAGCTGCGGCAGTCGCGGCCATGCCCCAGCCTTGCAATGCTGCAGCCACGCCGCCGCTAAATGCCGACTCGCCCACAATACCGTTGAGAACGCCAATCGACGTGATACCGACTTGCACGGTGGACAAAAACTGGTTGGGGTTTCCCAAGAGCTCCAAAGCCGCTTGCGCCCCTTTGTCGCCTGCCTCCATCAAGGCAGTCAAGCGTGCTTTGCGGCTGCCAGCCAAGGCCAATTCAGACATGGCAAATACGCCGTTAAGGAGCGTTAAAAAAACAATCAGCAGCAATTCCATGGATCTAGAGCGAAAATGAACACCATGGCACTTTACTTGATTGGCGACGTCCAGGGCTGCGATACGGCACTGGAACGCTTGCTCGACACGGTTTCTTTCTCAAAAAGCCGCGATACGCTCTACTTTTTAGGCGATTTGGTCAACCGTGGGCCAGACTCGGCGGGCGTACTGCGCCGTTTGATGGCATTAGGCGATGCAGCGCAGTGCCTGTTGGGAAACCACGATTTGCACTTGCTTGCCGTGGCGTATGGTGTGCGCCCTGCGCAGCGCGGCGATACCTTGGCTTCGGTCTTAGACGCCCAAGACCGCAACGCCATGCTGGAGTGGCTGCGCCAGCAAGCCATGGCGCTGAAAATTGAGCAGCCTGGGCACACCTTGCTGATGGTCCACGCGGGTGTTTTGCCCCAATGGAATTCAGCAACCACGATGGCGCTGGCTGGAGAGGTGGAGTCGGCATTGCGCAGCACCAAGCTCCTCGACTTTTTAACCCATATGTACGGCAGTCAGCCTATGGCGTGGAGCGAAGAACTCACCGGCGCGGATCGCTTGCGCGTGATTGTCAATGCGCTCACCCGCATGCGGTTTTGCAATGCCCAAGGAGAAATGGAGTTCACCAGCAAGGCTTCAGCAGATGCTGCGCCCGCAGGGTATATGCCGTGGTTTGACGTGCCGGGGCGGAAAACCGTCCAAGACACCGTGGCCTTTGGCCACTGGTCGACCTTGGGGAAGTTAGACCGCCAAGATGTCTTTGCGCTCGATACAGGCTGCATATGGGGCGGCTGCTTGACTGCCCTGCGCTTAGATGGCCCCCGCGCCGATCAGCGATGGGAACACCACAGCTTTGAAGTGAACTGCGATGCCGCTGATCGCCTTTAAGCGGTAGATTCCACGTGCTTTGCGAAATGGTTCAATATCGATTGCCAGCCTTCTTGTTGTTGCTCCACCGAATGCTCGGTTTCTGCATCAAAAGTGACTTTGACCCGCACGCCTTGCGCATCAGAACTAAATTCAACCAGCGCGGTGCGGTCACCAAAAGCATATTCAAGCAACTGCATAGGAACCACCTTGGTATAGGTTCCAGCAAAGTCAAATCCAACACTGCCGTCTTTGGCTTCCATGCGCGAAGAAAATTGACCGCCCACGCGCAAATCCACGCTGGCTTGCGTGGTGTGCCAGTCATCCGAGGCGGCATTCCATTGCTTAATGTCGTCAGGGTTGGTATAGGCATGCCACACCGCAGCCATGGGCGCATTCACACATGTTTCAACAGATATTTTCATTGCAGACTTCCTTCCTCACAATCAGACTATTGAATGCGTAGTTTACGAGCTGTCTCTTGCGCCTGCGCATCGTCAATTTCTCGCAAGATACCTTGCATATCCACATCGGCATGGGCGCGGTCGAAAAAGCCCGTGAGCGCGGTATCTGTGGTGAGGAGTCCGGCTTGGTAGAGGCTCCACATCTCGGGACCATACTGGGTGGTATTGAGCGATGGCGCAAACTGCCCAAAAAAATCACGCAGGTTGGCCACATCACGCATCAGCATGCGTTGGGCGTGGTTGTTGCCTGCCGCGTCAACGGCTTGAGGCAAATCAATAATCACGGGGAAATCCATACCGTCGGGCTGACCCGCCACATCGCTATGGGCGAGCAAAATATTGAACTCAGACAGGTCCCCGTGGACCACGCCTGCGCACAACATGCGTACGACCTCCGTCATCAAATTAGCATGGTGGGTGAGTGCTTGTTGGGCCGTAAAGGTCACATCATTTAAGCGCGGTGCGGCGTCGCCATTGGCGTCGGTCACAAGTTCCATCAGCAATACGCCGTCACAAAAATTGTACGGCTGGGGCACGCGCACGCCAGCATCAGCGAGGCGGTAGAGCGCGTCGACTTCGGCACTTTGCCAAGCGGCTTCTTGCTCTTGGCGGCCAAACCGGCTGCCTTTTGCCATCGCGCGTGCAGACCGTGAATTTTTGACTTTTCGATTTTCGGTGTAGTCCACCGCTTGGCGAAAACTTCGGTGGGTGGCTTCTTTGTAGATCTTGGCGCACAGGGTTTCTTCACCCCGACGAACCACATACACCATTGCCTCTTTGCCACTCATGAGTTGGCGCACCACGCTGTCAATCAGCCCCTCTTCCACCAAACTTTGCAGGCGCGGTGGGGCTTTCATTGCGGATTTTTTGAGTTAAGCACGTTGGCGACCAGTCCACGTCGTTAAACCAATGCCCACAAGAATCAAAGCCCCGCCTGCATACACAGCGGCGACCGGTATTTCTCCATGCACCAACCACACCCACAGGGGGTTCAGGATGGCATCGGCCATGGTAATGACCACCATTTGCACTGCGCCTACGCTGCGCGCACCACGCATGTAAAGTACCAAGGGCAAAGCCAACTGAACCGCTCCCATCAATAGCAAGAGGGCAACACTTTGAAGGGGAAGCGCAACGAGCAAACCCGACGCTGCAACCAAGACAAATACGCCCAAGCCACCCACCAGCATGGCGGGCTCCATGTCCAGGGCTTTGTAGCGGCGCAGCGAGACGCTTTGCAGGGCAAAGCAAAACGCAACGCCTAAGCCAATCAAGGTTCCCCAATAGCCATTGATGGACGCGCCCCCCTCACCCAGCGCAATGACAGTGGCTCCAGCCAAGGCCAAAAACACGGCGACATAAAACACTGGCTGGGTTTTTTCACCCAACCAAACCCGGGCCAACACACCGGCAAACAAACCCGAGGTCGCGCCCAAACAAGACACCGCAGCCACGCTGCTGAGGTTCATCGCAACGATATACAGCGACGAACCCAAAGCAAATGCACCGGCAGAAATGAGAATGGCTGTGGGTTCACTGCGGCGAAACATCGCGATGGTTTCGCCCCGGTAGTGCCACAGCGTCCAGGCCAGAATGGCCACGGCCATGCCTAAACCCCGGTAGGCGTTGAAGGTCCAGGGTTGCACGCCAGGCAACCAGCGCACGAATACGCCGCTCAAACTCCAAAAGAGAGTGGCGCCTGCAACCAGCAGCAGGCCTTTGGCCGACGAAGGGGTTTGCATTATTCGCGTCGAGTGCGCCCGCCGCGTCCACGCGACAGGTTGGCCCCGGGGGCTGCGCCACCGAGTCGGCTTTGCTCACCGCCCCATTGCGCACGTGCCCCGGTAGATACCTCACCGAGCTGGCTCAAAATCGCGTCTAGCGTGGGGCTAGGTGACTTGGTGTGCGACTCCAAGGCATCACGCATGGCGCGCAAATGCCGGGCACTGGTCCCACAGCATCCACCAATAATGCGGGCACCCGCGTCAAGCGCCATACGCGCGTAAAGCGCCATGATCTCAGGCGTTCCGTTGTAGCAAATCGCCCCATCCACATACTGCGGAATACCGCAATTGCCTTTGGCCACCAAGACCACATCGGGGTCCATTGCCTCGGCCAGGTTGTGGATACAGGCAACCACTTCGGAGGCGCCCACGCCACAGTTGGTTCCGCATGCGGCCAAGCGGGGAGTGAGTGATTTCTCAATGCCAGAAAAATCACTGGGCGAAATTCCCATCATGGTTCGGCCATTGGTATCAAAACTGAGCGTACAGACAATGGGCAAGCCGGCAACGGCCGCACCGGCAACGGCCGCTTCCACTTCTTCACGGGATGACATGGTTTCAATCCACAAGACATCGACACCCCCGGCAGCCAGCGCCAAGGCTTGCTCGGCAAAAGCGGCTTTGGCTTGGTCAAAGGTCAGCGTGCCAATGGGTTCCATGATTTCACCGGTGGGGCCCATGCTGCCAGCCACTGCAACTTCGCGTCCGCTGGCATCAGCCACACCGCGTGCAATGCGGGCCGCAGCTTGGTTGAGCTCGGCCATGCGGCCTTGGGCTTGGTGCAGCTTTAAGCGGTACACCGTCCCACCAAACGTATTGGTCAAAATGATATCGGCACCCGCATCCACAAAGCTTTGATGCAAGTAGGCAATACGGTCGGGGTGCTCGGTGTTCCACAACTCTGGCGCGTCACCGGACATCAAGCCCACATCAAACAAGTTGCTGCCGGTTGCGCCATCGGCCAAGAGCCAAGGGCGGGTTGCCAAGAGGTGGGTGAACCGGTTAGAAGAAGTATCTGCGGGCAAAGAGGATGCTACGACGTTCAAGGTGCGCTCCGAATCAAGACTGAGGGGCCACGCCTTTGCGGTGAGAAACAAAGTGGCTCACCGCACAGTTGCGTGGGTGAGCGCCGTTAGAACAAACTGGCCCCTGGCCAGTGGCTCCGAGCCTCGTTCATGGGTATGAACTGCAACGCTCCTCGAAGAAGCTTTATTTTAGCCGAGCCGCAAGCGGCCCACTACCGTTGCTGGGTTTCCCAGTGGGGATGCACATAGACCGCAGCGCTGGAAACCGGTAGGGGCGCGCGCTCGCGGATGGCGTCGGCGATTTTTTCCGCCATCATGATGGTGGGTGCATTCAGGTTGCCGCTGACGACCTGCGGCATGATGGACGCATCGACCACACGCAGGCGCTCCACGCCATGCACCCGGCCTTGGTGGTCCACCACCGCCATGGCATCACTCCCCATGCGGCAACTGCAGGAGGGGTGGTAGGCCGTTTCGGCACTGGCACGGATATGGGCATCGATTTCGGCGTCGGTTTGGACGCTGGGGCCCGGCGAGAGTTCTTCACCACGATAACGGTCAAACGCTTTTTGCATAAACACTTCGCGCGTCAAGCGGATGGCCGCGCGCATTTCTTTGCGGTCTTGCTCGGTGCTCATGTAGTTGAAGACAATGGTGGGCGCGTCTTTGGGGTTGTTGGATTTGATTTTGACAAAACCCCGGCTGGTGGCGCGCATGGGGCCCACATGGGCTTGAAATCCATGGCCTGTGGCGGGAGAGTTGCCGTCATAGCGAACGGCCATGGGTAAGAAGTGGTATTGCAAGTCAGGATGCTTCACGCCGGCTTCGCTGCGGATAAATCCGCCCGATTCAAAATGGTTGGTCGCACCCAAACCGGTTCTCAACAGCAGCCATTGCACGCCGATGATGAGTTTGTTCCAGAGCTTGGTTGCGGAGTAGAGCGTGATTGGCTCTTTACAAGCGTACTGCACATAGGTTTCTAAATGGTCTTGCAGGTTTTCGCCTACGCCTTTGAGCGTGGCAACCATTGAAATTCCCAAAGGCGCTAAGTGCTCTGGGTTGCCAATGCCTGAGAGCTGCAGCAGTTGTGGCGAGTTGATGGCCCCACCACACAGAATAATTTCACGCTTGGCTGCCAGGGTCTGGACTTTGCCGTCAGCTTCTATTTCAATGGCCACCGCGGTGGGCTTGGCTTGGGTCGTATCGAACACCACGCGCGTGACCAAGGTTTGGGTCTGCAAGGTCAGATTGCTGCGAACCAGCGCGGGGCGCAAATAGGCCATCGCCGTACTCCAGCGGCGGCCTTGGTGGGTGGTCATGTCCATGGGGCCAAAGCCCTCTTGCTGGTAGCCGTTCATGTCGGAGGTATAGGCATAACCCGCTTGTTGTCCGGCTTCAATGAAAGCGTTGTACAGCGGGTTTTTACATGCGCCTGTGGACACATTGAGCGGGCCTTCGCCGCCGCGGTAGTCATCCGCACCCTTGGCGCGGGTTTCAGATTTCTTGAAATAGGGCAAGCAATGCGCGTAACTCCAATCGGCCAGTCCAAAGTTTTCAGCCCAGCCGTTGTAGTCTTGGGCGTTGCCGCGGATATAGACCATGCCGTTGATGCTGCTCGAACCACCAATGGTTTTACCGCGGGGGCAGTGAATCTGGCGATGGTCCATGAAGGGCTCTGGCTCGGTGGCGTACATCCAGGTGTAACGCGGATTGGCCATCGGATAGGCGAATCCGCTGGGCATGTGGATCATGAGGTTATGGTCCAGCGGGCCGGCCTCAATCACCAGCACACGGACTGTGGCGTCTTCGCTCAGACGGTTGGCTAACACGCTGCCCGCAGAGCCCGCGCCCACAATGATGTAGTCGTATTGTTTTTGCATCATGATTCTTTGCTTATCGGTAGCCGCAAGCGACCTCACCTAACTCCACGTACACCGTTTTGAGTTGGGTGTAATGGTCAAAAGCCGCCATGCTGTTCTCAGAACCAATGCCCGACTCACCCGCACCGCCAAAAGGCATCTCAATGGGGGTGATGTTGTAATTGTTGATCCAGCAAATTCCCGCTTTGAGTTTGGCGGCAACGCGGTGCCCACGGGCCAGATCGCGGGTAAATACACCCGCCGCAAGGCCAAAGCGTGAGGCATTGGCCCGGGCAATCACCTCGTCTTCACTATCAAAGACCAACATCGATAAAACGGGGCCAAAGATTTCTTCACGCACGATGCGCATGGAATCCGTGCAGTTGGCAAAGATGGTGGGTTGTACGAAATTGCCCTCAGGCAATCCTGCGACCACTGCACGCTGGCCGCCACTGACCAAGTTGGCGCCTTCGGCTACGCCGCTGGCAATGTAGTCCATTACCTTTTGCGCATGGGCTTTGGAGATCAAGGCACCGACTTCGGTCGCCGGATCCATAGGGTCGCCCACACGCAGCTGGGCGGTGCGTTCTTTCAAGCGGGCTAAAAAAGCATCGGACAATCCGCGTTGCACAAACACGCGGGTGCAGTTGGTACATACCTCGCCTTGGGTATAAAAATTTCCCATCAAGGCAGCGGCAACCGCTTGCTCCAGGTCGGCGTCGTCAAAGACCACCAAGGGGGATTTGCCACCGAGCTCCATCGTGACGCGTTTGAGCGTACCGGCTGCGGTTTGCATCACGTTCTTTCCGGTTTGCACAGACCCCGTCACCGAAACCTTGGCAACGCCCGGGTGTGCGGCGAGCAAAGCACCCGTGCTACCTCGCCCTTGCAAAACGTTAAAGACGCCTGGAGGAACCCCCGCTTCCAGATAAATCTCAGCCAGCTTGACGGCGGTTGCAGGCGTCATCTCTGAGGGCTTGAAAATCATGGCATTGCCCGCTGCGAGTGCGGGGGCAGACTTCCAACACGCAATCTGCAGAGGGTAATTCCATGCGCCTATGCCAACGCATACGCCCAAAGGCTCACGCCGGGTGTAGGCAAAGGCATTTTTCAAAGGGTATTGGGCGCCGGCCAAAGTAGCCGCAGCACCTGCAAAATATTCAATGCAATCGGCACCGCTGTGCACATCCACCACCAGCGCTTCTTGCAAGGGCTTGCCGCAGTCTTGTACTTCCAGCGCGGCCAGTTCTTCATTGCGGCTGCGCAAGAGATCCGCCGCTTTGCGCAAAATGCGGCCGCGCTCGGTGCCCGTCATGGCAGACCAGATTTCAAACCCGTGCTGTGCTGCAGCCACCGCAGCGTCCACATCCGCCGCATTGGCGTCGTGCAATTGCGCAAAGGCTTTTCCGGTTGCCGGATTGATCGACTCAAAGCGCTCACCGCCACCAAGCAAGGCCTGGCCATTGACAAAACTGTGGATTTCTACTGCACCCATGGTGTTACCTACTGGCGCTTGGCCACAAAATAATTCAAAGACCCAAAAACCCACTCCGACCCACGGTGACATGGGTCGGAGTTGGCAGGGGACCGGTGGTGTGATAGTCACACCAGCATTAGCTACGCTTAGATTTTAAGTGCGCTTTTCACGGCGCCCAAACCTTCTTTGCCGTCAAATGTTTTGACGCCAGCAAGCCATTTATCCAAAACCGCTGGGTTCTTTTTCAAGAAATCAGTTGCGGCTTTATTGGGCTTGACCTTGTTCAAGATTGGACCCATGACTTGGTTTTCGATGTTTGTCGTGAACTGCAGGTTTTTCAAGAAAGCGTTGACATTGGGGCAACGGGCTTCGTATGACGTGGGGATCGCCGTGTAGACCTTGGCTTCACCTAAATTAGGGCCAAACACATCATCCCCACCGGCCAAGTAGCTCATCTTCATTTGCACGTTCATGGGGTGCGGCTCCCAGCCCAAGAAAACAATCGCTTTTTGCGCTTTGATCGCACGCTGGGCTTCGATCAACATGCCAGCCTCAGAAGACTCGACCATCTTGAAAGTCTTGAGTCCAAACTTGTTGTCTTTGATCATGCCTGCAATCAAGGCGTTGCCGTCATTGCCTGGCTCGATACCATGGATCTTGCCGCCCAAGTCTTTCTCAAACTTGGCAATATCGGCAAAGGTTTTCAGGCCCTTGTCGTACAAATAGGTGGGGACCGCCAAGGTGTATTTCGCGCCGACCAAGTTAGGGGTTGCCAATACTTTGATGTCGCCGGCTTTGACAAAAGGTTCGATTTGCGGCGTCATGGACGGGTTCCAGTAACCGAGGAACACGTCAATTTGTTTTTTCTTCATGCCGGCAAAAGCGATAGGAATAGAGGCAATCGTCACGGTGGGTTTGTAGCCCAAACCTTCGAGTACCACCGATGCCATGCCTGTTGTCGCTGCAATATCACTCCAACCCACATCAGCAAAACGCACGGTTTTGCAGCTTGCGTCTTCAGCCCACGCGGCTTGTGTTGCCAACACTGCGGCAGAGGCCACTAAACCTATTAACTTCATTTTCATACAACGTCCTTTGTGTTAAAAATTCTTGCGAATCGCTTCATTTATAACGCAATAGTTGCCGACATGGGATCAAGGCTAACCCTAAGCCGACGCTGATGCATCGCATCAGGTCGCTTCTGGTTCTACCGTTTTAGCTCTTGCACCGCGCCGGCTGCGTGTGCTTTGCTCTGTATTTACAGCTACGCGCTCTGGTAACTTCACTACCTCTTGCAAACGCACAAAGGGATCCGTTAAATGCGGCAAAGCCATGGCTTCGACAAAAAACTCTTGGAAACGGGGCTCCACTGCGGTTTCAATTTTTTCAACCCGGCGCACCAAGGCCTCGATGTCTTTGCGCGAGCGCTGGTCTAAGAGCGCAATCCGAGCGCCGGTTCCCGCGGCATTGCCTGCAGAACTCACCTCCGACAAGATGCAGTCGGGAATCATGCCCAAGACCATCGCATATTTCACATCGATGTGGCTGCCAAACGCACCCGCCAAGCGAATGCGGTCGACGGACGCAATACCCATGCGTTCCATCAACAGCCGTACGCCCGCATACAAGGCCGCTTTACCCAACTGAATCGCGCGCACGTCGTTTTGCATTACCTTGAGCGCAGGTGCATGTTCCGTCGCACGATAAAGCTCGTAAGAGAAGGTTCTGCCATCAGGTTGGATGCGCGGGTTACGCGCAGCCATGTCGCCGTTGATAACGCCGTCATGGCGAATCACACCGGCCAAATACAACTCTGCGAGGGCCTCGATGATTCCGGAGCCACACACGCCCGTCACACCAGTGGTGGCCACCGCAGCGGCAAAGCCTGGGTCATCGGACCACAAATCACAACCAATGACTTTAAAGCGGGCATCCAAGGTCACCGGGTCAATCCGCACGCGCTCAATAGCTCCAGGTGCTGCCCGTTGGCCGCAGCTGATTTGTGCGCCTTCAAAGGCGGGGCCGGTGGGGCTAGAACACGCAAGAAGGCGCTGGTTATTGCCCAACACAATTTCCGCATTGGTGCCCACATCCACCAACAAGGTGATTTTGTCAGTGAGGTCGGGGCGCTCGGCCAAAATGACGCCCGCCGTGTCGGCGCCAACGTGACCCGCAATACAGGGCAACACATAGATACGCGCATTGCGGTGAATCGCGAAATCAATCTCCACCGCCCACAAAGTAATCGCGCGGTCGGTGGCAAGCGCAAAAGGCGCACCGCCCAACTCTACGGGATTGATACCCAACAGCAGGTGGTGCATGATGGGGTTGCCGACAAAAGTGGCTTCCAAAATATCTTTAGGTGAAATGCCGGCTTGGGCAGCCACATCAACCGCCAAGTCATTGAGGGCAGCACGCACGGCCACTGTCATTTCAACCTCGCCACCGGGATTCATCATGACGTAAGAGACCCGGCTCATCAGGTCTTCGCCAAAACGAATTTGGGGGTTCATCACCCCAGCCGATGCGACCACTTCGCCCGAGGCTAAATCACACAAATGGGCCGCAATGGTGGTAGATCCCACATCCACAGCCAATCCGTACACATGCTCTTTGAGCTTGGGCCACACCGCAATGATTTGGTTGCCTGCGTGAACCGCGACTGTGACCTTCCACGCACCTTGGCGCAAAGCGGTTTGCAACTGCTGCACCACCAAAACATCGCAAGACAGGTCGGTCAGTTGCCACTCAAACTCGAGGGCATCTTCTAGGCGGCGCAGGTCGCCAGAAGGGTCATGCATATCGGGCTCTTGCACTTCCACAAAGTACAAGCGAATAAGGGGGTCAAGATGCACATCATGGGCTTCAGCTGCTTTGCGAACCACCTGCTTGTGGACTTGGCTGCTGCTAGGAACATCGATCACCAAGTCACCCAATACTTGGGCAGAACACGACAAGCGCCGCCCGGGCAGCATGGCTTGGGTGCTGCAGTATTCTTGCTCTACCGCTGACACAGGCGATAGATTATCGTTACTGGAGACCACGCCATGTTTGGAAAACTCACCTTCTGAGACCAAGACCTGGCAGCGGCCACAAATCCCTCGGCCACCACACACCGAGTCGATGTCCACACCCAAGGAGCGCGCCGCTTGCAGCAAAGACGAACCCACCGGGAAACGGCCACGCCGCCCAGAAGGTGTAAAAACTACCAATGCATCTTTAGCACTCACAAACACACTCCCAAAAATTGAACAACGCGGGCTTAGCTTGCGCGGCGGCGGTTTCCGGTTTCGCGGCGACCACGGCCCATTTCACCATCTGCACCCATGGCAGGCGCTTCTCTGAATCTGCGAATCCAACGCATGCAATCTGGATCATGCCCCATCATGACGTCGGCTGCCATACAGGCCTTAACAACCTCAGCATGCAAAGGATTTGTAATGGCAGAGGTCATGCCTGAAGCGATGGCCATCGTCAGAAAGCCCGCATTGATTCCGTTGCGCTCAGGCAATCCAAAGCTCACATTCGACGCACCACAGGTAGTGTTGACTTTGAGCTCGGTACGCAAGCGGTGCACCAAACGCATCACCTGAACACCGGCCTGGTTGATCGCGCCAATGGGCATGACCAAGGGGTCCACCACGATATCGCAAGCAGGAATGCCATAGTCGGCAGCGCGCTCCACAATTTTCTTGGCCACGGCAAATCGCACATCGGGGTCTTGGGAAATACCAGTCTCGTCATTGGAAATAGCAACAACAGCCGCACCGTATTTTTTAACCAAAGGCAAGACGGTTTCTAATCGGTCTTCCTCGCCGGTGACTGAGTTGACCAAGGCCTTGCCTTTGTAAACCGCCAAACCAGCCTCAAGCGCAGCCACGATGGACGAGTCAATCGACAAAGGAACGTCGGTGACCTCTTGCACCAATTGAATCGCCTTGGCCAACATGCCAGGTTCATCAGCCAGTGGGATACCCGCGTTGACATCGAGCATGTGCGCGCCTGCTTCTACCTGGGCCAAAGCGTCTGCGATGACACGACTGTAGTCGCCGGCCATCATTTCTGCAGCCATGATCTTGCGACCTGTTGGGTTGATACGCTCGCCAATGATGACAAATGGACGGTCAAATCCGATGACGATCTCTTTGGTTGCTGAGCTGATGATGGTATCGGTCACGCTGTTTCCTTTGTAGTTAGGTTTGTTGTTGGGTTGGGGGTATCGCGACCAGGGAACCATGGCACACGGCCACCGAGCACCCCAGAGGTTTGAATAATGTTGGCAACAGTGTCTTCTTGGCGGTAGGCCATCACATGGACGCCCGACACGCCTTTGATTTCTTTGACCTCTTGGATGATTTCAATGCAAATTTTTTGCCCTTCAAGCGCTTGCTTTTCCGCACCCGCCATCCGCTTGATCACCGCATCTGGAATATGCACGCCAGGCACGTTGGTACGCATCCACTCGGCCACCTTGGCAGAACGCATCGGGCCCACACCGACCAAAATAAAGACTTTATCAAGCAAGCCCAAGTCTTCTACGCGTTTCATGTATTCCCGCAGGCGGGGTACGTCATAGCAGTATTGGGTTTGAATAAATTGCGCTCCGGCCGCTACTTTTTTAGCCAAGCGATCAGCCCGCCACTCAAACGGCAAGCCAAAAGGATTGGCCGCCGCGCCAAAGAAAACACGGGGCGCATAAGTCACTTTACGGCCACTTTGGAATTTGTGTTCGTCACGCATCCCGCGCCCAATTTCGAGCAAGGACATGCAATCCAAATCAAACACCGGCTTGGCCTGCGGGTGGTCACCTGACTGCACGCCGTCTCCGCTTAGGCACAGCATATTGGCCACGCCCATGGCCGCGCCACCCAAAATATCACCTTGGATGGCAATGCGGTTTTTGTCACGGCAGGAAATTTGCATGATGGGGGCATAACCCACGCGGGTTAAAAGCGCGCACACCGCCAAACTTGACATATGGCAGTTGGCGCCGCTGCCGTCGGTGGCATTGATGGCGTCCACGTAACCGTCAAACAACTGGGCCCGTCGGTACACTTCCGACCCATCGGCAGAGTCTGGCGGGTCCAACTCTGCAGTGACTGCAAAGGCGCCGCTGCGCAAAACGCGCTCAAGGCGCCCGGGGGAGGTATGCCCCGGCAAAATGGGTAAGGGGTACCCTGGGACGGGTTCGTCTTCAAATTTCATGCGTTTTTCTCCCGCGCTACTTTGAGCCACGATGACTTGCCTTTGAGCCGGCCGTCCACAGCGAACTGAACGACTTTGATCGCCTCTTTGCCTGCAACCATGCGCTGGCTGCCTTCAAAGCCCTCCACCCACACACAGCGCATGTCGGGTTTGACTTCACAATTTCCGTTGGCACGGACCCCGCCACACGGCCCATTGCGCAAGGTTTTAGGGCAGTTCATCGAGCAAGACATCCCTGTAGAACTCAAAGCGCACTGCCCGCACATTTGGCAATCAAACAGAAAACCTTTGACCACTTTTTCCACCACAGCCACTGGTTTTTCTAAGCGCTCATAGCCAATGGCTTTCCAAAGCGGGTGCAAAGCCACAAAGACTTTTTCAAAGGCGTTGTAAAAAATTTCCATGCCACGGGCATGGCGTACAGACCAACGGCGTACCGAATACATTAGGCGTCTCCGTGAGGATTGGCAACGCTGACTTCATCAGCGGCGATGACGGTGGGCGACGCCAAGGTCGTATCCACCCCATGGGCACGGATGATGCGCAAAATGTCATCGTCGGAATACATGGCTTCAATCCGCGCTGCTTCTGCATTGGCTTCGGCTTGGATATCGTCGCCACACTCTATGGGGTCACTTCGCTTCCAGTCGGCCAGGTAGTCGCCTGCGCTGGCTTTACCCGCGCGCATGGCGGCCCGGTCTACGGCTTCTTGAAAACGGTGCGAGAGCTGCACCTTGCCCGTTTCGCGGCCCCGCTTCACCACCACTTGGGCGGGCAGATCACGCCAGGAAATCACAATCAGTTTTGCCATTGGATTACTTTCTCGTTTGCATTGCTTAAACTGCTGTCTAACGCGCCATAGCCCGTCAGGCGGTACTCAAAGGACAAACCCAATCGGTCTGCCGCACGCTGCCCCAGGGACACCCCTTCAGATGACGCGACCTGAGCCAAATACACCAACTTTTTGTAGTTGCCAAAGTACACGGGCAACAACTCAGGGTGCTTATCAATCCCCAATCCGTGCATGATCAAACGATCAAAATGCCGAAGTAAAAAATCAGTCAGGTAAAAGGACCCGATTTCGTCGTCACACAACTTTTCAAATACCGCAGACCCCGCGTAAAACTCATAACAGTGGGCCCCGGGAATGCGCTCCACCTGTTCTTCTTTGAGCACAGCGTCCAACAAGCCTCCCGTCCCACAATCGGCATACGCCACAAAAATATGTTTGTAGCGGGGTTTGAAGTGCTGAATTTTTTCACGCACCAAACCCGGGATTTTTTCGGGCCGATTGTGCAATTCCGCTGGCAAACAGGTCACATCCATATGCGTCCACTGGTTGGCCGAGCGCAGCGCAACGATTTCACGTCCCAAAGCACCGCAAGCAATCACCAAGGTGTTTGCAACTGCGGTCATGGCGTGCCTCGAAAGCGGGGTTTGCTTGGGTCTTGCCGCTTACGCAGCCGCCTTGGCGCGCCGGGCAGCGATCAGCGTTTTAGCAGTTTCAACAGCAATACCCGCATCACGGCAGTAAGCATCCGCCCCAACCGCTTTGCCAAATTCTTCATTCAAAGGAGCGCCGCCTACGAGGACGATAAAGTCATCGCGCAGACCTTTTTCCTTCAAGGTGTCGATTACGACCTTCATATAAGGCATGGTGGTCGTCAATAGTGCAGACAAGCCCAAAATGTCCGGCTTGTGCTCTTCCAAGGCGGCCAGGTATTTTTCAACCGGGTTGTTAATACCCAGGTCAATTACCTCGAATCCCGCACCCTCCATCATCATTCCGACCAGGTTTTTACCGATGTCATGGATGTCACCTTTGACGGTGCCGATGACCATCTTGCCAATGGGCTCTACGCCGGTTTCCGCCAAAAGAGGGCGCAAAATTTCCATGCCGCCCTTCATTGCGTTAGCAGCGAGCAACACTTCAGGCACAAACAAAATACCGTCACGGAAATCAACACCCACAATGCGCATGCCTTCGACCAATGCGTCATCGAGAACCCGGGCAGCAGACCAACCGCGGCCGAGCAAAATATTGGTGGCTTCAATCACTTCGGCACGCAAACCGTTGTAAAGGTCGTCATGGACCTGCTCGGTTAACTCTTCATCATTGAGCGTGCTCAAATCCAGATCGTCAAATTCTTCAGCCACAGCGAACTCCTTAGGGTTGATTCCACAGCGCCCCCTAGGGAGGCACTTTACTTGTTGAAAATGTACGAGTCAGTGACCCGCGACGCTGACAGTTTAGCGACTTGTGATTGTCGCTACACGACAGGCTTCTTACCTAGCCATTCAATGCAAACAATTGCCGCCATACCACCTGAATGGACCGTCGTTGAGGGGGAAATCCCTGTCGCCACAAGATAACATTCGGGCAGCGAAGTCCCTAGACTCATCCCCGCGTCAGGGCAGTTCACCCCTGATCTATCCTTCAAAATTCCCACCGGAGAAAAAATTCAATGACCGTTCACCTCGAAGGCAAGCCCCATTACATCTTGAATGCCACCTGCGACAGCCGCCTTGGAACGGTCGCCATGGTTTCAGGTTTTTTGGCGTCGCGCCAGTGCTACATCACCGATATGCAGCAGTTTGATGATGTATTGAGCGAACGGTTCTTTGTTCGTGTGACTTTTTATGGCGATGTTAAAAGCACCCCGGCATTGGACGTACTGCGCGAACAGTTTGCAGAAGTCGCCCAAAAAGAAAAAATGGAATGGTCGATCCACGATGGCGAAAAGAAACCGCGCGTCTTGCTGATGGTGTCAAAGTTTGACCACTGCCTGGTTGACTTGATGTACCGCCAACGCACAGGCGTCCTGAAAATGGATATCAGCGCTGTCGTCTCCAACCACCCTGATTTCAAAGCCTTGGTCGAAGCCCAGGGCATTCCTTTTATTCTCTTGCCGGTGACGCCAGAGACCAAAGCCCAGCAAGAAAATCGCCTGATGGAAATTGTTGGCGAAACCAACAGTGAGTTGGTGGTTTTGGCCCGCTACATGCAAGTGCTCTCTAACGAGATGTGCCAGCGCTTACGCGGCCGTGCGATCAATATCCACCACTCCTTCCTACCCGGTTTCAAAGGCGCTAAGCCCTACCACCAAGCCCACGAGCGCGGCGTCAAGCTCACAGGTGCAACCGCCCATTACGTCACGGCGGATTTGGATGAAGGACCAATCATTGAGCAAATTGTGGAGCGCGTTGACCACACTTACACCCCCGAAAAATTGGCAGCGGCAGGAAGAGACTCCGAGTGCCGCGCGCTGGCGGCAGCCGTGCGCTTTCACATTGAACGGCGTGTGTTTTTGAACGGCAGCCGAACCGTGGTGTTTCGCTAAAAACTAAACTTTGGCAGCTGCCTCGTCGGGCTCAAGCAAGGCGCGGCGGCTGTTGCGCCGCTCGGCACTGGGTGTGTGGCCAAAGAGATCACGGTAGCACTTGGAAAAGTGCGGGGGTGACTGGAAACCACAGGCCACGGCGATTTCCATGATGGACATCGCTGTTTGCAACAACAGGCTTCGGGCGCGACGCAAACGCATGTCAAGGTAGTACTTGGTGGGGACCTCTCCCACATAGCGCTTGAACAAACGCTCAATTTGCCGGCGTGACACGCCTACCAAGTTGGCAATTTCATCCAAGGACAAAGGCTCCTCTAGATTGGCCTCCATGAGCGCTGCCGCTTCAATCAAATTTTCATGGAACAGCCCCACCCGCGCCATCAATGGAACATGCTGGCGGTCTTGGTCATTGCGAATGCGGTCCAAAATAAATTGGTCTGAAATCATAGGAGCGATTTCGCGCCCGAGGTCGGACTTGATGATGTTGAGCATCAAGTCCAAAGGAGCGATGCCACCGGTACAGGTGTAGCGGTCCCGGTCAATTGCAAAGAGCTGCCGAGAGAAGATCACCTTAGGGAACTGCTCTTCTAAGGCTGACATGTTTTCCCAGTGCACGACGGCCTTGTATTTATCCAACAAGCCCGCCTTGGCCAAGACATAGCCCCCAGTACACAAGGACCCCAAAGCCACTTGGCGCTGCGATAAGTTTCGCAGCTTCGCAATGACATCGCTGTTACATGCACTTTCAATGTCCACGCCGCCGCATACGAACACAATATTGGCGGAGCCAATATCGGCCACCGACACGGTAGGTGCCATCGCCAATCCGTTACTGGCTGCCACCGGTTCACCATCGGTACTGGCTAAAACCCACTCATAAATGGTTTGATTGGCAACCCGATTGGCCATGCGCAAAGCCTCCACCGCGCTCGACAAAGCAATCAGGGAGTAATTGGGCAAGGTCCAAAAAACAAATCGCTTTTTTGCGGTCTGGTTTTTTTGCAGCGTGGACTTTGGCACGTGGGCGCTTACAGCGGGCATAGGGTGGGGTATTGGAGTATGGCTTAAGAAGTCGTGTCCGTTTTGGAGACTCCCAACTTTTGGCGCCACGTTTTTTGGGGCGCCGAGGTTCCAAAAGTCTCCGTAATTCGGTCCAGCATGATAGCCAAAAGCACCACCGCCAGACCGGATTCAAAGCCTAATCCAATGTCTAAGCGTTGAATACTTGCAAGCACATCGTTACCTAACCCCCCCGCACCCACCATGGACGCAATAATGACCATGGACAAGGCCATCATGATGGTTTGGTTAATGCCTGCCATGATGGATGGCAAAGCGCCCGGGATTTGGACCTTGAGCAAGACCTGAAGCGGCGTGCACCCAAAGGTAATGGCCGCCTCCACCTGTTCTTTATTGACTTGGCGAATTCCCAAACTGGTTAAGCGCACCACCGGCGGCATGGCAAAAATAACGGTGGCCAAGACCCCAGGAACGCGGCCCAGTCCGAACAACATAGCTGCTGGGATGAGGTACACAAACGCGGGCATGGTTTGCATGAAGTCCAAGGTGGGCCGAATGATGGCGGCCATGCGGTTACTTTTGGCCACCCAAATTCCCAAGGGCAATCCCAGCAACAGGCTGATAAACGTTGCCGCAAAAATCAAGGCCAGGGTCACCATGGTTTGCGGCCAAAACCCGGTTTCTGCAATGACGAAACAGCATGCCAAACAAAACAAGGCAAATTTCCATCCCACCCGCCACAGGCCGGTGAACACCAAAATGCCCGTCACAACCGCCACCGGCAAGGCTTGCAAGCCCAGCTCGACGGCTTCAGTGAAAGTGCCAATGCCTGAGCCCAAGCGCTCCAGCGTTCCCCCATCGTTATCGATGACAAATTTGACAGCGTGGTCCACCCATTCGCCCAGCGGTAAAAATTCACTCATGGGGTAGCTCCTTGGATTCGCTTTCCATCATTTTTTTCAACAAAATCGTCTGTGTGACTGCGCCCAAATAGCGCCCCGTCGCGTCTACCACCGGCAGCGGTAACGGCTGGCGAACAATTCGGCCAATGAGTTCACGCAAACTCAAGGACGCGGCAACGGCCTCCATGCCATCGGTAAACGCACTGTCCAATCGGCTGGCACCCGACTCCAAGCCCCGCAGCAAGGTATCCAAAGACACCGCGCCCAATAAGAGTCCGTCATTGGCGACGACAAAAGCATAGTTTCTTCGCGTTTGGCGAAGTTGCTCTACGGCTTGCGCCATGTCGGATCGCGCATCGTGGCTCGGGCAAATGACCAAGGTCTCCTCTGCAAGGGCCACGTCTTGGGCGATGAGGTATTTTTTGACATCCACCCCTTTGAAAAAGGCACGGACGTACTCATCACTGGGGTTGCGCAGTATTTCATCGGGTGTTCCGATTTGAACAATCCGCCCGCCTTCCATGATGGCAATGCGGTCGCCAATATGAAAGGCCTCATCGAGATCATGGGACACGAAAACGATGGTGCGCTGCTGTTCTTGTTGTAACTGCAGCAAAAGTTCTTGCATCTCCGTTCGTTTCAAGGGATCTAAGGCAGAAAAGGCCTCGTCCATCAGCATCAGCGATGGGTCCACCGCCAATGCCCTTGCCAGACCTACGCGCTGTTGCATGCCACCTGAGAGTGCAGCGGGCATTTGGCGGGCAAAGGTATGAAGACCCACTTGCTCCAGCACCTCCATGGCGCGTTTTTCTCGGTCTTTGCGGCCCACGCCTGCGACTTCTAAACCAAATGCCGTGTTGTCTAACACTGAGAGATGGGGCATCAAGGCAAACGACTGAAACAC
>JAIPDD010000130.1 GCA_021737875.1 Sulfuritalea sp.
CTTTGTAGCTGAGCTTGCGAACCTTGGGGGCGGGTTGCGCTGGCGCGGCTGCAACGGTGGCAGGAGCTGGTGGTGTTGGCTCGGTAGAGGCGTTTTGGTCGCGGCCGTAGTTAAACGGCTTAGCGCCTTTTTGTCCTTGGGCTTGGGCCAAGGCGCTGGCGCGTTTGCTTTGGATGAGCCAGTCTTGGACGCCGCCTTCGTACTCGCGCCAACGGCCTTCGCCTTCCGAGGCGATGGTGCTGGTGACCACATTGTCTAAAAAGGTGCGATCGTGGCTGACCAAAAAAACCGTTCCATCGTAGTTTTGCAACAGGTCTTCCAACAACTCCAAGGTGTCAATATCGAGATCGTTGGTCGGCTCATCGAGCACCAACACATTAGCCGGACGCGCAAACAAACGTGCCAGCAACAAACGGTTTCGCTCGCCGCCGCTTAACGATCTGACCGGTGAGTTGGCGCGGGCGGGAGAAAACAAAAAGTCGCCAAGGTAGCTTTTCACGTGTTGGCGCTTGTTGCCAATCTCAATCCATTCGCTGCCCGGGCTAATGAAGTCTTCCAGCGTTGCGTCCATATCAAGCGCATTGCGCATTTGGTCAAAGTACGCCACTTGGATATTGGCGCCTTGGCGCACCGTGCCACAAGCGCTCTCGCCGGAGCTGGGTGCGGGGGCATTTTTTGGCGCAGGGTCTGGGGCAAGCTCGCCCAAGATGAGTTTGAGCAGCGTGGTTTTGCCCGCGCCGTTGGGACCAAGCAGGCCGACCTTGTCGCCGCGCAAAATTGTGGCTGAAAAATCGCGAACAATGGTTTTGTCAGGTCCGGCACCCGAGCGAGAGGCAAAGGTTTTACTCACGTGGGTTAATTCTGCAACCAGCTTTCCGCTGGCCGCGCCACTGGCGACATCCAATTTGACGCTACCCACTGCGTCACGCCGCGCCTCGCGCGTGGCCCGCATGTTTTCCAGGCGTGTAATACGGCCTTGAGCGCGTGTTCGGCGGGCTTCAACGCCTTTGCGAATCCACACCTCTTCTTGGGCCAAAAGTTTATCGGCGCGGGCGTTAATGACGGCTTCTTGCGCCATTTGCTCCTCTTTTTGCAGCAAATAGGCCGCAAAGTTGCCGGGATAGGATAAAAGCTGGCCGCGGTCGAGTTCGACAATGCGGGTCGCGACGCGGTCTAAAAACGAGCGGTCATGGGTGATGGTGATCACGCTGCCTTTGAACTCAATGAGTAGGTCCTCAAGCCATTCAATGGAGTCCAAGTCCAAATGGTTGGTGGGCTCATCCAGCAGCAAAACGTCCGGTTGCGTTACCAAAGCCTGGGCCAAGGCCACGCGTTTTTTGGTTCCGCCGGAGAGTGTGCGCACCACAGCTTGGGGGTCCAGGTGTAAGCGGTGCAGGGTCTCGTTCACCCGCTGTTCCCAGTTCCAGCCGTCCAGCGACTCAATCTCGCTTTGCATAGCGTCTAAATCGCCGTGGCCTTGCGAGTACTCCTCAATCAGGTGGCGAATCCGGGACAAGCCCAGGCTCACCGACTCGAAAATCGTGTCATCGGCCTCTAGCGTAGGTTCTTGGGCCACGTAGGCGATGCGGGTGTTGTTTTGGATCTGCAGGCTGCCGTCGTCGGGCTTTTCCATGCCGCCCAAAATTTTGAGCATCGACGATTTACCCGCGCCGTTGCGGCCAATCAGGCCGACGCGTTCTGCTGTTTCGAGGGAAAAGCCTGCATGGTCTAGCAGGGGAACGTGCCCAAAAGCGAGTTGGGCGTCAAGTAAAGTAATCAGTGCCATGTGCGGGAGATTATCCCCTGCGCAGGCGGCCTACTGCGGCTAGAGCGAACTTAAAAGCGTAAAGCAACAAGACAGCCCCAAGCCAATCGCCTACTGCCATCGACCAGGTTTGGCTAAAGAAGTTGCCGCCGCTGCCTTGCCAGTAAAACCAGAGTTGGTGCATCACTGCGTTGAACGCCGCAAACACTACGGACAGTTTTAACAAGTCGGTTCCCGACAAGTTTGTCAGTTGGCGGTCCATGTGCATGAAGCGAATACCGACTTCACGCGCCAGCCACGGAGCCAAGCCCGAAATGACCCACGCGCCAAAAAGCGTGGGGCCTAAGAGTTCTGGGGGAGCGAGCAGCGAGGTGATTGCGCTGCCTAAGACAATACCGAGCGCGCCCCAATGTGAAAAAAGCAAAACGCCGATGAGTCGAACGCCGCTGGGTAAAAAAATCAAAGAAATATGGGTGGAGAGAACGAGCGCAGGGAAGAGGGCCGAATTGAGAAAATACAGCCCGGCATACATAAAAGCCGTCCCAGCAACGATCAACCAGATCCTAATCAATCAAGGTCACACTTAACCCTGTTGTGAGGCGCTTGCATTTCTAAAACAGCTGAACCGGTGAACGTATATTTATGCGGCTCTGGCTTTTTCTAAGCACTGACCCATGCGCGAGAAATAATCGTTGGAGCCCTTGGTAGGAATCACGTACTTCACGCGGTTGTCTTCATCGTCGAGTTGCAGTGCCAGCAAGCCCTTCTGGCGAAGGAGCTTCAGGCGGCGGTGCGCAGTCGAGGGTGAAATCTCAGGCATGATTTCCATGGCTTCGAGCACGGTGATTTTTTTATCGCGGGCCCAAGCCAGTCCCAAAATATAGAGCATCCGCTCATCGGTGGCATCCAAGCTAGGAAAGCTGGGTAAGGACCGAACGGCGGCAACCAAGTTCAGGAAGTTCAAAAAAACCGACGCGTTATCAGAAGCTTTGGCCATACGAAGATTAACCCTTCATTATCAAAAAACATGTTTAAAACAGAATTAACTGAATTAAAGCATTAAATTGATTTATTTGGCAATTTAGGTGTTGTTTATTTTGCCGCTTCCCAAGCGGCTCATGATGGCAAAGAAGGCTTTGATGGCGTACAAAACGGCGAGTGTTCCCAAAATATTACCCACCATCCGAGACGACAGATTTTCAAAAAACGGCCCCGCGTAAACAAAAATCAGCAACCAGAGTTCCAAAGCGATGGCCGTTGCAACCGAACAGACAAAGCCTATTTTGAGCAATGTCGTTGGGGTGAGGTTGGACAGGCTGGTGCGTAACTTCATGGCGTAGATGGCGAAACTCGACCCCGCCCATGGTGCCAGGCCGGTGAGGATGCAAGCGCCGGTGTTAATCAAGCTGAAGTCGGAAGAGAAATCTTGCGTTGACATAAGGCCTCCCAATACGATGCCCAATGCGCCCCAGCCGCCAAACAAAATCACAATCAGCAAAGACAGGCCGCAGGGTAAAAACAACCACGTAAAGCCGTTGTTCAGTGGAAAAAAGCCAAACACCCACTCGTTAAGTGTGGAAAACAACATAAACGCCAAGGCCGATAAGGCGACACTTGCGCTTGTAATCAAAGAGGGCATACGAGCTTTCAGTCGAGTAAAAAACCTTCTGGCAGTATGTTGGCAAACACCCGCTTGGGTGTTCGGTTTACCAAACGCGACTTACTACCCAAAACGGTAAGTTTTCCTCCAATGAAAAACCCCTGCGAAATCCGTTGACCGGACCTGGCAGGGGTTTTTTAGCGCTTGGGTGTTCGGATTTGCCATTTCGAGATTGTTAGCTTTAAGCCGCGTTCGCAGAGGCCATGCATTTACCGAGTTGACCAAAGTACTGGTGCGCGGCTTTGGTGGGTACGACGTATTTGATCCGGTTGTCGATTTCATCAAGTTGCAAATCGATCATCCCTTTTTTGCGCAAGAGTTTGAGCCGGCGGTGGGCGGTGGTGGTTGAAATTTCTGGCAGCATCACCATCGCTTCAAGCACCGTGATTTTCTTTTCCTTGAACCACGCCGTGGCTAAGGTGTTGAGCATCTGAACCTCTACGGCATCGAGATCCGGGAAGCTTGGCAACGCGCGAATTGATTGAACAAGGTGCAGGTACTTCAAATACATCTGCGAAAGATCGGTATTTTTGGCCATTGTGGATCCGCTTAAGCGGTCTCATAGTAGTGATTAAAACAACGGGTGTCGTTTTCCAACAAAACGCAATATTACCTGTTGCATTGAGGATTATGCAATAGGTAACTGTCGTGAATCTGACCCAGACTACGCCTTAAGGCGCAGTTGAGGCTTATTTGCTACTTGGGAAGCTAAACATCGCGCCTTCGCGCACGCCAGCCGAGGGCCAGCGTTGGGTGATGGTTTTGCGTTTGGTGTAAAACCGCGCAGCGTCGGGGCCGTAGGCGTGTAAATCACCAAACAAGGAGCGTTTCCAGCCGCCAAACGAGTGGTAAGCCACGGGAACTGGCAAAGGCACGTTGACACCGACCATTCCGACCAAAATATTGTCGGTAAAGTAGCGCGCCGCTTCACCGTCCCGGGTGAAGATGCAAGTTCCGTTGCCGTATTCGTGGGCGTCAATCAGGTCCATGGCTTCTTGTAGCGTTTTCACACGCACCACGCCCAACACCGGTCCAAAAATCTCTTCTTGGTAAATCTTCATCCCAGGCTTGACGTTGTCAAACAAGCAGGCACCCAAAAAGTAGCCTGCTTCGTGACCTGCGACTTTGACGTTGCGTCCGTCCACAATCAGGTTCGCGCCTTCGGCAACGCCTTGGTCAACATACGCTTTGACCTTCTCAAAATGCGCCTTGGTGACCAGGGGCCCCATGTCCATACTCGCATCGGTTCCTGGGCCCACTTTCATTTTTGCAATTTCGACCTTAAGGCCTGCAATGACTGCGTCTGCAGTTGCATCACCCACCGCAACAACCAAAGGAATCGCCATGCAACGCTCACCGCACGAACCGTAAGCAGCGCCCATCAAGGCGTTGACCGCGTTGGGTACATCGGCATCAGGCATCACCACGGCGTGGTTCTTTGCCCCGCCCAAAGCCTGAACCCGTTTGCCATGGGCACAGCCGGTGGCGTAAATGTATTCCGCAATCGGGGTCGAGCCGACAAAGCTAATGGCTTTGACGCGGGGGTCGGTGAGCAAGGTATCTACGGCTTCTTTGTCGCCGTTGACCACATTCAAAACGCCTGGTGGCAAACCCGCCTCGAGTGCCAACTCAGCGACACGCAAGGTGCTGCTGGGATCGCGTTCTGAGGGTTTCAAAATAAAGGTGTTGCCGCATGCAACCGCCATAGGCCACATCCATAAAGGCACCATGATGGGAAAGTTAAACGGCGTGATACCTGCTGTAACGCCTAAAGCTTGAAACTCGCTCCAAGAATCAATGGCAGGCCCGACGTTTTTGCTGTGCTCACCTTTAAGGAGTTCGGGGGCGTAGCTGGCGTACTCGACGTTTTCAATACCGCGCTGCAATTCGCCCATGGCGTCAGCCAATACTTTGCCGTGCTCGGCGGTGAGGAGTGCGCACAGTTCATCAGCGTGTAGCTCTAACAACTCTTTGAGCTTGCTCATCACGCGGGCGCGTTTGAGCGGAGGCGTATTGCGCCACGCGGGGTAAGCCGCTTGGGCATTGGCAATGGCTTGTTCTACGGTGAGCTTGTCGGCCAAAAGTAAACGTTTTTCCGCTTTACCAGTGGCGGGATTAAAAACGTCGGCTTGGCGGGTGCCGCCTTGG
>JAIPDD010000131.1 GCA_021737875.1 Sulfuritalea sp.
GCAGCATGCCCATCAAAGTGGATTGCAAGTCACCACCGGCAGCGGCAGCGGGAGCGGTTTGGGCAAAAGCAGAGGAAATAAACATAAAAGGCATTCCTGATAAAAAAGGGATTACGCACTGCTTACGCAACGCGGAGACGGTGCCAGCAAGGCACTAAGAGCGAGTGATTGTAAGGGGCGGCTATTTGGCCCTAAATGCCCTACGTTGATAGGCCAACCAAAGCAGTAGCGCGCCCGTCATAGCCACTGGAATGGTGGAACCCAAGTTCAGCAAGGCCCAGCCGTGGTTGGTGACCAAAGCACCTGAGGCGAATGACGTGATGGCCATGACGGCGAACACGCCGAAGTTGATGACGGCCTGGGCCCGGTCTTTTTCTTCGGGTTCATATGCGCTAAAAGACAGCGTGGTGCTTGCGGTAAACAAAAAGTTCCAGCCCACGCCTAACAAAAAGAGCGCAATGACAAATTGGTGCAAATCGATGCCAGTCAACGCGATAGCGATACACAGGGCATTGAGTAACACGCCTGCGCCCATGACGGAGAGCGTACCAAACCGCTTTATCAAGGCACCGGTGAAAAATCCAGGCGCAAACATACCGATCACATGCCACTCCAACACCAAAGCCGTGTCATCAAAGCTTAAGCCGCATTGCTGCATAGCCAAAGGCGTCGCTGCCATGAGCAAGTTCATCACACCATAGCCCAAGGAGGCACCCAAGCAGGCGACTAAAAACACCGGCTGGCGCAACATTTGGAGAGCGCTGCGGCCGGTATACACCGTGTTCTTCGTGGACTTTTCCTTTGGAAATGTAATGCCTGCCATTAACACCATTGCAAGAATCGCCACCACTGCTAAAACCCAATAGGCACCAGCAAAAGGCACTTCGGCCAAGCCGCGACTTCGGGCTGCTAAGTTAGGCCCGGCAATGGCTCCAAGCAATCCGCCCGCGAGAACCCACGAAGTGGCTTTTTCGCGTTGGCTGGGCTGCGCCAACTCAGCCGCAGCAAAACGGTAGAGTTGCCCGTTGGCGCTGTAATAACCTGCAATGACTGTCGCCGCGACCAACCACCAAAACTGGTGACTGGCAATCGCCCACGCCGCCAACAAGGCAGAGCCCACGGCCACCGCCAAGCCCAACTGAAAAGACACTTTCCTGCCCCAGCGCATCTGCGTATACGCCACCAGCGGGGTACTTATGGCCCCGCCCACGACGTAGCCCATGACTGGCAGGGTGGCCATCCAGCCCAGTGGCGCAAGACTCAGGCCCACCAGACCGTTAATGGCAATAAACGCAACGTTGTTGGTAAGAAAGAGCCCCTGGCAAAGGGTTAATAGCCATAGGTTTCTGTTCATGCCCCAGTGTAAGGGCACAAAAACTTTGGTCTTTAAGATTGACTCCAGATATTTTTCCGCTGCATCGCACGTACACCGGACAGACAACGCGCACGAAAGCCGCCGCTTATTTTTTCGCAATAGCCTGAGCTACCGCCCGTCATGGCTTTGCAATAGTTAATCCCATCGGTAGTTGATATTTGAGAACACAAGGACATTGATTTCATCGCCAGTGCTGTGCAGTGATAACGGTCATCGTCTTTTGCGAATGCGGCGCAGTGACCTGTCTCTGCCCCCCAACACACGGAACCAAACAGCCCGATAAGAATCGCAATACCCAAGGAATGTGCTTTCATATGCCACCCATAAAAAATGAGATGGCTAGAGATTAAAAGCAAAGAAAAATGCGTGCTGGTCTTACTTCGAAATTTTCATCTTAAATAACAGTTTTGTCATGTTAGGGGCCCCATGGCAAGCTAGCAAAGATAGTGACGGTATGGTCTGGGCTGGTTCGGATGCCAATCTGACCGCCATGGGCCGCTATGATTTCTTTGCACAAACTCAAACCCAAGCCAGAGCCCGAACCGGTGCTTATGGATTGGCTGCCCACGTTCAGGTGCCGGTAAAAACGCCCAAACACCCGGTCGTCTAAGCCGTCTAAGGTAAGTTGGGTGGTGTTCGTCAGCGAAAAGTGAAAGGCCTGTTTGTCTTCGTGGGCTTTAAATTCAACCACGCCACGCGCGTCGTTGTACTTGATGGCGTTGGCAAATAAATTGCTCAATAGTTGATATATCAGATCGCGGTCAGCCCACACCACGGCGCCGCCCCTCCAAGAATGGGTCAACACCAAGTGAGGCGAATAACTACGCAAGTCGTCCACCATTTGGCCGACCATGTCTTTGAGGTGCACCGATGTTTGGGTGAGTGCGAGATAGCCTGAATCGGCTTGAGATAAAAACAACAATTTGTTGGTGATCGCGATGATGCGGTCTACCTCTTCCGCCACCAATGAGAGTTGCATTTGCGCATCCGATCGGTCTTCAGCTTGGTTAATGAGGCGCTGTAGGTGGCCCCGAATGATGGTCAGCGGGGTGCGTAATTCATGCGCAGCATCGCTAGAGAATCGACTCGCCTGCGTATAACTTTCTCGAAACCGGTCAATCAAGGCATTGAAGTACCCGATGAACTCCGCAAATTCACGGTAGTTGGTGGCTTGGTTGATGTGCTCACTGCTGGAATCCAAATGGATTTGGGTGAAGGCCTTTTGCAAGTTGCTAATCGGCTTGGCGGCGGCGTAACTGATAACAGCGGTCGCAAGAATCAAAGCTGCCAATAAAAACGGCCACGTGATTTTTATGATGGAATCACGAACCTCGACGATGTTGTTGTAATTTCTTTGAAACACCACACTCTGGGTTGCAACAAAAATGATTTCGCCGTTGAAGGTGGTTTGTAATACTTTCCAGCGCGTGGATCCTGCTACCAGCGTTGCAGACTCGATCAAAGCATCTCTCGGTAAAGCATCTAACTTTTCCCATGTCACGGCACTCGAACCCAAAGCATTTTTTAAGTTCTTTTGGTTCTCGTTGATGGGCGGGGCCGATTGGAAAAAAACTTCCATTTCGCCCGCCTCAATATCATCAATCGACTTTTCGAGATTCGCTTGCAACTGCAATGCAGTCAGCCCCTCAACGGGTGCCACCAGTTCTTTGGCTAGATGGCGGGCCAAGGCATTGCTAAAGTAATTGAGCAGCGGCTCGTCGCCAGAGTAGCGGGCAATCATTCGCATTGACAAAATGACCGTGAGCGCACAAACCACGGCCACCAAGAACACATGCACACGAAACGAAGATCGCATCGCTAGTTATGCGTTATTGAGGCGGTAACCGACGCCGCGAATGGTTTCTAAAGGAAACACGTCAGGGTGGTTGGCATCGGCATGCGCAAATTTTTTCCGAATGCGTTGAATGCACACATCCACCACATTGGTACCTGGGTCAAAGTCCACGTTCCAGACGTGCTTCAAAATTTGTTGACGCGAAAGAATTTGACCAGGCGAGAGCATCAAATATTCCAACAAAACAAACTCCCTTTGCGTCAGCGCACTAGAACGCCCACCCCACTTCACCATGCGGGTAAAGCGATCCAAAGTGACGCCACTTTGTTGAACCGTTTTTTCAACGTTCCCCGCTTTACGCGCAACGATGGTCTGCACCCGAATAATCAGCTCTTCGATGAAAAAAGGCTTGGATAGGTAGTCGTCCGTTCCCAATTCAAACGCCTTGAGGCGGTCTGCCAGGTCGGTGCGCGCGGTGAGCAAGACGACGGGGGTGTGCAAGCCTTTTCGCCGAATTTCTGTCAGTACTTGAAAACCATCCATCAAGGGCAGATTCACATCCATGACGATGGCGTCAAAGCTTCGGATCAGTGCGGTATTAAGCCCCCGAAATCCGTCGGCTTCGTGGTGGGTTTGAAAGCCGTGTGCTTCAAAACCCGCAACAATAAAGTCCGCGATCTTTTTTTCGTCTTCTAACAATAAAACATGCATTCAAGGATTGTCGCCTTGAATGCCATGGGGCGCATCTTTCATGACAAAGTTGTAATACCCCCAGTTCTTCAAGCCACTGCGCTGGGTTGCTGGCTGTTGCGCCAAGCCAAGGCGGCTTGCATGCCTTCAGTCGTACGCAGGCGTTCAAACTCGGCGTTTTCTGGCCGCACGTTGGACTCGATCAAGGTGGCGGCATCAATGGCAGCGAGCAATGCTTGGCGCATGCCACTGATATCAAAGCCCCGATTGATAGCCCGTTTGGTGAGTTGGATCGACAAAGGCGAGCAGTTGGCCATGCCAGTTGCTACGGCCAAAGCGCGCTCGAAATGCGTGCCGTCTTGCGTCACTTCATTGACCAAACCGACCTCATAAGCACGTTGGGCGCTGATACGGTCACTGGCAGTGAGCAGCATTTCCTTGGCGTATTTCGCGCCCACCAACCAAGGCACGATCATCGCGGCAATGCTCGAGCCAAACTTCATTTCAGGCTCACCCATCAAGGTCTCGCTATCGGCAATGGTGAGGTCGCACGACACCGCCAACTCCAAGCCTCCACCAATACAAAATCCATGGATGGCGGCGATGGTCGGTTTGGGGCAATCCCAAAACTGGATCACAAAATCAAAGTCGGCTTTGAGCACCGCGCCCCATTGCTCGGCCGTGGTGTTGCCCTGCTCGGCGAGTTCTTTCAAATCAAAACCAGCGCTAAACGAAGGGCCGTTGGCTGCCAACACTATCGCGCCAATATCCGGGTCGGCGCTAAACGCTTGTAAAGCGTGGCTCACTGCGGCCATCATCGCACCGTTGATCGCGTTGCGTTTTTTAGGGCGGTTCAAGCGAATCACGCCGACGCGGCCAATGGTTTCGGTTTGGATCACCGGGTCTTGTAACAAGGCAGGTTGAAGGGCTTGGTTCATAAGGCAATTTCTTCTTCGTTTTGAATGGGTGCAACGGCAACAGGAATCACCAAGCAGTCGACTGCCGCCATGTCTGCGCCACTGACCAACAAGGGATTGATTTCTGCTTCTTGAATATGGTCTTGCAAGGCTATCCCCATGGCCATGAAGTTTTGAATCACCTGCGTCAATGCGTCGATGTCAGCCACCGCCTTCCCACGCGCACCTTGCAGCAAAGCGGCGCTGCGCAAACCCAAGACCGCGTTGCGAATGGTTTGTTTCGAATCACTGGGCAAAAGCAAGGCCACGTCTTTCATGATTTCTACAAAAATGCCGCCCAAGCCCACCGTAAAAATCGGACCAAACGAGGGGTCTTTTTGCATCCCCAAGATCAACTCCGTGCCTTGCAACTGACGCTGCAACAACACCGCACCGGGCAACTTGGCCTGCAGTTCGTTCCAAGCCGCTTGCAGCTGCTGTGCATTGGTGATTCCCAAAATCACGCCACCCATATCGGACTTGTGTGCCACCTCAGGTGCGTCAATTTTTGCGACCAAGGGGAACCCCACTTTGTCAGCAAAGGCCAGCGCTTCGCTCCAATCGCTGGTGCTGAGACCTTGGGCGATTGGTAGTCCAAACTCTTCTAACAGCGCAAAGCTTTGTAGGCTTTGGTCTGCTTTGGCGCAGTCTTGCAAAGCCGTTTCCCAATGCGCGAGTCGCTCGGGGCTTGGT
>JAIPDD010000019.1 GCA_021737875.1 Sulfuritalea sp.
GCCACCTACTATATAGTTGTCACAAGGTTTGAAATGTGACAGTCTCGGAAGACTCAGGGTGAGATACCTAGTTTCGAGTTGCTAGCTTATCTTTGTAGTAAATGTAGATCTACAGCTACCGTGATCGGATGCTGCTACAACTATAGGGTTAAGCATAGCTACGTCTGAAAGATCTAGGGTGATAAATATATATATAAAGATGCCGCTCAAGGGCGGATAAATATTAATATAATTAATTGACATTAAATTCATAGACGGGGAATATAAAACCCAACGTGTGTCATTACGAATAGTATTACTGCCTTTTTTGACAACTTAAGAATTATTGTTGAACTTTCCGTAACTACGGGCTCGCGTAACAGATCTCTATTTAATCCAATAAAGTTTAATGTAGGATAGTGGGATGTAATTGCAACCCTCAGTCCGGTATCTGCTCCATCAATAAAAATTCCATAATACTCATTTGAATGCAACTCCTCTAACTTTCTAAATTGCTCTGGTGTGATCTCGTATATAAGTCCGCCAATATTTTCTGTGTTTGTTGTTGCACGACAATTTTTCAATTGAATTCGGCCAGATATGAAAAGTATATTAAATTTTAACCAGTAATATATCCTTAGCATAAAAACCCTATTTTTATAACAAACTTATTCGTAGTGTTGGTGAGAGTTGTCATTTGCAATTCCAAGTAATTACGATATCGTCGCTACTTTTAACCGCAGTCGGGTTAATCTGAGGTGAAAATGATGCTTGGCCTTCTGGCGCGCACATAACAAGAGAATTGTCCATGTCGATATTGAGTGAGCTGCCAGAACCACCAAAGGGCATGTCGTACTTTACGGATTTCACACAACTAAGGCTCAAACCAAGTTGTGCTGCAATGTCATTTGCAGCCAATGCGGCAGCTTCAATAGCTTTCTGCCGTGCTTCAGCTTGCATTTTTAATGGGTCGCGTACTTCAAAATAAGTATGAACGGATGGCTTGATCTCTTGGTCGCTCAAGAACTCCAAAACTTTGCCCAGCATCTGCATATCTAAAGGTAAACGGACTGTCAACATTTGCTCGCTCACGTATCCAAGGAACTTCTTTTTTCTCTCGTCATAGGGATCGGCCCAGTCTTCCTCTATTGAATAGCTGGCTGTTTCCGGCTCTTCATTCACTCCTACCGCTTGTATGGAACTGAGCGTGTGTTCCACACCAGCGTTTAATTTTTCTAAGGTTGTACCGTAATCCACACCCTGTGCCTTCAGGCGTATGTGTAGGTTAATACAGTCTGGTTTTTGGCTCACATTGGCACGACCTGTGACGATGATGTCTGTTGGCATTTGATCTTCCTTAACTGGGTTGCAGGGTGTTGATATTGGGGACGGTGGCAACAAAATGGCCATCCATGGTGAACAAATCCCAAGCAGGCGTACTTACGCGCCTAGGTGGGTGGGCCTCCTGTGGACAGTTAAAGACTTTCTGCACATTGGCTTGTCTCGCATACAAAGGCTGTCCATCACGCTCTATCACTACCTCCTCTGCCAATCGCGTTATGTGGACTGGTGCGGGCCGGGTTGGTTTTTTTATTAGGGCTGGAAAGAACCCAGTCTTCAATCTCCAGCGGTTCATGGTCTCTTGTTGCACTGAGCAGAGTGTTTGTGTGCAAGTCAAGGTCAAAAAGATCTGGCGCTCAACGCGTGACTCTTCGTACCAGTAACGGTAGGTCGGCATACCTTTGTGGTTTTGACCAAAGCTAATCCGCACAGCGGCGTCACCCGCCTTAAAGTTGTGCGTCACCCAGCTTCCAGAAAACTGCCCAGCAAGTTGCTCCTCAATGAGGTTCAAATCCATTTCAGCTCCTTTTTAAACGCCCATGAAAAAACCGCCGTATTGCAGTTGATAAGCAGCTGCAAGGAACGGAGGTCAATAGCTCAAGATAGCACAAAGAGCCTCGCTTGGCAAGGCTATGGCACAGCGAGCGGGTAGGAGATTGATTGACTGTTACACGGTTCTATGATTCAAGGTGAAAGGTTTCGAGTTGGATGCCTACCTTTCATTCAATATGGAGGTCTGGTCATGGGCATCAATACGTCAACATGCGGCGTCTGATTGGGGGTCTGTCACCTGACTGCAGTGGCACAGAATTTTTCAGAGATTTTCTTGAGGGTCGGTGCAAAAGCAAAACAGACCACCTCACCCCCTCACAACCCTCATCTTCACGGGACAGCCTACGGGACAAATATGGTATCTTCAAGGCTTCTACGGGACAAGCAAACTCGTAAGCTATTGATTTAATTGAGCATGCCTACCTGCTCATTTCCCGCCAGCCGCACCAGTCTTTGCCTGCAAAGGGTTTGCATACAATTGCTTTGGTAATTCAACCCAAGGCAATCCATGACCCACAGCGCATCCCTTTTCCAGCCCTTTACCTGCAAATCACTACACCTGCCCAACCGCATCGTGATGGCGCCAATGACGCGTTCGTTTTCGCCAGGGGGCGTACCAACCGATGCGGTAACGGCCTACTACCAGCGCCGTGCGCAAGCGGCAGTGGGGCTGATCATTTCGGAGGGCACGGTGGTGGAGCGCCCCGCTGCAGCGAATGACCCGGATGTTCCGCACTTTTACGGCGATGCAGCGCTTGCGGCCTGGCAGCGTGTGATTGAAGGTGTGCACGCCTGCGGTGGCGTGATGGCGCCTCAGTTGTGGCATGTGGGCGCGGTGCGCAACCGCCGTACGGACTGGCTGCCACCGGGCCCCTGGGATTCACCTTCGGGCAAATCCTCTGCACAAAAAACGCTGGGTGAGCCCATGAGCGACTCGGCCATTGCCGATACCATTGCCGCGTTTGCGCGTGCTGCAGGTGCGGCCAAGCGCGTGGGCTTTGATTCCATCGAACTCCATGGCGCCCATGGTTACCTCATTGACCAGTTTTTCTGGGATGTGACCAATACGCGCGAAGACAAGTACGGTGGTAGCACCTTGGTGCAGCGCGGCCGGTTTGCGGCTGACATTTTGAAAGCGGTGCGCGCCGAAGTCGGCCCAAACTACCCGGTGATCATTCGTCTTTCGCAGTGGAAGCAGCAAGACTACGCAGTGCAAATGGCCAAGACGCCGCAAGAGATGGAGGAGTGGCTTGCACCACTGGCCGATGCGGGCGCCGATATTTTTCACTGCTCGCAGCGGCGTTTTTGGGAGCCTGAGTACGAGGGCTCTGATCTGAACTTTGCGGGCTGGGCGAAGAAACTCACCGGCAAACCCACCATCACCGTCGGTTCGGTGGGATTGTCTGGAGAATTTATCGCCTCCTTTGGTGGTGAATCTTCGCAACCCGCTTCGCTGGATGAATTGATGCGCCGTTTTGACCGGGGTGACTTTGATTTGGTCGCGGTAGGCCGCGCCTTGATCAGTGACCCCGATTGGGTGCTGAAAGTGCGTGACGGGCGCGACAGCGAACTCAAAGACTACTCTCCTGCTGCGCTTGCCAGTTTGTAGACATGACGCTGTCGCCTTCCACTGTTGCAGATTACCAGCACCATGGTGCAGTCGTGTTGCGCAATGTGTTGACGGCGTCCGAGGTCGCGCTGCTATCCGAAGGCATAACCTACAACTTAGCGCATTTAAGCCCGCTGGCACAGGTTGCCAGCGAGGCCGATGACCCTGGAAGATTCATTGAAGACTTCTGTACCTGGCAAAACAACCCAGCCTATGCGCACATCTTGCGTGCATCGGCTTTGCCAGGCGTAGCAAAACAGCTAATGCAAAGCACCACCGCTCGGATTTACCACGACCATTTGTTAGTGAAAGAACCCGGCACGCGCCAACCTACGCCCTGGCACCAAGACCAGCCCTACTACAACGTCAGTGGCCGTCAAAACGTGAGTTTTTGGATACCGGTGGACCCTGTGCCCTTGGAGAGTAGCTTGCGATTTGTCGCCAACTCGCATACGGGTACCTGGTACATGCCCCGCACCTTTCGCGACCAGCAGGCCAAATGGTTTCCCGAAGGTGCGCTGGCCGAGTTGCCGCCCATTGATGCCGAAGCGGCGCAATACCCTCAACTCGCTTGGGCTTTGCAACCCGGAGACGCAGTGGCTTTTCATATGCTGACGCTGCACGCCAGCGCCGGTGTGGGCCCGACTCAAACACGGCGGGTGTTTTCGGCACGCTACTTGGGCGACGATGCCCGCCATGCCGCGCGTCCTTGGAAGACATCGCCTCCCTTTGAGGGCTTGGATGCGCGCTTGGCCGATGGCGCGGTGATGGATGACTTTCTTTTTCCTTTAGTCAATGAAGTCTGCCGAAGTTAGAGGGACAATCAAGCCCTTTACGAACAGCAACATTGCGCATGCAAGCCTCCCACACCGCCACCAACCCAAGCCCTGCTGTCAGCCCCGACGCGTTTGACGAAATCGATGCCATCTTGGACGATTTGCGCACGCGCAATGATGAGACGCCGCAGTGGGAGTTTTGCGAAGGCGCGATGGCGGCGCTGATTTGTTGCCGCCGCGCTATCAGCGCAGATGAATATTTAGACCTGCTTTTGGGCGTTGCGCCTGAATCCGCATCTGCGCAAGAACACGCTGAATCGGAAGGCCGTTTTGCCGATGCTGCGCAGCGCCAGCGCTTTATGGACATTTGGACGATGCGTTGGGAAGAAATTGCCAACGCCTTGTCCAAAGAGATTGAATCTTTAGATGATGAAAACGCGTACCAGCCCGAGGTCATGGATGTGCGCGGTGCGATTGCCTCTTTGTCGGACGCTGAACGCGCAGAGCTTGGTGATGAGGCGATTCCGTCCTTTGCCCAAGTCTGGGCCTTGGGCTTTATGTTCGTGGTGGAGAACTGGCCCGAAGAGTGGGCGCCGCCGAAAGACAAAGACGCAGCCAAATGGTTGGACGCGGCCTTGGAGTCGGTGGTCGCTTTGACCGAAGATGACACGGAAACGCCCGAGGTTTCCCCCTTTAGCGACGACACGCCACCGACCATGAGCAAAGCCCGGGTCAACGCGTTTGCTGACGCGATGTGGGCTGTGTATGACCTCTATGAACTTTGGCGCGGTGTGGGGCCACGGGTTGAAACCGTGCGAAAAGTAGCCGCCCCAGGGCGCAATGCGGTGTGTTCCTGCGGCAGCGGGAAAAAATTCAAGAAGTGTTGTGGCGCGTCTTAGCGGTAGCGAATTTTCATCAGCAAAATCAGCGAGGCAAATGACACGGTGATGGCGTTGGCAATCACGATAGGCCACTCACGCAATAGCAAACCATAAACCAACCACAGCCCGACCCCCACGGTAAAGCTGCTGTACCCCAAGAGGGAAATACCGCCCACATCTTTGCTGCGGTAGGTGTGCAGGGCTTGAGGGATAAAACTCACGGTGGTTAATGTGGCGGCAAAGCTGCCCACCCAATCAGATAGTTGCATAGGTTGTTTCAGTGGTCTTGTGCGGTCCAGTCCACGAGCGCGTCAAACGCAGCGCGAGCAGCTGGGGCGTTGGGGTGATTGACCAGGGCGACCACAATATAGTGCTTGCCGCTGGTGGCGTGAACAAAGCCTGCAATGGCTGTGACGCCGTTGATGCTTCCGGTTTTCAGGTGGGCGCTGCCTTGGCTGTTGGATTTGCTGCGCTTCATGGTTCCATCCAGGCCGCTGATAGGCAAGGAGGCCATGAGCTCGGGCATCAGGGGCGAGCGGTAGGCGCTTTGCAGCAAGCGCCCCAAGGCGTGGGCGCTGATGCGCTCGGTGCGCGACAAGCCCGAGCCGTTGTCAATGTTCAAAGGTTCGTCTGCACTGATGCGCTCTTGCCACCAGCGTTGTATCACGGTGCGTGACACGCCAAAACTGGCCGCCGAACCATTCACTGCGCCATTGCCATCGCGCCCCAGTGTCAAAAACAATTGCTGCGCCATGACGTTGTTGCTGAATTTGTTGATGTCGCGAATGATCTCCGCCAAAGGGGGGGAGCGAACTTCGAACAAAGGCTTTTCTGCGGCCAGGCGCGTCGGCAGATTGCCGTAACGCACCGTGCCAGACAGTTTCCCGCCTAAGCTGCTCCAGAGCCCTTGCACTGCGCGGGGCGCAAAATTTGCGGGGTCGGCATAGGCCACAGGCCACACTCTCTCCCCACAGCCCACGGGATAGCTTCCCGCAAAGCGAATGCGCAAGGGGTCAGAGAAATCAGGCTTTAGCGCTGCGCGGTAGTCGTTACAGGGGTTGGCAGACAAAGCCACCGTGTCTTGGGTTTGAACACCGGCCAAAGGCGGGTCATATTGAACGTGGGCGACGTTGCTACCCGGGGCGGGTGTGAACGTCATCACCACCGTTTTGTAGTTCAACAGCAGCGCGTCGGGGCTGGCGTTGTAGGGGCGCAGCGGCTCGCCGTCAAATGCGCCGGGGTCACTGTCAGGAATTTCAAAAGCACTTCGGTCAAGCACGATATCGCCCCGAATGGAAGTTATGCCTGCACCCTGAAGGCGGCGCAGCAGCAGCCACAAGCGCTCGAGCACCAACTTGGGATCGCCTTGCCCTTGGATGTACACATTGCCGGTTAGCACCCCCTCGCGCACCGTGCCATCCATAAACACTGGTGTGGCCCAGGTGTAAGCGGGCCCCAGAAGTTCCAAGGCTGCAAAGGTGGTTGCAAGTTTGATGACCGACGCGGATTGCATCGCAGCAGAAGTGCGGTGGCTCAGGCGGGGTTTGGCAGCATGGGTGGAGGACACCGCTTCAACCACCAAAAATGCAGCTGCGTCTCGGGGAATTTTTGCCTTAGCTAATTCTGTGTCAACGCCCGCTGGAATCTGCGCCCAGGCGCAACAACTCCAAAAACAGCAAGCAACAATGAACCCGGGGCGAAAAGACATACGGCCATTATCAGGGGGCCAAGGCCCGCAAGGCGCTTCCCCGATAATCCGTCCTTATGAATCTTTTGGCTTTTGACAATAGCACGGACGTGATGTCCATGGCCGTTTCGCGCAGGGTGGACGGAGTACCTCGCGTTTGGCAACACGACGGCCCCGGTGGTGCGTTGGCGTCTTCAGGATTGATCCAAGGTCTTTTGGATTTGCTGCACCAGGCAGACCTTTCCCTCCACCATTTAGATGCGGTTTGTTTTGGCAGCGGCCCGGGCTCCTTCACCGGTTTGCGAACTGCGTGTTCTGTGGCCCAAGGTTTGGCCTTTGGGGCAGGGGTGCCCGTGCTGCCCATCCCATCTCTCTTGGCTGTGGCAGAAGAAGCGCGGCACAGCGCCTTGCCCCACCACTCCACCGGACAAGTCATCGCTTTGTTGGATGCGCGTATGGAAGAAATGTACGGCGCAAGTTACGCGTTTGAAGGTGAACGCTGGACCGACATCCAAGCGCCTTGCCTACTTTCTCCTGCAGGTTTGCAGGAATGGGAATCGGCGCACGCCAGGCGCAGTGATGCCTGGGCGGGCAATGTTTTTGAGGTGTATGCGGACCGTTTGCCTGTGTGCCTAGAGGGCAACGCACCACGCGTCACGGCCTTACCAACGGCCAGTGCGATGCTGCGCTTGGCACCAGGCTTGATGGCTGCGGGTCTAAGCGTTGCTGCACACCAAGCAATGCCCATTTACATTCGCGACAAGGTGGCCAAAACTACCGAGGAACGCGCGGTTGAAAAAGCCGAAAAAATTCGCCTCGCTGCCAGCGTTGCAACACATGCCTGAATCCACCGCGCTGCAACAAACGGCAAGTCTTCCAACCGAAGTGCGCTTTGAGCCCTTGGTGATGGAGCGGCTCAGCGCAGTCTTGCAAGTCGAACAAAAAGCGTATGCCCACCCGTGGTCGCGTGGAAACTTTTTAGATGTGCTGCACAGCAACTACCAAGCCCAAATCTTGATGGCCGACCAGACCATACTGGGGTATTTTGTAGCGATGCAAGGCGTGGATGAGGCGCACTTACTCAACATCACCGTCAACCCCACCTACCAACGCCAAGGTTGGGCCCAGGTGATGCTAGACGCTGTGGCCTTGTGGGCCCGCGGGCGGGGCGCTGCATCCCTGTGGTTGGAAGTTCGGGTGGGGAATGTTCGCGCTTTGCAGGTGTATGAAAGCCACGGCTACCATCGCATAGGGCAGCGTAAAAATTACTATGCCAGCACCCATGGCCAGCGTGAAGATGCGGTGGTCATGCGCTTAGACCTCTGAAAGAAACCCATGCCTTTGGACCTTGATACCCGACAACGCGCCATGCTCCAAGAGATGGGCGTGCAGGTGTGGTTGCCCGGCCCATCGTTTGCCCCCCAAACGGCAGTGGCGCCGAGTCAGCCAGCGCGAACCGTACCCAAGGCATCCCCCGTCGCGTCTGTCACACCCGCAGCGCCAGCGGCTCCAGGGCCGTCCAATGACCTGAGCCAAATCAACACCTTGGACTGGGACGCACTGGCCGATACGGCGTCCCAATGCCAGGCCTGTGGCTTGTGCGCTGGGCGAAAAAACGCCACCTTGCTGGCCATGCCAAAAGGTGCGCTTGCTAGGTGGATGGTGGTGGGGGATCCGCCCGATGAAGAGGAAGACGAAAGCGGCAGCCCTTTCGCGGGAGAAGCGGGCTTGCTGCTCGACAATATGCTCAAAGCGGTGGGCGCGGTGCGCATGGGATCGGACAAAGGCGCGCAAGCCAAGTTGGCGCAAGCCGTGGTGACCAACATCACCAAATGCCGCCCGCCCCAAGGCCGTGTACCCCAAGCTGCTGAATTGGCGCAATGCGCCGCGTACCTGCACCGTGAAATTGCGTTGGCGCAACCAAAAATCATTGTGGTGATGGGCCGTTTTGCCAGCCAGGTGCTGTTGGCCGAACACCCAGATGCGTTGGCTTTGCCTTTGGGTAAACAGCGCGGCGTGGTCTACCGCTACCAGGGCATTGCGGTGGTCGTGACCTACGCGCCCAAAGCCTTGCTGCGCAGCGCAGCCGACAAAGCCAAGGCCTGGGCCGATTTGTGTTTGGCCATGGCGGAGTTGGACAGGGCGTAGCGCCCCTCAACACCGCTAGAGTAGTTTTTTAAGGTAAAGCCCGGTAAAACTCTCAGGGTTGGCGGCAATGTCTTCCGGCGTTCCAACGCCCACCACCCTGCCGCCGCCCGAGCCGCCTTCAGGGCCCATGTCAATCACCCAGTCAGCGGTTTTAATGACATCCAAGTTGTGCTCGATGATGACAATGGTGTTGCCCGCGTCGCGCAACTGGTGCAATACTTTCAATAGCAAGGCAATGTCGGCAAAGTGCAGCCCTGTGGTGGGCTCATCTAAAACATACAGCGTGCGTCCGGTATCGCGTTTGCTGAGTTCAAGGGCTAGCTTGATACGTTGCGCCTCGCCCCCCGAGAGCGTGGTAGCCGATTGGCCCAGCCGGATGTACGACAAGCCGACATCGAGCAGCGTTTGCAATTTGCGGGCGATGGTGGGAACCGCTTTAAAAAATTCGAAGGCAGCTTCTACCGTGAGTTCCAAAATTTGGGCAATGTTTTTGCCTTTGTAGAGAACCTCTAAGGTCTCGCGGTTGTAGCGCTGTCCGGCGCAGACATCGCAGGGCACATAGACATCGGGCAAAAAGTGCATCTCTACCTTCACCATTCCGTCGCCTTGGCAGGCTTCGCAGCGCCCGCCGCCGCTGCCTGCAGGCACATTGAAGCTAAAGCGCCCGGCGCCGTAGCCGCGTTCGCGCGCTGTCGGCACCTCGGCCATCAGCTCGCGAATCGGGGTAAAAAGGCCGGTGTAGGTCGCAGGGTTGGAGCGGGGCGTGCGGCCAATGGGTGACTGGTCGACATTGATCACTTTGTCGAAATGCTCAATGCCTTCGATGGACTCGTGCGCTGCAGGCTCGTCATTGGCACGGTGGATGGTTCGCGCTGCGGCGACGTACAGCGTGTCGTTGACCAAGGTGGATTTCCCTGATCCGGACACGCCTGTCACGCAGGTCAGCAGGCCCACGGGAAATTCCACACTCACGTTTTGCAGGTTATGGCCGCTGGCGCCTATGACGCGCAAAGCCTGCAAGTCGCCCAGGGTTTCGCGGTGGCGGGCTTCGCGCTGGGCGCGCCGCTCGGCGGCGGGGCTGGGTGCAAAGCGGGCGGGGTGTTTGGCTTGGTAGGCTTTGGAAGCGACGGTCGGCAGCCATGCGCGCCGCTGCGCGGGAATGTCAATTTTCAAGGTGCCGGCCAGGTACTGGCCTGTTAAAGATTTCGGGTTGGCTTTGACCTGGTCAAACGTGCCTTGGGCAATCACCTGGCCGCCGTGGATGCCAGCGCCGGGCCCCATGTCAATCACATGGTCGGCTGCCCGCATCATGTCTTCGTCGTGTTCCACCACCAACACGCTGTTGCCAATATCACGCAGGTGTTTGAGGGTGCCAATGAGTCGGTCGTTGTCCCGCTGGTGCAGCCCAATGCTGGGCTCGTCCAAAACGTACATCACGCCTGTCAAACCCGAGCCGATTTGGCTGGCCAATCGAATCCGCTGCGACTCGCCGCCGCTGAGCGTTTCCGCACTGCGGTCCAGGCTCAAATAGTTCAAGCCCACGTCGTTTAAAAATTTCAAGCGCAAGCCAATTTCGCGAACCACCTTGGCGGCAATCTCGCCTTTGGCGCCGTGCATGGTGAGCGTGCTGAAATAGGCAAACGCCTCGCGCAGGGTGCTGTGGCTGATCTCAAAAATTGCGCGGGCTTGCGGGCCTTCGCCAATTTTGACGTGGCGGGCTTCGCGGCGCAGGCGCGAGCCCTGGCATTCTTTGCACGGTTGTGAGCTGCGCATGCGAGCAAGGTCTTCCCGCACCAAGGCCGAATCGGTCTCATGGTAGCGCCGCTGCATATTGGGAATAATGCCTTCGAAGGGGTGTTTTTTAGTGAGCTTTTTGCCCTGTGAAGCACCCGAGTCCACGGTGTAACTGAACTTAATATCCTCACTGCCCGAGCCAAACAAAATAGCGTTTTGCACCGCCGCATCCAAAGACTCAAACGGCGCATCAATGTCAAAGCGGTAATGCTTGGCCAAGCTCTCCAGCATTGAAAAGTAATAGGCGTTGCGCCGGTCCCAGCCTTTGATGGCACCGCTGGCCAGGCTAAGCGATGGAAAGGCCACCACGCGGGTCACATCAAAAATATCTTGGTGGCCCAAACCGTCGCAGCTCGGGCACGCGCCCACCGGCGAGTTAAAAGAAAACAAGCGCGGCTCAAGCTCGCTGATCGAATAACTGCAAACCGGGCAAGCAAACTTGGCGTTAAACAAGTGCTCAAGGAGCGCGCCGTCAGCGCCCGCGTTGTCCATCTCCAGCGCAATCGCCCGTCCGCTGGCCAAGCGCAGTGCGGCTTCAAAACTCTCGGCCAGGCGTTGTTGCAACTCGGGGCGCACTTTGAGCCGGCGAATGACTACATCAATATCGTGCTTCTCGGTTTTTTTCAGCGCGGGCAAATCGTCAAATTCAACGACCTTGCCGTTCAAGCGAAAACGCACATAGCCTTGCGCTTGCATGTCCGCAAACACCTCTGTGAACTCGCCTTTTTTCTCCCGCGCAATCGGCGCCAGAATCATGATGCGGGTGTCCAGTGGCAAGGCCAAGACGGCATCGACCATTTGGCTGACCGTTTGCGCTTGCAGGGCCAGCCCATGGTCGGGGCAAAAAGGCGTTCCAGCGCGGGCAAACAACAGCCGCAAATAGTCATGAATTTCGGTGACCGTACCCACGGTGGAGCGCGGGTTGTGGGAGGTGGCTTTTTGCTCGATAGAGATGGCTGGCGACAGGCCTTCGATCATGTCCACATCGGGCTTGTCCATGAGCTGTAAGAACTGCCGCGCGTAGGTGGACAAACTCTCCACATAGCGGCGCTGGCCTTCGGCGTACAGGGTGTCAAACGCCAGGCTTGATTTTCCTGAGCCACTCAAGCCCGTAATCACCACGAGCTGGTTGCGCGGGATATCAAGGTCGATGTTTTTGAGGTTGTGCGTGCGCGCTCCGCGCACGCTGATCCGGTCTTGCCGCAGCACTGCGCCTAAATACGCGTCCGGCTGCTCGCCAAGCGCGCCAGCCAAATCAAAAGGAGTGTGGGGAGAGTTCAAAACGTGTGTGCCGGACAAAACCGAACATTATCGCTGGGGCACAATACCAAGCTCCAACCTTTTGTAAAGCCTCTGCGTGTCTCCACCCCCCGCCCCCGCATCTTCCAGCTCCGCCATGCTGCCCCTAGAGCGCCGTGCTAGCGCGTCTTTGGCCTCTATTTTTGCCTTGCGCATGCTGGGATTGTTTCTGGTGCTGCCCGTTTTTGTCCTAGAGGCGCGTCAATACCCAGGGGGCGACGACGCAGCGTGGGTGGGCTTGGCCATGGGCACTTACGGCTTGACCCAGGGCATTCTTCAAATTCCTTTTGGCATGGCCTCGGACCGGTTTGGCCGCAAGCGCGTGATGGTGGTGGGCTTGGTGATTTTTGCCTTGGGAAGTGCCCTGGCCGCTTGGGCACCCACCTTGCTTTGGCTGGTCGTGGGCCGTTCGGTGCAGGGGGCGGGCGCCATTTCCGCGGCAGTCACCGCACTGTTGGCAGACCAAACCCGCGACGTCGTGCGTACCAAGGCCATGGCCTTGGTGGGCGCCAGTATTGGAGTGATGTTCGCCTTGTCTTTGGTGCTGTCCCCCATGTTGGCTGCCCTTGTGGGTTTGCATGGTTTGTTTGCCATTACCGCCGTCTTGGCGCTTGCCGGTATTGGTGTCGTGGTCTGGTGGGTTCCGCCTGAGCCCACCGAGCATGTAGCGGTGGGTCGTGGGGGGCTGCGCGAGGTGCTTACCCACCCCGGGCTCTTGCGTTTGGATTTTGGTGTCTTTGTTTTGCACGCGGTGCAGCTCTCGATGTGGATGGCGCTGCCAGCCATGATGGTTCAAGCCGGTTTAGACAAAGACCACCACTGGACCCTTTACTTGCCCGCGGTCTTGGCCTCCTTTTTTGTCATGGGCGCAACGCTTTTCCCTTTAGAGAAACGCGGCTATTTGCGGGCCGTATTTTTGTGGGCTGTCGGATTGGTGGGTGCGGTTCAAGTCGGGCTGCTGTTGGTGGCAACCCACACACCGACATTGCCCGTTTTGGCGTTTTTGCTGTTTGCGTTTTTCTGCGCTTTCAACATCCTCGAAGCCAGTCAACCCAGCATGGCCTCACGCTTAGCGCCTGTAGCTTCGCGCGGAACCGCCTTAGGGGTGTACAACACCTTGCAGTCTTTGGGCTTTTTTGTCGGCGGCGCCGTGGGCGGTTGGGTGGTAAAAACGGCGGGCGCACCCGGCTTGTTTTTGCTCAGCAGCCTGGCCATACTGGCGTGGCTCGGGGTGGCCTGGGGGATGCAAGCGCCAAAGGTGGCTTCCTAAACATTGCGCCCTAAAGGCGGGATAATGCGACAACAATTCTGGAGAAACCCATGGCATCAGTCAACAAAGTGATCTTGGTCGGCAACTGCGGCCGCGACCCTGAAATCCGCTACCTGCCTTCAGGCCAGGCCGTAGCCAACGTCAGCATCGCCACCAGCAGCCGGCGCAAAGACAAAAACACAGGCGAAACCGTTGAAGACACCCAGTGGCACCGCGTCACCTTTTACGACCGCCTTGCCGAAATCGCAGGTGAGTACGTCAAAAAAGGCCGCCCCATTTATGTGGAAGGCCGCCTCAAATACGGCAAATACACCGACCAAGCCGGTGTAGAAAAAAACACTGTGGACATTGTTGCCACAGAGCTGCAGCTGCTCGGTGGCCGTGAAGGCATGGGCGGCCCCAGCGAAGGTGACGACGGCGGTCAACGCCGCGCTGCACCAAGCGCCCCGCGCACCGCAGCCGCTGCCCCCGCACCCCGCCAAGCCCCTGCAGCCCGTCCTGCGAGTGGCTTTGACGATATGGATGACGATATTCCGTTTTAATTTGCGCTCAAGACACGTGGTGTGATGAATGAAACCCAAAGCCCTGCCATTGCAGGGCTTTCCTCATTGGCCACTTGGTTTTACCCCTTAGATGGGGTGTGAATCGTATTTCAGTTTTTGAGAGTCAATTTCAAACCCGCCGAGGCTCGACTCATTTTGAAGGCGTCAGCACGGTTCGGATAGCGCCAGCAGGCCCGGTATAGGCAACACCTAAAGAACGCAGGCGTTTGGCCATGCAAAGAACGGCTTGGTCTTTGCTCAGCAAGAGGGCGCCGTGCGCTACTGCCAGGTCAATGAACTTTTGATCATCAGGATCTTTGCACGTGGCATTGGCTTTGATTGGAACGTCCACGATGCGAGAACCAGCATCAAACTTCTTCAAAATGTCTTCGGCAGCAAGCGCATAAAACGCCATGCGCTTGGCTATTTTTGGATACACCAAAACACGCGCTAATTCTTCGCGCATCGCCGCAGTCGCTAACCACACAAGCTTGGATTGGGACAGGGCGTCACTGAGCGCCTGGGTTTCGGTATCTCTGAAAAGGAACAGGTCTAAAACAATGTTGGTGTCTAAGACTGAAGAAACAGGCTCAGACATCGGCTGAAGTTGCTGCGGGCGGTTTGGCCATGCGTCCGGCCACCATGTCAAAGCGAAACAAGCGGCACTCAATGGGGCCGTTCCACATCGGAACGCGGCGAGATTCTTTCAGGCGCATTTTCCCGGGGAGCTTGAGGTCGGGCGTGAGCATCCAGGCGCTCCAGCCGCTGAAGTTCTTTTTCCAGTGGCTGGCGAGCTGGCTAAAAAACTCGCCGCCATCGTCGGTGTGCGCCAACTCCCGGGCGCCAAACCGCGCGGCCGATTCACCGGCCACGCCTGCTACTGCAATCCGCTCGCCATAAGGTGGGTTCAAAAGCATGACGCCGCCGCCTTCAATCGGCGGCATGCGTTGCAGCGCGTCGCCGCCGCGAAATTCGATCACATCGGCAACACCTGCGCGCTCGGCGTTGCGCTGGGCAAAGTCCACCATGCGGTGCGACACATCGCTGCCATAAATCAAAGCCTTTTGACCCGGTTCGGGCTTGACGATGGCATCTGCCGCTTCGGCTTTGATGGCGCTCCACACATGGGCCTGGAAAGGCAAAAACTTCTCAAACGCAAAGTGGCGCAGGCTGCCCGGGGCGATATTGCAGGCGATTTGGGCAGCTTCAATGGCGATGGTTCCGCTGCCGCAGCAGGGGTCGTACAGAGGCTGAAGATCGCCTTCTCCCGCAGCCCAGCCGCTGGCGGCAATCATCGCTGCGGCCAGGGTTTCTTTGAGTGGTGCGTCGCCCTTGTCTTCACGCCAGCCACGTTTAAACAGCGGCTCGCCCGAGGTGTCGATGTAGAGTGAGCAGCTGTCGGTGGTGAGGTGGGCGTAGATGCGAACATCGGGCCACTGGGTGTTGACGTCGGGGCGCACGCCATGGGCTTTTTCCCGAAAACGATCGCACACCGCGTCTTTGATTTTGAGTGCAGCAAAGTTCAAAGAGGTTAAAGGGCTGTGTTGCGCTGTCACTTCAACCTTGATGCTTTGCTTGGGGGTGAACCAAATTTCCCAAGCCACTTCGCTGGCAGCGCGGTACAGGTCTTGCTCGCTGCGGTACGGCGTGTGTGAGAGCTGGACCAAGACCCGTTGCGCCAAGCGGCAGTGCAAGTTGAGCAACAACATCGCTCGCCAGGAACCATTAATCAGCACACCGCCACGCCATTTTTGAACCGCCTGATCGGGCAGGCTGGTGATCGCTTGGGCTTCAGCGGCCAAGTAGTCTTCTACCCCCGCGGCGCAGGGAAGAAAAATGTGAAGTTGGTTCATGGAAACAGGGCTTGCAAGAAAAGCAAATGGAAAAATTAAAGGGCTTTTCGCAAAGTGGCGGGGGCGATTTTCAGGCCTTCTCGGTATTTGGCAACGGTGCGGCGGGCGCATTCAATGCCTTGCTCTTTGAGCATCTCAGAGAGCTGGTTGTCACTCAGCGGTTTTTTGGCGCTCTCCGCACTGATAAATTGTTTGATCAAAGCGCGAACGGCGGTGCTGGAGGCGCTGCCGCCAGACTCGGTGCCCAAGCCTGAGCCGAAAAAGTATTTCAGCTCAAAGGTACCAAACGGCGTGGCCATGTATTTGGCAGTGGTCACGCGGCTGATGGTGGATTCGTGCAAACCAAGCTCTTCGGCAATTTCGCGTAAAACCAAGGGGCGCATGGCCAGTTCGCCATGGGTAAAGAAACTTTTTTGCCGTTCTACCACGGCGGTGCTTACGCGCAAAATCGTGTCAAAGCGCTGCTGAATATTTTTAATAAACCAGCGGGCTTCTTGCAGGCGCTGCTGAAGCCCTGCGTGGCTGGAGCTGGCTTTGTGGTTGCGCAAAACGTTGGCGTAGATGTCATGCACCCGCAGGCGCGGCATCACATCGGGGTTCAGCTGCACCTTGAACTTTGGCGTGGCGCCGGGTTTGTTGATCGCTGTCACTAAAACATCAGGAACCACGATATTGCGCTCGACGTCTACAAAACGCCGCCCGGGTTTAGGCTCTAAGCGGGCAATCCACGCAATCGCTTCGCGAACCAAGGCGTCGCTGCCAACGCTGAGCTGAACCAGGCGCTTGATATCGCGCCGCGCCAGGAGTTCCATGGGCTGCTGGCAGATGCGCAAGCCCACCGCAAGCATCTCAGCGTGGGTTGCGATGTCAGAGTTGTCGGTGCCGACGTCGGTTTCTGCGAGGTCTGCAATCTGGGCTTGGAGTTGGATTCGCAGGCATTCACCCAAATCACGCGCACCCACACCCACCGGATCTAGACTTTGCAACAAACCCAGTGCCACGGTGAAGTGGTGCACCAAGTCTTCTTGTTGTTCCCAGTCGTCGCCTGCCAAACCCGAGGCTAGGGATTCCAGCGGGTCTTCTAAATAGCCATCGTCGTTGAGCGATTCAATCAAAAACCGCAACGCAGCACTGTCGGTATCGCTTAAGCGCAAGCGCAAAGCTTGGCGATGCAAAAACGCTTGCAGTGATTCTTGCACCCGCGCCAACTCGGTGGCGTCTTTGTCTTCGTCGTCGCCTAAGTTATTGGCTTTGGCTTTCGCCTCACCGCCCCATTCGCCATCGTCGGGCGCAGTCTCCGTGGTGCCGTCGCCCTCCCAGTTGACGCTGTCGTCGCCACCAATCTCCGCGCTCAAAGGCGTGATTTCTTGGTCTTTGTTGCCTTCGGTGGACGTGGTGCTGGCGTAATCGGTCACCGAAGAAGGCGCAAATTCTGAGAGGCGGTCGCCCTCGCTGACCTGTGCATCGGCTTGGTCTAACCCATATTGCTCGCGTTCAGCGGCCTCATGGTCCACCTCTAAAAATGGATTGGCTTCGAGCATTTGCTCGATTTCTTGGCTGAGTTCTAAGGTGGAGAGTTGCAGCAAACGGATCGATTGCTGCAACTGTGGCGTTAAAGCCAGGTGCTGCGATACCCGTAGGGACAGGCCTTGTTTCATGCCTACATCTTGAAGTTTTCGCCGAGATACACACGCCGCACCTCGGCGTTGTTGACGATCTCAAGCGGACTGCCTTGTGCGAGCACATGGCCATCGTTGATGATGTACGCATGGTCGCAGATGCCTAAGGTTTCGCGCACATTGTGGTCAGTGATTAAAACGCCGATGTTGCGGCTTTTAAGAAAGTTGATGATGCGCTGGATCTCGATCACTGCAATCGGATCGATGCCAGCAAAGGGCTCGTCCAACAAAATAAAACGCGGCCGGGTTGCCAACGCGCGGGCTATTTCAACCCGCCTGCGCTCTCCGCCTGATAAAGCCAAAGCGGGGGACTGGCGCAAGTGCTCCACCCGAAGGTCTTCCAACAGGCCGGTCAGGCGGGTTTCGATTTCTTGGGATTGCAAGGGTTTGCCATCGTCGTCGCGTTGTAACTCCAGCACCGCGCGAACGTTGTCTTCGACATTGAGCTTGCGAAAGATTGACATCTCTTGCGGCAAATACCCCAGACCCAAGCGCGCACGGCGGTGAATGGGCATGTGTTCAATGCTTTGGCCATCAATGGTGATTTCACCGGCACTGGCACGCACCAAGCCCACAATCATGTAAAAAGACGTGGTCTTACCCGCGCCGTTGGGCCCGAGCAAACCGACCACTTCACCCGTTTGGACCGCCAGCGAAACGTCTTTCACGACTTGGCGATTGCCGTAGGACTTTTGCAGGTGCCGTGCCTCCAAGCGTCCTAGGAAAATAGGTGCTTCCGTCATGGGTGCTTCTATTGAATCTTGCGACGCGTGCGGCGGTGGCAACTCGGATGCCAGCGGGGTCAGGCTGTCTGCATGCCTCACTGCGGCTTGCTTTCAAGTTGCGGCGTGAGCCGCAAAGGCAAGCCGCCAGTGGTTGCGGGCTCAGGGCTGGTTTTGTCGGGCTTGGGGGTGAGCATGGCACGAACCCGGCCCTTGGGCGCGTTGGCCTGAGAAGCGTCGGTTCCGGCCACAAAGAATTTGTCGGTCAGGTTTTCATAAAGAATATTGGCACCCGTCACCTCGTCAGCCAAAGTCGCGCCCCGCAAACGTCGCATCCGCGCATTGGTGATAAATCGCACCGTGTCGGCTTTGCCGTCGTAAATGATGGTGTCGCCTTCGCCTTCAATAAATTCTTCGATGGCTTCGCGTTTTTGCCGAAAAAATGCGGGGTCTTTGGCGCTGCCGGTGACCAGGCCGTACTGGTAGCCTTCGGGGTCTTCACGCACATCAATTTGTGCGCCGCGAATCACAATCGTGCCTTTGGTCATCAACACGCGCCCCGAAAAGATCGTGACCTGTTGCAGATCGTCGTAGCGCATGGCATCGGACTCCACATTCAAGGGCTTGTTGCGGTCGGCTTTTTCGCCCCAAGCGGTACCCACCAGGCCAGTACAGGCCAGGCAAAAAAGCACGGCATTCAGGAGTTTTTTCATAAGGGCACGAAACTTGCAATAAGCATATCGGTGCGATTGTAGCGAGGGCTTTTTACCCTCGGGCTCCCGGGCGCGAAGTATTTACTTTTTGGCGCGAATGGCTGTGGTTAAAGCGTCTACCACTTGCAGCGCGCGCTCCATACTTTGGGCCATGCTGCCATCGGTGTAAAACCGCCCAGCAACGCCAAGGGCAGGGACGCCTTCGACTTTGTAGGCGTTTTGGAGCTGAGAGGCCCGCTGCGCTTTGGTGACCACAGCAAAGCCGTTGTACTGCGCCAAAAACTTGGCTTGGTTAACGCCGTTTTTACCGACCCACTCCACAATCGCTTCGCCGGTTGCAAGTTTGTTTTTTTCGACGTGAATCGCTGCAAAGACTTTGGCGTGCAATTTGTCGAGCAAACCCATGGCCTCTAAGGTGTAGTAAAGGCGTTGCTGGGGCACAAAGGTGTCGTTGAATGCAATCGGAACGCGTCGAAACGCAATGTCTTTGGGGAGTTTTTTAACCCACTGGTTCAGCGTCGGTTCAAAAGAGTTGCAATGGGGGCAGCTGTACCAAAAGAACTCCACCACTTCGATTTTCCCAGCCGGGGCTTCCACGCTGGCGCGGGTTTCTAAAACTTGGTAGTCGGTTCCTGCCACAGGGCCCTTAAGTTGGGCGTTGGCAAGGCGGGGCAGAACAGCGGTTGCTGCAACTGCAGCGGCAGCTTGAGAAAATGTGCGGCGACGGAGGGTCATGGTCGTTTCCAAAATACGGGTAAGTTCAGTGGGTTCAAAAAAATTTAGCGTTGGACTTTGACCAAAGCCGTTTCAATTCCGAGTTTGTCCATTTTGTCTTTGGCGCTTTCTGCGTCTTCCAACTTCTCAAACGGCCCTACACGGGCGCGGTAGACCGGGCGACCAGAGAGTTCGCGCTCGGTGATTTTGGCGTCCACGCCCTTTAAGGCGAGTTTGGCACGGTGGCGCTCTGCGTCATCGGGTGTTCTAAATGCCCCGACTTGCACATAAAAGCTAATTTGAGGCGCTTCAGGCGCAGCAGTTTTGGCTTTTGCCAAAGCGCCTATGGGGTCTGCGCTGGTCGCGGCCTTGGCTTCTGGGGTGGCCGCTGCTGCGGGTTTGGTGTCAGGGCGGGTTTCGGCGGGAACCGGTGGGGGCGCTTTGGCAGCCGGCTCGGAAGCGTTTGTGGGCTCGGGCTCAGCAGGGGTTTTGGGCGCGGGTTTGTTGGCGATCAGCGCGTTGGGATCCCAGTCTTTGTTTTTCTTGGTTTCCGATTCATTTTGGTCAGCGCTACGGGTTTGGCCTTTGCTTAAAAAAGGCAAGGGCACTTTGGTGACGTACACCGCCACACCCAAGGCAACGGCCAAGCCAGTGACCAAGCCCAAAATAAATCCCAAAATCGTGCCGCCGTGTTGTTTGTGCATCGTTTGATTCCCCTGTTACATTTTTTGCGGAGCGCTTACGCCCAAGACCGCCAGTCCATTGTGCAACACCTGCGCTGTGGCCGCTACCAAGGCAAGCCGGCCTAATTTGACCGCTTCGTCATCGACCAAAATGCGCTCGGCGTCGTAGTAGCTGTGGTAGCAAGCGGCGAGTTCGCGCAAATAGAAAGTGACATCGTGGGGCGCGAAGTCGTGTGCGGCGGCGCTCAGCATGGCGGGGTACTTGGCCAAAAGCAACATCAGCGCCTGGGCTTGGGGGCTTTGGAGGGCGCTTAAATCGACCGATTCCAATTGGCTGGTTGCACCGCCCCAGGCGCTCAAGACGGAACAAATACGTGCGTGAGCGTATTGAACGTAGTACACCGGGTTGTCGTTGTTTTTAGCGACGGCCAAATCCACATCAAAGGTGTATTCGGTATCGGGTTTGCGGCTGAGCAAGAAGAAGCGCACCGCATCGGCACTGGTCCACTCGATCAAGTCGCGCAGCGTGACGTAGCTTCCAGCGCGTTTGGAAATTTTGACTTCTTGGCCACCGCGGACCACGCGAACCATGGTGTGTAAAACGTAGTCGGGGTAGCCTTCAGGGATGCCAACGCCTGCGGCTTGCAGGCCCGCCCGTACGCGTGCAATGGTGCCGTGGTGGTCGGTGCCTTGGATGTTGACGACCTTGGTAAAGCCACGTTCCCACTTGGCAATATGGTAGGCCACATCAGGAACAAAGTAGGTAAAGCTGCCGTCGCCTTTTTTCATAACGCGGTCTTTGTCGTCGCCATACTCGGTCGTCTTAAGCCACAAGGCGCCGTCTTGTTCGTAGGTTTTTCCTGCGGCTTGGAGTTTTTGAACCGTGGCGTCTACGCGGCCGCTGGTGTACAAGCTGCTCTCTAAGTAGTAATTGTCAAACGCTACTGAGAAAGCTTTCAAGTCTAAATCTTGCTCATGGCGCAAATACGCCACTGCAAATTGACGAATGCTGTCGAGGTCAGCGACATCGCCACTGGCGGTGAAGCTGCGGTCGTCGGATTGAACAGTTTTTTTGGCTAAAAAATCGGTGGCGATATCGGCGATGTATTCGCCGTTGTAAAACGCTTTGCTTGCGGGGTTCTCCGGATCGACGGGCCAACAGTCATCGCCCGGCTTAAAGCCTTGGGCACGCAATTGGGTGCTGCTGGCCAAGGTGGAAATTTGGACGCCCGCATCGTTGTAATAAAACTCACGGTAAACGTTAAAGCCTTGGGTTGCAAACAAATTACAAATCGCGTCACCCAAAGCGGCCTGGCGGCCATGGCCGACGTGCAGCGGGCCTGTGGGGTTGGCGGATACAAATTCCACCAAGAGGCGTTGGCCGTTTTCTTTTTGGTAGCCAAAGCACGCTTTGGCCGCCAAAACTTCGCGAACGGTTTCTTGTTTGGCGGCGGGCTTGAGGCGAATATTGATAAAGCCAGGGCCGGCAATCTCAATGTCTTGAACCCATTGTTGAAATACCGGCGCGGCCAACAAGCCCTCGCGCAATTGTTCGCCGAGTTGGCGGGGGTTGCGCTGCAGCGGCTTGGCCAGCTGCATGGCCGCCGTAATCGCAAAGTCACCATGCGCGGCGACTTTGGGGGATTCAAAAGCGGCTTTGGAGCCTGCGCCTGGTGAGAGCTGTTCTAAAGCCGTGGCTAAAGCTTCAAGAAGTTCGGTTTTGACAGAGAGCATGTCGCCGATTTTACGGTGCAACCCAGCTCTAAAGGCTTGACGCCCTGGCGCTGCGCTAAAGTGGCGTCTTCTTGACCAAAGTGCCAATTCACTTGCCTCACCCTGAAGCCCTATGCGAAAAACCATTCTTATCACCGGAGCAGGCACGGGTATTGGACGCGATGCAGCGTTTGCTTTGGCAGCGCGGGGCCACACGGTGCTGGCGACAACGTTTAGCGCAGAACAAGCCGATGCATTGCGAGCCGAGTGCGTCCAGCGCGCGCAGGCCTTGGAGGTGTTCAAGCTCGATATCACCGACGCCGCTGACCGGGCGCTGCTCTTGGACCGGCCTATCGATGTTTTGATTAACAACGCAGGGCTGGGGGAGTCGGGCTCGCTGGCAGAGGTGGACGTCAACCGCATCCGCAAGGTGTTTGAAGTCAATGTTTTTGCCACTTTGGAGCTCACCCAGGTGGCGCTCAAAGGCATGATTGCCCGCCAAAGCGGAACGGTGCTGTTTATCAGTTCCATTGCCGGGCGCTTGCCCATGCCGTTTTTGATGCCTTATTCCATGACCAAATTTGCGCTTTCGGCGGCAGCTGCTGGCTTGCGTGCAGAGATGGACCAGCTGGGGAAAAACGTGCAAATCGCAGTGATTGAGCCCGGCGCCATTCACACCGGCTTTAACCAATCCATGACGGATCGCAAATACGAATGGATGGGCGCGACTTCGTATTTTCATGCCCAGGCCCAGGCCATGAAAGCCAAGGAAAAGCGAACCTTTGCTTTTTTAGAGGCCCGCGATACCCGCTCTATCGTGGCAAAAATCATTGCTGCATCTGAAGCGCGCCGACCACGCCTGCGCTATGTGGCGCCGTGGATTCAAGGCTTTGGCATTCGGCTGGCGCGCATTTTTGGCGCGTAAAAAACGCACACTGCAAAAACAGTTAAAACCCCACGCTGAATGCGACGCCGGCAAAGACGGCCAAGCCGACCCAGTGGTTGAGCCGAAATGCCTTGAAGCAGCCGTCGCGGCTGCGCTTGCGGATCAAGAAAAAATGCCACACCGCTTGGGCTGCGGCCAGGGCCAGGCCCGCCAAGAAATAGCCGTTGGTGGCCAACCGCGCCAGCACCCCCGCCCAAACACCTAAATACAACGCGTAAAAAAGCATGATGGCGGCCACATCGAAGCGGCCCAAGGTAATGGCCGAGGTTTGAATGCCAATGCGCAAATCGTCATCGCGGTCGACCATGGCGTACTCGGTGTCGTAGGCCAAAACCCAAAACAAATTTCCCAGCAAAAGCAACCACGCTTCCAAAGGAATTTCAGACCGCACGGCAGCAAACGCCATGGGGATTCCAAAGCTAAAGGCCACGCCCAAGACCGCCTGCGGCATCGCGATAAAGCGTTTGGCATAGGGATACACCAAGGCGACGGCCAAAGCAGCAAAGGACCAGGCAATGGTCACGGTGTTGGTAGTCAGTACCAAACCAAAGGCCAATACAGCCAATACCGCGCCTAAGGTCAAGGCTTCGCGCACGCTGACTTTTCCACTGGTTACGGGGCGCTCGGCGGTGCGCTTGACGTGGCGGTCAAACGCGCGGTCCGCCACATCATTGATACAGCAACCCGCACTGCGCATAAGCACAGTTCCCAAGGTGAACACCACCAACAGATGCCAGCCCGGAAAGCCGCCTTGGGCTAGCCACAGCGCACTCCACGTGGGCCACAAAAGCAAGAGCCAGCCTGCGGGGCGGCTCCAACGAATCAAATCCAGGTAGAGCGAAAAGCGGCCAGCGGTCATGGGCATTGAAGCGCTAGGACAAACGCGTCACGCCGGGAAGTTCGCAAGCGTACACCGCGTTGCGCAAAGCGGCGATGGCCTCATAGCGCGTGAAGCTGCGCCGCCACGCCAGCACCACACGGCGCGTGGGCGGAGGCACACCTTTGCCGTCTTGCACGGGCAGGTATTTGACAAACGCATCGTCGCGGCGGCGTTTGCTCGGCTCCAAAGCCTGGGCTGGAACGCTCAAGCGCGGCACCAGCGTGATACCCATGCCCGCGGCGACCATGTGTTTGATGGTCTCTAAGGACGAGCCTTCAAAACTTTTACGAATGCCTTCGGCATCGCTGGAGAAGCGGGCAAATTCTGGACACACTTCTAAAACGTGGTCTCTAAAACAGTGGCCGCTGCCGAGCAAGAGCATGGTTTCGCTTTTGAGCGCTTCGGTGGTCACACTGCTGAGTTTGGCCAAAGGGTGTTGCATGGGAACAGCGGCAAAAAAAGGTTCGTCATACAGCGGCGCGACGGCCAAGCCCGCATCCGGAAACGGCTCGGCCAAAATAGCGCAATCAATCTCCCCGGTGCGCAGCATCTCGAGCAACTTCACAGTGAAGTTTTCTTGAAGCATCAAGGGCATCTGCGGCAAGTGGGTGATCACTTGGCGAACCAAGTCAGGGAGCAAATAGGGCGCAATCGTGTAAATCACGCCGAGTTTTAAAGCGCCAGCCAAGGGGTCTTTGCCGCGCTTGGCAATGTCTTTGATATTGGCGGCTTGCTCCAACACGCTTTGGGCTTGGCGCACGATCTCTTCGCCCAGCGGGGTCACGGTAATCTCATTGGCGCTGCGCTCAAAGAGTTTGACGTCTAACTCTTCTTCGAGTTTTTTCACCGCCACCGAGAGCGTGGGTTGTGAGACAAAACACGCATCGGCCGCTTTGCCAAAATGCCGCTCGCGCGCAACGGCAACAATGTATTTGAGTTCAGTCAGTGTCATGTCTGCATTATCCCGTCTAAGCTTTTAAAAATTCGGCCTTGGTTCCCAGCCAACGATGGATGTGTTTGTGCGCCAAAGCGGGTTGGCTGTCCATGAGTAGGGGGGCTTCTTTGCGGGCCCATTCCAAGAGCGCTTGGTCTTCGTCCAAGTTGGCAAAGCGCAGCATGGCGTCGCCCGATTGGCGTGCCCCTAAAAACTCGCCAGGTCCGCGAATTTCTAAATCACGCCGCGCGATTTCAAAACCATCGTTGGTCTCGCTCATGGCTTTGAGTCTTTCACGCGCAGCTTCACCCAAGCGCGGCGCATCGCCACTGGAATAGAGCAACACACACGCCGAGGCCGCAGCACCGCGCCCCACCCGACCGCGCAACTGGTGCAGCTGCGAGAGCCCAAAACGCTCTGCATGGTCTATCACCATCAGCGAGGCGTTGGGCACATCCACCCCGACTTCAATCACTGTGGTGCTGACCAACACGCTGGTGTGCCCTTGGACAAAAGCCGCCATCACGGCCTTTTTTTCGTCAGGGGCTAAGCGCGAATGCAAAAGCCCAACAGCGTAATGTGCGTCAGGGCTGTGGAGCGCGGCGCTGAGTTCGGCGTGGGTTTCGGTGGCGTTGCTTAAATCAAGCACTTCGCTTTCTTCAATGAGCGGGCACACCCAGTACACCTGCCGACCTTGGGCCACTTGGGCGCGAATGCGCTCAATGACTTCGTGGCGCCTGGCCTCGTGTACCACCTTGGTGACGATGGGCGTGCGACCCGGGGGCAGTTCGTCCAGTGTTGAGACATCCAAGTCGGCGTAGTAGCTCATCGCCAAGGTGCGGGGAATCGGGGTCGCCGTCATCATCAAGAGATGGGGCTCCATCGCATCGTGTTGCAACTTGTTGCGCAACGCCAAGCGCTGCGCAACGCCAAAGCGGTGTTGCTCGTCAATGATGGC